>NZ_JAJVKW010000022.1 GCF_024198255.1 Myxococcus guangdongensis
TTTCATGGAGGAGGTTCTCTCGGAAGTGCGAACGCTCGACATCCACCGAGAGGACTCCTTCCGTAGATTGGTCCCGCTACTCCCATCGGGTCCGTAAAGGGATCGCCGATGACGAACCTCGGTTTAGCCCACTGTCTTGCCCTCCTCCAGTACCAGCCAGACAGTCTCCGCCTTGAACTCGGAGGTGAAGCTGCGGCGCTTCCTTCTCTGCTTCGTATCCGTGGACATCCCTGAACCCCTTCATCACATCTCGGGTGTTCACGGAACTGGGGCAAGCTCAAGGACATGGTGCGCGCAGCGATATCGCACCGCACCGGGTCAGGGACCTGGCCCGCGCCGACCGTGTCCGCGCCATGACTCGTGCGGCGCGAGGAGCGCGCACCGCTCAGCCAGCGGCCTGCGCGAGCGCCGCGGTGAGCTCTTCGCGATACGCACCATAGAGGTCCTCCGTGCGGAAGCCCTCGGGCAGCCTGCCTCCTCGCCCGACGAAGAGGAGGATGAACAGGTCGAGCCGCAGAAGCTCGATGGGACGGGCGCAGAAGTGCCCGAAGGGGTGTCGCTCTTGATGCTCGGGTGGAACGAGCGTCTCGGCGAGCCGCTTGAGGCGCTCCGTGGCACCCGCCACCGCGGAGGGCGCGGCGAGCTTCGGGCGCTGGATGATGTGCTCGGCGATGGATGTGGGCAGCACGCGTCGGGCGACCTCGCGCAGCAGCACCTTCCGGGTCTCTCCGCGCAGGCGCCAGGACCACGGCAGCGCGAGGGCCAGGTCTCGAACCCGGGTGTCCAGGAATGGCACCCGCACCTCCAGGCCATGCGCCATCGAGCCGTGGTCCCAGACCCGCAGATGTGAGTAGCGCAGCGGACTGTCGAGGAAGAAGCGGTGGACCGCCTCGCGCAGCACGTGCGGGTCGCGCGCCGCCATGGTGGAGAGCACCGCCTTGGCCTCGCGGCACTCCTCCGGCGCCACCCGGCGGGTGCGGATGAGCCGGTTGTAGTTCTCCATCGACGCGCGGACCCACGGCTCGGGGGAGGCATGGACGGCATAGCCGGCGAACAGCTCGTCCGCGCCGTCGCCACAGAGCACCGTCTTCACGTGCCCTCGGATGTCCGGCGCCGCGCTCTCCACCAGGGAGGCCTCCATCGGCGCCTCCAGGCTCACGATGGTCTCGGGCAGCGCCCGCACCAGTCGCTCGGACGAGAACAGGTACTCGTGGTGCTCCGTGCCGAGCAGCGCCGCGAGCTCCCGGCTCGCCTGCACGTCGGGGTGCTCCGCGGACTCCGCGGCGGTGAAGGTGTGGACTTGCGCACCGCCCACCTCGGTGAGCAGCGCCGTGAGCAGGGAGCTGTCGAGCCCGCCCGAGAGGAAGACCCCCACCTCGTGGTCCGCGACCCGCTGCCCTCGCACGGAGGCGCGCAGTCGGCTGTGCAGGGCCTCCACGAGCGCCCCGGGCTCGCTGGGGAGCTCCACCGGGCGCGGCTCCCCGTGTCGGCCGTGCTCGAGCCGCAGCACCCCATCCGGCCCGCGCCGCACCGTGAGGGTGCCCCCCGCGGGCACCTCGCGCACCGCGCGGAAGAACGTCTTGTCCCCGAGCACATTGTGGAGCGTCGACCACTCGAAGAGTGACGCGCGGTCCAGCTGCCGAGGCACCGCGGGCTCCTCCAGCAGGGCCTTCAACTCCGAGGCGAACACGAGCCGCCGTCCGCCATCCACGAGGGCGTAGAGGAGCGGCTTGATGCCGAACGGGTCCCTGGCCAGCCAGAGCTGCTCGCCATCCGTCGCCGCGAAGGCATACATGCCCTCCAGCGCCTCGACGCAGCGCAGCCCCTCGTGCTCGAAGGCCCGCAGGAGGACCTCCGTGTCACTCCGCCCCTGGAACCGGACGCCGCGCGCCTCCAGTCGTGAGCGCAGCTCCTGGTGATTGTAGAGCTCTCCGTTGTAGACGAGCACGGGCTGGCCCTCCCGCCCTCGCATGGGCTGCGCGCCCGTCTCGAAATCGACGAGGCTCAGCCGTGTGCTGGTCAGGGCCGCATGGCCCAGGACCGCCGCGCCCGAGCCATCCGGCCCCCGGTGGGCGAGGCGGTGCCTCATCCTCGAGAGCAGCTGCTCGTCCACCCCTCCGAACATCCCCGCGATGCCGCACATGCCAGGGCTCTTGGACTCAGGCGTGACTGAACGCCACGTTGATGGAGCTGTCCGGCGCCGAGAGGACGATGAGGCCCTTCTGATGGAAGAGCTGCAGCGCCTCGAGCAGGGGGCGTTCGATCTCCTCGGGCGGGCGCCCCGTCCGCGCGGCCTCCGCGTCGAGGAGCTCCTGCGCCGTCTTCGTCCCGTCGCACCGCTCGAGCAGGCCCGCGGTCCACGCGTTCACGCGGAAGTGGTGGCCGTTCATGTTGGGCTGCTTGTGGAACACGACGATGCACGCGCCGGCGCTGGAGTCCTCCCGGCCAGGAGGAAGCCCGGGCGGCAGCACCTCGAACCGCTCGATGCGCAGCAGGTTGGAGCGCGTGGGGACCCGGCGGAGCATCGCCTGGATGGGCGCGGTCCGATTGTCGGCGCCCCACCGGTCCACCCGGTTGAAGAGGGGGATGCGCAGCTCCTCGGCGCGGGTCGTCCCCAGCCAGACGAGGCGCTCGCAATAGCGGGCGACGTCCCGCAGCCGCGCGTCACCTTGCGTCTGGTGATTCAGGACCCACTCGCAGAAGGCCGCGGCGTCCTCGAAGTAGCTGGGGCCGGAGCTCGGATGTGCCGACGCGAAGGACGCCACCGCGACACCGGCGCGCTCCCCGAGCGCCTCGAAGAGGGCGGGGACGAGCGTGCGCAGCGCCTCCTCCCGCGTCTCGGGCAGCCCCCGGTCCACCAGGGGCAGGGTGGAGGGACGCCCCCCGCGCCGCTCGAGCACGTCCTGGAAGATGGGCTCGTAGCCCCGGCCCGGCGGCTGCTCCTCACGCCCGTCGACGAGCAGCTCCGCGCCCTTCTGGCCGATGCGCGCCGCCAGCGCCGCGTCGTCGATGACCAACCGCAGGGCGTTGGCCAGGTCCGCGTGGACCTTGGGATCGGGGACGACCAGCGCGTTCTCCCCCGCCACGATGCGCTCGCGGAAGCGCTGCTTGCCGGCGATCTCCCCCGACAGGATGAGGCACGTCCCCGAGGCGAGCACCTCGCGCGGAACGGTGGGCGCGTGGAAGGTGATGGGGAAGTCGCGCTCCAGGAAGCAGACCGCGCGGCAGGCGCGGATGAAGCGGCCGACCTTCCAGTGCGGCACGAAGGGCAGCACCCACGTGGTGGCGGCCAGCCCCAGGTCCTCGACCACACGGAAGTAGGTGTCCATGTTGCGGCTGCGCGCCAGCGCGACGAGCTGGAAGCGGCGCCCCTCGGCCTTGAGCCGCGCGAGCGCGCGCAGCAAGTCATACGAGCCCTTGGCGATGCCGAGCTTGCCGTACACCCCGATGATGGGGACCGAGGGGTCGATGGGGCGCGAGTTGGAGACCAGGTGCGGATGCTCGCGCTGCATGCGCGCGGCATGCAGGGGGATGTCCAGCGGGGCCACCTCCGGGTTGAAGCACGCGCGCGGCAGGTGGGAGGGAGGGCCGCGGTAGAGCGCCTCGGGGCGAACGCCCATGCCCAGGTAGGGATAGGGGCTGCCCGAGCAGATGCCATCGGCGCGGCGAAGGACCTCGCGGTAGGTGGTGGACAGGCCCAGGTGGTTCATGAGGCGGCCGACGTCGCTGCCCGCGTTGCGCACCAGATAGGGCACGCCGGTCCACGACGAGGCCAGGTGCGCCGCCACCCCGTAGGGCTCCAGGTAGTAGCTGTAGATCAAGTCGCAGCCATACCGACGCACCACCTCC
Organism: Myxococcus guangdongensis; assembly: GCF_024198255.1. Classification (NCBI taxonomy): domain Bacteria; kingdom Pseudomonadati; phylum Myxococcota; class Myxococcia; order Myxococcales; family Myxococcaceae; genus Myxococcus; species Myxococcus guangdongensis. The sequence continues at coordinate 3,850 of NZ_JAJVKW010000022.1, forward strand.
GCCGCGCTGCCAGCCAGCTTGCCGGTGAAGGGATTCGACTGGGGGATGTGCGTGAGCGTCGGGGAGAGCGGCTCGGTGCCGTGGAGGTGCACGCGGCCTTGCCGGAACGAGGGCGCCAGCCACTCCCGGTCATCCTCGTCGAAGATGATGCGGTGCTCCGGCTCCACTTCGTCCGCGTTGGTGACGACGTGGACCTCGTGGCCCGCCTCGGCCAGCCCGCGTGCCATCCAATACGACTGGGCGCTCACCCCGCCTTGAATCGGCGGGTACTTCATGACGGCACAGATGCGCAAGCGATGCTCCTGTCTGACGGGCGCCCGACGTTCACTGCTCCATGCCGAAGTCCAGCATGAGGGCGCCCAGGCGGTAGAGGTCTCGGATGAGCTTCAGGCCCCCCGCTTCGGTCCGGTCCTTGTCCTCTGTCGAGCCCCGCGACGCGAGCCGAGCGAGCAGCTCCGCGGTGGTGCACTGGCCATCGCACAGCGCGAGCACCGTGGCCGTGCGCTCGTTGATGCCCATGGGCTGCACGTTGCGCCAGCCTGGGGCCTTGAGGAAGAGGATGAGGGTGGGCGTGGTGGCGACGTCCTCCAGCGAGGCGCCGCTCGTCACCCGGCGGATGGCTTCGATGACGTCACACCCGAAGCGCTCCACCTGCGTGTGGGCGCCCAGGCGGGGGCGCGCCGTGAGCAGCTCGGCGTCGGTGGGCTCCGGGCGCGCATCGCGCGCGGCGCGGGCGGCCAGCGCGCTCTCCACCGGCGGCTGCGTGGAGTAGAGGCTCAGCTGCGCGCGCTCGAAGCGGGCGATGTCTCGCAGGTGCGCGAGCTGGAACTCGCCGTCGGCGAACATCCGCTCCACCAGGTCGAGCAGCCAGAAGCCATCGCGCACGGAGCGATTGGGGAACTCCCGTGACTCACGGGGCAGGTACGTGGTGACGAAGCGGGTGGTGAGGCCGTGCAGCAGCCGCTCCTTCTGGAGCAGCTTGAGGGTCGCCGGGGCGATCTTGGCCAGCAGCGCGAAGCGCTTGGCGGAGACCTCGCGCCCGAACAGGTCGATGTGCGCGGGGCCCGCCTGGAGCAGCGCCTCGGTGGCGGGGGCGCTCAGCTCCAGCGAGGCACACGTCGCGGCCGGCGCCTCCAGGAAGCGCTGGCGCAGGCCCGGGTCCACGATGAGGCGGGCCAGCGCGGCCTGGAAGCGCGGCTCATCCACGGGCAGGAGGGCAGGGGATGCGTCCAACTCCGGGGGAAGCGCGGCGGGAGCGGGAGCCTCCACGGCGCCTCGGCGTCCGAGGATCTCCCGGGCGTGCTCGATGTCCTGGAGCATCTCCTGGAACTCCGAGGGGAAGTTCTGGTCCCGCTCAATCAGCACGGCGCGCACGGGGCTGCGAGCGACGACGTACTCCAGCAGGCGCCACACCTCGGGGTGCGCGTCGACGGACTGGCTGTGGCTGTCCACCCAGCGTCCGCCGTGCTTCTCGCCCCCCGCCAGGTGGATCTGGATGACGCGGTCCAGCGGGAGCGCCTCCAGGAAGGCGTAAGGGTCGTACCGGTGGTTCTGGGAGTTGATGAAGACGTTGGTGAGGTCCAGCAGGAGGCCGCAGTCCGCCTCGGTGACGACGCGCGACACGAAGGCCTGCTCGGTCATCGGGCTGGGGAAGGCGAAGCTGTAGGAGACGTTCTCCAAGAGGAAAGGCACGCCCAGCAGCCGCTGGATGTCACGGGCCTTCCGGGCCGCGCGGCGCGCGGCGGCCTCCGTGAACGGCAGCGGCGTGAGCTGGCCGATCTCGAAGCCCCCTGCCTTCGTCATGCACAGGTGGTCGCTGTAGAACGGCGCGCGCAGCGTGCGCACCAGCTCGGCGACCTCGTCACAGTATTGAAGGTCGAGCGGCCCCTCGGTCCCGACGGACAGCTCGAGACCATGGGGGACGAGCGCCTGTCGGCCCTTCATGGCCCTGGCGCGCTCGATGCTCTCCGGCACGGAGCGGAGGTAGCGGTCGGCGATCAGCTCGAACCAGTCGATCCGATCCAGATGCCTCGACTGCTCCTTCTGTAGCTCCGGCCGAAAGCCGATGCCGACACCCAGGAATGGCAGTTCACGCAGAGAGACCACAGGCGTCGGCGTACGGGCGTTTGATCAGGCGTTGGTCTCGGACGTGCCCGTGCAGCCACACAGACAGCCGCTGCCGCAGAAGCAGCTGAAACAGACGGCCTCGCTGTTGGAGTAGGTATAGCCAGGGCCGCAGTCGAGCATCTCCAGCTTGAACTCTTCGGTCTCGACGTTCTGCGGAGACCGAGCCGACTGAGACTTGGGGAGTGAGCTGATATTGTTCATGGTGAAGACGAATCTCTCTCGAGGTGCGACTCTCTGTCAAGAAGGATTCACTGGGGGAGGGGTCGCTCTTGAACCAGGCTCATCCGAGGATTGACGCGTCAGCGTGACTCGCTTGCGTTGGATTGACGCGCAAGCGGGGCGCCCGTGCGGCCTTGAACCCTCGAGTGCCCCTGGGGTCGAGCGTGGCGCTCCGCTTGCTATGGGGGTCCAGGGCCTCGAACTGGAGACGCCCATGCCCAAACACTTGCGTCTGATTCCTACCGCGGAGGTTGTTCCCGCGGAGCGCCGTCGTCCGTCCCGCGTGTCGCCTCCCGAGGAGACGCCGGAGGACACCTCCGAGGACTTGCGAAACGCGAGAGACCTCGGCGCGGAGCTGCTGGCCTCGGGCGACCTGGAGGGTTCGCTCGCGGCCTTCCGTGAAGCGGTGCGCCTGGCTCCCGACGGGCTCACCTACCGGCAGAAGGTGGCGGAGCTGCTGCAGAGGATGGGGAGGACCCGGGAGGCCCTCGCCGAGTATCAGGTCCTCGCCGAATCCTGGTCCAGGACGGGCTGGGTGCTGCGCGCCATCGCGGTGTGCAAGGTCATGCTCCAACTCGACCTGAGACACGCCTGGGCCCGGAGCCTGCTCGAGGAGCTCCAGGCTCGGCGTGGTCTGCCCCACGCTTCGTCGCGGGACCCCCTCCCTCCGTGCGCCGTGGACACGAAGCCGGAGCGCTTGCTCGTGTCGGACCTCGAGGAGGCCCGGAAGGGGGCGCTGCGAGGCAGTCCCGTGTTCTCGGGGCTGTCTCCATCGTTGCGTGGCGCGGTCGAGGACTCGCTGGAGCCTGTCGTGCTCCAGGCAGGTGAGCGGATCCTGAACCGAGGCGAGGCGGCGCAGGCCCTCTTCGTGCTCCTGCGCGGCCGATGCTCGGTGTTCCACCCGCACCTGGATGGTCACGAGACGGCCTATGTGGAGCTGAAGGAGGGCGATGTGTTCGGCGAGATTTCACTGCTGCGCAGCAAGCTGGTGACGGCCTCGGTCCGGACGGTCACCGCCTGTCTGCTGATGAAGCTGGAGCGCTCGCGGTTCGATTGGCTCCTCCAGGAGGCTCCGGGGCTGCGCCTCGAGCTGCTGCGACTGGGCGCCGGGCGCCTGTCTCGCACCTCCGACCTATTGTCCAGGCGGTGACGCGCCCCATGGGCGAAGCCTCGCCCCGGACTCCCTCGTGGACGGCAAGCCTTGCCGTCCTCCGGCGAGCCTTGCCGCCCCATTCGTTCGGATTCCCAGCAAGGCTTGCCGGAGCGCCAGGGCCCTCAGAGGGAGAGGCCGCTGGCACCCCCGTTGCTCAGGGGCCAACCCGCTCTGCCCCGCTGCGCCACATCCCGTGGCGTCACGCGCGGGAGCGTTCCGATGTCGCACTGGAAAGGGTTGGGACGATGAACCGGATGAATGTGATGAAGCGCTGGTGTCTGGCCATGCCGCTGGCGGCCTTCGCGGTGGGCTGTGGCGTGGAGCAGGAGGACCTGGGCGCCGAGGGGGCCCCGGCGCCCGTGGCGGAGGTCCCCTCGGAGGAGACGGGCGCGGTGGCCCAGGCCGTCGGCGTCGAGAACGCCTACTGGTGGGGGACCTCGGCCAACGGCTACACGTCCACCAACATCGGGTCGATGACGGGCCGGACGTGCTTCCTCTCCGGGCTGCAAGGCAACATGAAGCCGGCCGTGGCGGGGCGCTGGGCCACCGGCGGCGTGCTCCAGTCCGCGGGCGACTACATCCTGTTCGTGAGCCACAACAACAGCAAGGCGCTGGGCGTGGGCGTGCAGTGCATCTACACGTCGGCCGGCCGGACGACGGAGATGTCCTGGGCCCAGGGCCAGGCGGCGAGGCTGCTCGGCGCCGTGACGGCGCAGCGCCGGTGCTTCCTCACGCAGGTGACGGCGTCGGGCGGCTTCACGTCGAACTCCGACTACGTGCGCGTGTGGAACGACGGCATCAACTGGTACCTGGGTGGCAACCTGTCGGGCGCCGGTGGCGGCCGGGCCGTCTGCGTGAACGTGCCCGAGGACCATGGCGGCTGGCTGTGGATCGCCGGCGACCCGGGCGGCTTCACGGAGACGCTGGCGTACAACCCGGGCGGCGTCGCGTGTGCGCTCTCCGGCGTGGGCGGGAAGTTCGATGACAACAGCTTCACCGACGGCGTGAGCGTCGACTACAACGCGGGCACGCGCTACTGGGAGATGTCCGTCATGAACGGCAAGCGCGGCTGGGGCAACTGCGTGAAGTAGTGCGCGGCCAGGGATGCCGGGCCTCCACCCTGGGAAGCCCGGCGTCCTCGCGTCAGCGCTCGTCTCAGAGACTCTGGAAGCCGTGAATCGTGGCGCCCAGGGTGCTGCCTTCGGCGTTGGAACACTGGACGTGCCAGCGAATCAGTTCGAAGGGCCCGGGCGCCGGCTGCGTGGCGGGGTTGCCCAGGTGGAGCGTCCCGAAGTCGACCGACGGGGGATAGGTGCCGCTGCTCCACAGCTCCGTGGTGGCCCAACCGAAGTTGTTGAGCCCCGTGGTCGTCACCACGCACGAGTCGGCGCCCACGCTCTCGTAGCGCTGGGACACCGTCGTGTTGGGGGCCCAGCTGAACCGGTTCGTGTTGATGCGGGTGCTCGCTCCGGAGAACTCCTGCGGGACATTGCCCGTGCTCGTGCTCTGGATGACCCAGACCACCTTGGAGACGCCTCGCAGGATGGTCGCCGTGATCTGGGTGGTGGCGGAGCGCGTGTTGGCGGCATTCGCGCACTCCAGCACCCACCGGTACTGGCCCGACGTCTGAGGCGCCGTGGGCACCGTGTCGTTGGGCGTGAGGTTGAGGTTCTGGGAAAGCAGGACGTTGTTCCGATAGGTCTTGATGGAGCAGCGCGCCGCGCCGGCCGAGCCATAGCGCAGGATGAACGGGTCGGTGTTGTATTGCTGGAAGTGGCTGGCGAGGCCGTTGTTTCCGAGCGCCACCGTGGGCTGGGAAATCACGGACTGCAGCTGTAGATTGGGCATCGTCGCGGTGGAGCCGGAGTTCGTCACGTGGCGCGCCCGGACCGCCTGTTCAATCTGCGCGGGGGTCGTCAGTCCTTGCGATTCCGCGAGGAACGCGGCGAGGCCCGCGACGTGCGGCGCCGCCATCGACGTACCGGACAGGTCGGCGTAGCCCCCGGGCCACGTCGAGCGGATGACCTGACCGGGTGCCCACGTCTCCACGCACCGGCCGTAGTTCGAGCCCGCGCCATCACCCGCGAGCGGCTGGTTGCGAATGTGGTCCACGCCCGCCAACTGCTGGACGGGCTGTGCATTGTTGTCGATGGCGCCGACGACCATGATTCCGTCGCTGGGGCTCGGCGTGTTGAAGGAATAGTTGCACGCGTCCCGGTGGTCGTTCCCGGCGGACTGGGCGATGAACGCGCCGGGATATCCCACGGACGGGTTCGGCGTCGCGAGGACCCGCAGCTTGTCGCCGAGGGCCCTGCCTTCCTTGAAGTCGGGGCCGTTCATCGAGATGTTGATGATGCCGACCGTGCCGGAGGCGAGGATGCGCTCGTAGACGAGGTCCAGCCCCAACCCGATTCCCACGGTGTTCCCGCCGGACGAGCAGGTCGTGACGCCCGGGTCGTTCTGTCCGACGGCCACCGAGACGATGCGCGCCCCCTTGTTGACGCCCACCACTCCGCCCTGGGGCGTGGGCCTGGCGCCGATGATTCCCGCCACATGCGTCGCGTGCGGATAGCAGCCCGTGGGGGAGTTTCCGGGCATGGCCACGAGCCGCTCGACGAACGGGAGGTTCGAGTGAGGCGCCACGCCGGTGTCGAGCACGTAGACGGTGCGCGAGCCATTGCTCGTCTGCGACCCACCGACGGCTTGGATGCCCCAGGGAATCACGGTCGTCGTGCCGGAGTTGCTCCACACGGCGCTGAAGTCCACGGGGGCATCCTCGGTCAGCCGCTTGACGCGAGGGTCCTTGCTCAGCCGCTCCACCTGCTCCTCGGTGAGATAGGCCGAGAAGCCCTTGCCGACGTGGCTGATGAGGTTCGTGGGGGTGACCGCGTGCGCCAGCCTCAAGTCATTGACCAGGTGCCGGGTCGGCAGGTCGTGGTGGCTGTCGAAGCCGTCGGCCGGGGGCGCTGCCTTCGCCAGGAACGCGTGCGCCGCGGAGTCCTCCAGGTCGACGAGGTAATGCGCTCGGCCCCGCGCATCGCGCATCAACCCCACGCGGTCCTGCTGTGCACGGAAGACAGGCGCTTCCGCCAGCGACGTGGTGCTCGACAAACCCGCGACCAATGCGACGACACTTCTCCAGTGAGACATCGGGAACCCCTTTCAAGGTGGACCCGACCTCCCTAACAACAGGAATGCGCGGACAACCATCCGCCAGATGAACGCAGGGTCCGTCTGTTGAATCGTCGCCCTGTTTTCTCAAACGCCGAGCTTCAGGAGCCCTGGATGGGAGTCAGTCCTCCTTTGTTGGCTCGGCGGGAAAGGCGCGTGTGAGCCGGGCAATCGCCCCGGGCAGGCCGCGCACGCGCAGCTTCCGGCCGTGCTCGTCGTACGCCTCGGCCAGCACGGTGGTGTGCTCATACACCTCGCCGATGCGTCCCTGGCTTGAGTAGGGGATGCTCAGCTGGGCCTCCACCATGGACGCCTCGAAGAAGCGCAGGATGTCCAGCCGCAGCCCGGCGACGTCCTCGGGGCGGTGGGCGGACAGCAGCACCGCCTCAGGATGCTCGGCGCGCAGGGCGTCGCGCGCGGCCTCATCCAACCGGTCGCACTTGTTGAGCAGCAGCTTGCTCGGCACCACGTCCGCGCCAATCTCTCGCAGCACGGACCGGGTGACCTCCAGCTGGGCGGGCCACGTCGGATCGGACGCGTCCACCACGTACAGCAGCAGCGACGCCTCCAGCGCCTCGTCCAGGGTGGAGCGGAACGAGGCGACCAGGTCGTGCGGCAGCTTCTGGATGAAGCCCACGGTGTCCGAGACGAGCACGCGGGGGCGCGTCTCCGGGTGCAGCGCGCGCACGGTGGTGTCCAGGGTGGCGAAGAGCTGGTCGGCGACCAGGACCTCGCTCCCCGTGAGGGCGCGCATCATCGAGGACTTGCCCGCGTTGGTGTAGCCGACCAGGGCCACCCGGAGCTGCTCGCGGCGGGCGTACCGACGCTGGTCCTGCTCCTTCTCGATGGCGGCGAGCCCCGCGCGCAGCTCCGCGAGCCGGTCGCGAATCTTCCGCCGGTCCAGCTCCACCGCGGAGTCACCCGAGCCGCGCCCCTGCTGGCGCTCGCTCCCGCCCGAGGACTCCCGGAGCCGGGGCGCCAGGTAGCTGAGCCGGGCAATCTCCACCTGCATGCGGGCCTCGTGGCTGCGCGCGTGCCGGTGGAAGATGTCGACGATGACGCCGGTGCGGTCCATCACCGGGACGCCGGTGGCCTTCTCCAGGTTGCGAAGCTGGCTGGGGGAGAGCTCGTGGTCCACCACCACCATCGTGGGGCGGGGACCGCTCGCGTCCAGCCCGGTCTCGGACGTCTCCTCGTCTTCCGCGTCGAAGTCCTCCTCGTCCTCCACGGGGGCGTCCGCTCCCTCGGGGGGCTCGCCCGTGGGCTCGGGGGCGGCCTCCTCGGTGCCCTCCTCCTCGGCGGCCTCCCACTTCGCGCGGGCCTTGCTGGTCCTGTCGCGCGCACCCGACGACACGACGCCCGGGCCGCCGGTGAGCGCGGCCAGATCCTTGAGCTTCCCCTTGCCGAGCACCGTCCCGGTGGCGAGCGCGCCCCGGCGTTGGCTCACCGTGGCGACGGCGTCGTAGCCCAGGGTGTGCACCAGTCGCTTCAACTCCGCGAGGTCCGCGGCGTGCTCCGTGTCCGACACGGTGGGGAACTGGACGCCCACGAGGATGACAGGCGGGCGGGGGGTGGGCGGCGTCTTCGACATGAGGCCCTCGTAGCACGGTGCGGGCCCAGGGTGGGGTGAAGCTGAACCCCCTCCAGGCGCCGTGGAGACACTCGCAAAGCCTTGTCTGCACTTGGAATCACAGGCTCAAGACAGGATTGACACACGCCGACGGCGCGCCCGGGGTCGTGTCTGACATGGCATGGGACTGGGAGTCCGGGTCTGTCTGTATGAGGACGAAGGGGTTGTCGTGGATTGTAGTTGTGCAGCCTCGCTGCGCTGAACGGGCTCCGACTGATTGAAAGGCGAAATCCGCTGCTCGTACTTTGGGTGTGCGTGTAGAAGGCGCTTGCCCTTTCCCGGGGCCCTTCCACCAAAGGCATGGCCGTGAATAGACGATTGGCATTGCTCCTGTCGGGGCTCGCCCTGGCTGCGTGTTCCGAGCCGGAGACGAGCGAGACCCAGGACTCCGCGACCCAGGCGCAGGAGTTGCCCGGGGACCCCATTTGCAAGTGGACCCCCGCCGCCGCCACCGCGCTCCCCGCCGCGGCCACGAGACGCTTCACGGGCGCCGCGAGCTCCCGAGCGGGCGCGTCGCTCGCCGCGGGCGATTTGAATGGAGACGGCATCCCCGAGCTCGTCGTGGGCGCGCCGGGCATCGGCACCACGTCGGCGCTCAAGGGCTACACCCACGTCGTTCCCCTGGGGCAACCTTTGCCCCACCTCTTGGACATCCGCTTCTATTCGACGCGCTACGAAGGAGAGGTGGCCTCGAATCGCCTGGGCACCTCCGTCGCGGTGGGAGACTTCGTCGCGGGCGGCCCGAGCGATCTGCTCATGGGCGCCCCGGGGTTCACCACCGCGCAAGGCATTGCCTATCCAGTCGACGGCAACACCATCTTCGGTGGAGACCGGCCGCTCACCGCGACGAGCCATCGCTTGCGGGGCGTGACGACCTCTCCGGAGCAGGCGGGGACCGCGCTGGCGGTGGGAGACATCACGGGAGACGGGACTCCCGACGTCATCGTGGGGGCGCCCTTCTTCGACTCGTCCGTGGCCTATCAGGACACGGGGGCCATCTATGCCTTCAACGGCCCGGTGACGACGACCTCGAGCGGGCAGCTCTCGTCCGCGCCCATCAAGGTGCTGGGCGGCCTGAACCAGGCCAACTACCAGGCGGGGACGTCCGTGGCCGTGGTGGACGTGAATGGCGACGGGACGAAGGACCTGGTGGTGGGCGCGCCACGGTATGACGCGGGCACATTGGTGGACGCTGGCGCCGTCTTCGTCTTCTTCGGTCCGGTCTCCGGACTGCAGAGCTTCTCGACGGCGAACCTCGTGCTGACGGGGGCCGTGGCGGGAGAGCTCGTGGGCTCCGCGGTGGCCAGCGCGGGCGACCTGGACAACGACGGACTGGAGGACCTGCTCATCGGCGCTCCGGCCTCGGGCAGCGTGGCGGGCAAGGCCTACGTCGTGTACGGCGGCAGCGTCACCTCGACGCCGTTCCCCCTGGCGGCGCAGCCTCGCTTCACGGGCATCGCGGCGGACCTGGCGGGCACCGCCGTCCTCGCGCCGGGCGACATCAACGGCGATGGCTTCAAGGACCTCCTCATCGGCGCGCCGGGCCACACCAGCAACATGGGCGCCGTCTACACGGTGTATGGCTCCGCGACCCGGTTCACGGGGAACGTCGCGCTGCTGTCGGTCGCCCGCCTCATGGGGGCCGCGGCGACCAGCGAGCTGGGCAGGTCGCTGGTGGCGCTCGGCGACGTGGACGCGGACGGCTCGGCCGACTTCGCCGTGGGCGCGCCGGGCTTCAACAGCAGCCAGGGCGCCGTCTACCTGGTGCTCGGCCATGGTCCTCGCACGTGGTTCGTGGACAACGACAGTGATGGGTTCGGAACGAGCGCGGGTTCCTCGCGGGTGTGTGGTGAGCCGGCGGCTGGCAGCAAGCGGGCGCTCACGGACGGCGACTGCGATGACACGCTCAACACCGTCTATCCCGGCGCGGACGAGCTCTGCGAGGCCACCCCGGAGGCGGAGATCGACAACAACTGCGACGGGCTGAAGGGGGATGAGCCGGGTGCGAATCCGGCGAATCCCAAGGATTGGGTCCTGGACCTGGATGGTGACAGGGCGGTCTACCTCAGCACCGCGCAGCGGCGCTGTGCTCCGCCCGAGACCTCGGGCTGGATTGCCTACGTGCCCGAGCTTGGCCAGGAGTGTGAGGCGCCTCCGGAGAACCCGGCCTACACGACCGACAATGACGCCTCCATCTACCAAGGCGCCCCCGAGGTCTGCGACGGCAAGGACAACAACTGCGACGGGGCCATCGATGACGACCAGAACCACTGGCCATCCTGGTATCCCGACAGCGATGGCGACGGCTTCGGCCGCAGCGACGCGGCGGCCGTGAAGGCCTGCGCGGCCCCTCCTCAGCATGTGGCGAGCAGTTCGGACTGCGACGACACCCGCAACACCACACATCCGGGCGCCCCCGAGGTCTGCGACCTCCGGGACAACAACTGCGACGGCGCCGTGGACGAGGGCGTCCAGACGACCTTCTACCGCGACGTGGATGGCGATGGTCACGGCGTGCCGACGGCGACCACGCTGGCGTGCACCCGCCCCAACGGCTACTCCGCCGTCAGCGACGACTGCAACGACACCGGACCGAACGGGCCGAGGATGTATCCGGGGGCCGTGGAGGTCTGCGATGGCCTCGACAACAACTGCAACTTCGACACCGACGAAGGCGTGAAGTCCAACTTCTTCCGTGACGCGGATGGGGACGGCTACGGCAACCCGCTCGTCGTGGTCGTCGCCTGCTCCGCGGCGGGTCATGTCTCCAACAACCAGGACTGCGACGACTCCCGCTCCGCGGTCCGCCCGGGTGCGACGGAGGTCTGCGATGGCCGGGACAACAACTGCGACGGCGCCGTGGACGAGGGCGTGCTCAACGCCTGGTATCCGGACGCGGATGGAGACGGCGTGGGCACCACCAACGAGACCTTCCGCGTCCTCGCCTGCACCGCGCCCCCGGGCTACGTGAACAGCAAGGTGGACTGCCATGACGGCAACGCCACGGTGAAGCCCGGCGCGCCCGAGCTGTGCGACTCCCTGGACAACGACTGCGACGGCGCCGTGGACGAGGGCATCGCCACCCGCTCCTGGTTCCCGGACGCGGATGGAGATGGCTATGGCAACGGCGCCGTGAGCGCGGTGGCGTCGTGCGCGTCTCCTGGCCCGGGGTACGTCAGCAACCGCACGGATTGCGATGACACCAGCGCCAGCATCAGCCCCGCGCAGTCGGAGGTCTGCGAGCTGACGGGCCCGCAGGTGGACAACAACTGCGACGGGAACACGGAGGGCGCCGTCAACGGCACCGCCTGGTACCGCGACGCGGATGGAGATGGCTTCGGTGTGAAGACGGACACGCTGAGGCGGTGCGTGCGCCCCGCGGGCTACGTCGCGGTGGAGAACGACTGCAACGACGGCAACGCGAGCGTGAATCCCGGCCAGACGGAGCTGTGTGAGGCGGGGGCCTTCTCCGACCAGGTGGACAACGACTGCGACGGGGACAAGAACGACGTGGACCCGGACCTGCCGGCCTCCGCGGGCGGAACGCGGCTCTGGTATGGAGACGCGGACCGGGATGGCCACTCGGGCCCTGGCTTCAAGCTGCGCTGGTGCACCAACCCGACGAACCTGGTGGACCCCACGACGGGCAACGTCCTGGTGCAGGGGACCTATCTGGCGACCGAGCCGGATGACTGCGACGACACCCGTGCGGGCGTCTTCCAGCGGTTGGTCTGGTACGAGGACCGCGACGGCGACGGGTGCGGCAACCCGCTCGCGGGCCGCGAGTCGTGTGGCTCCCCGGCCGGGTGCGGGTTCCCGTTCGTCCTCAACAACAAGGACACCAGCGACAACAACGCGTCCGACTGTCGTCCCTGAAGTCGGGCTCCCACCGTGTCCTCCACGGTGGGGCCGGGTCCTCCGCGGGTGACGGCTGCTCGCGGAGGCCCGCGCAACAGGTGCGCAGGGCTCATTCCGTCTGGATTCGAGCTTTCTCCAGACACGGAAGACCTGAGTCGGATTTACTGTCGGAATCACGACAGTCTCGCGAGGCCCTGTCGCCAGGGTGCCGGTGTCTGTCTTCATCTGCGGCTTCACGACGGACTGATTGCTCGTGGAGCCCATGAAGACCTCTGTGCGGACGCGTCTCATTCTCGTGGTGGTGATGAGCCTGGCGTTGGGGAGTGTGCTCGTGCCCGTCCCGGTGAGGGCGCAGGAGCCGAGCGGGGTGCGGCCCTATGTGCTGGCCGCGACCCGCCTCTACAACGACCTCGAGTATGAGCAGGCGCTGGAGCAGATCTCCCGAGCCAAGCGGCTGTCGAAGAGCCAGTCGGACGACGCCCTGTTGTCGCTCTTCGAGGGCGTCATCCTGGCGGACCTCGGGCAGCCGACCTCGTCCGACGCGGCGTTCAAGGCGGCGCTGTTCCTCCAGCCGGACGCGAAGCTCCCGCTCTCCGTGTCGCCCAAGGTCTCCGAGCGCTTCGAGTCGCTGCGAGGACAGGTGAAGCGAGAGCTGGCCGCGGCGGCGCCACCCCGCGAGCCGGAGGGCCCGCGCCGGGTGACCACGGAGGTCTCGGATGTGGCGGTGCCCGGGAAGGACGCCTCCCTCCCGCGGAGGGTGTGGCTGTCGGGCGCGGTGGGTGGAGGCCTGCTGCTAGGCTCGGGCGTGACGTGGATGTTGGCCCGGGGACAGCACTCCAAGCTGACGCAGGCGTCCGGCGCACCCGCGACGATGTCCGAGATGAAGGACACGGCCTCGCGGGGGAGGACCTATCAGACGGTGAGCGCGGTGCTCGCGGGCGCGGGCGTGGTGGGGCTGGGCGTGGCCGCGGGTCTGTATCTGTGGGGCGGCGCGTCGCGGCCTCCGGAGCCAGGACTGGTGTTGGGGACGGATGGCACGTCGGCCTTCGTCTCCGGGAGGTGGCCGTGAAGACGTGCTCGTGGTTCATCGTCCTGCTCTCGGGCGCCCTGGTGTTCCTCGCGGGGTGTGTCGACTTCGACGAGGGCGAGAAGACCTGGTGCCAACGCCATCCGGAGGTCTGCACGCCGTCCTTCGAGCAGGTGCCGGCCCCGGTGCTCTACGTGGAGAAGAAGGGGACGTTGCGGCTCCAGGCGGGCGCGAAGGACCCCGCGGGAGAAGCGCTCCAGTTCACCTGGTCGTCGAACGTGGGGAGTCTGGGCCAGGCTCGCGACACGGCCACGACGACGGAGGTGGAATGGACCGCGCCCGAGTGCATCCCTCCTCCCGCGGCGACCTTCACGCTCACCGCGAGCAGCAAGCTGGGGGCGTCCACGCAGGTGACGTTCTCCGCCATCGGCATTCCGGAGTGCCCGAAGATGGACGGCACGGGCCGGCTCACGGCGGCGCGCTCGGGCCACACGGCGACGCTCCTGTACACCGGCGTGGTGCTGGTGACGGGAGGCGAGTCCTCGGGGGCTCCGCTCGACGTCTCGGAGGGCTACTCCGCCAGGGCGCGGACCTGGGCCGCCGCGGGGAGGATGTCCACGCCGCGAGTCGACCACGTGGCGGTGCGGTTGGTGTCGGGCACGGTGCTGGTGACGGGCGGCCGCAACGCGACGGGCGCGCTGAAGAGCGCGGAACTGGTGAGCGAGGACTTCACCTGGACCGCCGCGGTGAGCCCCTCGACGGCGCGCCATGGCCACGCCGCCGCCCTCCTGGAGAGCGGCAAGGTGCTGGTGACGGGAGGCTTCGATGGCAACTCGGTGGTCACCACCTCGGAGCTCTACTTCCCGGGGCATGAGGGCGACCCGGTGCCCAAGTGGAGCACCACCGCCAGCGCGCCCGTGGCCCGCAACCACCCCGTGGCCACCGTGGTGGATGCGGGGGAGAAGGTGCTGGTGACGGGAGGGACGACGGAGGGCGGCGCGTATCCGACCAGCGCGGATGTCTACGATTCGGGGACGGAGATGTGGACGCAAATCGACGCGGTGGGGGAGGGCCGCATCGACCACACGGCGACGTCGCTCGCCTCCGGGCGGGTGCTGGTGACGGGTGGGAGGCGTGCGGGCGGGGCCCTGGGCTCGACGGTGCTGGTCGATGTGGCGACGCGGGTGGTGACGCCGGGGCCTCCACTGGCGACACCCCGGTACGGCCACACGGCGACGTTGCTGCGCTCCGGCCAGGTGTTGGTGGCGGGGGGGCTCGGTGCCCGCGGGGAGGCGCTCGCCTCGACGGAGCTCTTCGACCCGGAGACCGGGACGTGGTCTGCCACGGTGCCGCTCGCGGCGGCCCGACATGGCCACGAGGCCATCCTGCTGGATGCGGGGAAGGTGCTGCTGGTGGGAGGGCAGGGGACGGGGGGCGAGCTCGCGTCGGCCGAGGTGTATGACCCGGGGACGAAGACGTGGACGACCGCGGACCGCCTGCTCGTGCAGCGTGGGAACCATACGGCCACGCTCCTGCCGAGCGGCCAGGTCCTGGTGGTGGGGGGCAGCAACCGGTTGGTCTCCTCGGGCGCCTATCTCTCCGCGGTCGAGCGGTATGACTCCGTGGCGGGGACCTGGCGCGCGTTGGCGCCCCTTCGCGTGGCGCGTGATGGCCACACCGCGACCCTGCTGCCCTCCGGCGGCGTCCTGGTCGTGGGCGGCTACAACGGGGGAGAGCACGTGGCCGAAGTGGAGCTCTTCGACCCTGCCCGGGAGGAATGGCTGACGGGAGGCAGGCTCGAGAAGGGGCGGGACCTGCACTCGGCCACGCGTCTGGCCTCCGGCAAGGTCCTGGTCGCGGGCGGTCATGACGACAATGGAACACTCGCCACGGCGGAGCTGTATGACCCCGTCGCGGGGACGTGGTCCCGCACGGGGCCGATGGCGACGGCGCGCGCCGCGCACACGGCGACCCTGCTTCCCTCGGGCAAGGTGTTGGTGGCGGGCGGCTTCGCGCATGCGTCGGGCGTCTCGGCTCCGCTCCAGAGCGCGGAGCTCTACGACCCGGCGACGGAGCAGTGGTCCCCCGCGGCGAGCCTGGGGGCCCGGCGCGGCGGGCACACGGCGACGTCGCTGCCGACGGGCGACGTGCTGGTGGTGGGCGGCTATGCGGAGGAGATGGGGAAGGGCTCGCTGGCGACGGCGGAGCGCTATGAGCTGGCCACGGGGACGTGGACCCAGACGCCGCCCTTCGCGGAGAAGCGCGGGGCTCACACGGCCACGCTCCTGCCGTCCGGAAAGGTGCTCATCGCCGGAGGCTACGGGGGATACCAGGACCTCTATTTCCTCTCGCCTTGTGAGCTGTATGACCCGGCCACCGGACAGTGGACGTCCACCAGCGGCGTGTTGACGCCTCGCGCGAATGCCACGGCCACGCTGCTGCCCCTGGGCAAGGTGCTGGTGGTGGGCGGCTATGGCTACAACGACGAGGTCCACGGGGAGGCGGAGTTGTTCATGCCGTGACAAGGCCCGTCACCGGCGTGCCTTCGCCAGCCGTGGTGCAATCCCTTGCGGGTGAGGGGGAGGCGGGGCGTGTAAATGCTTGCGCCACCTTTTTCCCCAGCGCCCGCTGCGATATGACAGCCATCGCAGAAGGCTCTCGAGATTCCAGGGGGATGCCGCGTGTCGGATTCATCAGACGACGTGCTGCGCCAGGTTGGAAAGGCAGCGCAGGGAGTCCGGGAAGCGGAGACGGCCGCCCGTCAGGTGCGAGCCGGTGAGCCGCCCGTCCAGGCGGTGAAGCCGCTGGAGAGTGCCCTGCGGCAGATGCCAGGCGTTCAGCAGGCGACTCAGCAGGTCCAGCGCATCCAACAGGTCGCGGCCGTGGCGCAGGGCGCCCTGGGCGCCGTGGGCGGGTTGGAGGCCTTGTCCGGGGTGGTGCAGGCCCTCGGTGGTCAGGCGCCGTTGGACAAGGTGCGCTTCTCCTTCCAATCCAGCGCGGCGCCCGGCGCGGGCTGGCGCGTGGTGGCCTTGCACGCGCGCGAGGGGCTCAGCGAGCTCTACACCTGCGGGGTGGACCTGGCCAACGAGCACCTGGACGCGGACGTGGACGGGCTGCTCGGCTCGTCGGCGGAGGTGCTCATCGCCCATGAGGCGGGCGCGCGCCGCCTGTGCGGCATCGTCCACCGGGTGGAGCACCTGGGCACGCAGGCGGGGCATCTGCTGGCGCGCGCGCACGTGGTGCCCGCGCTCTGGGCGCTGTCGTTGCGCAAGGACCAGCGCATCTTCCAGGAGAAGACCGTCCCGGAGGTTCTCGAGGAGGTGCTCCTCCAGGCGCTGAGGCCCTTCGAGCGGCCCTTCCGGCTGGAGCTCAACCGCGAGTACCTGCCGCGTGAGTACTGCGTGCAGTACCGGGAGTCGGACCTGGACTTCCTCCAGCGCCTCATGGAGGAGGAGGGCATCGTCTTCTACTTCGACCACTCGGGGGAGAAGGAGGAGCTGGTCCTCATCGAGGAGAACGAGCAGTCGCCCGCGTGTCAGGCGGTGATGGGCACGCCCATCACGGTGCGGGGACCGGAGGCGGCGACCGCGTCGGATGAGTGCCTTCGTCACTTCGACTATTCGCAGCAGCTGCGCACCACCAGTACGGTGGTGCGGGATTTCAACTGGACACACCCGGACTACGATTTGACGCGCGAGTCCCGGAGCAAGGACGAGCTGGGCCGGGAGCGCGAGTCCTACGAGTACCCCGCGCCGCTGCTGGGGCCGTATGACGTGAAGGAGAAGAAGTACAAGTACGAGCCGGCCCAGAAGCAGGAGCTCCAGCGCCGTCAGGCCTTCCAGGCCGAGGGCAAGCGGGGGCTCGGTGAGGGCTACGTGACGGGCTTCACGCCGGGCTACATGTTCGAGCTGACGGGACACGGCCATGCGGCGCTGGACCAGTGGTACCTGCTCACCCGGGTGGAGCACCACGGCGACGCGTCCGAGGAGCTGACGCAGGATTCGCTGTCGTTGCGCGCGCCGGGCGAGCCGCGCGAGCGCTATCGCAACACGTTCGAGTGCATCCCGCTGGATGTGCCCTTCAAGCCCGAGCGTCGGCGTCCGCGCGCGAGGATGGCGGGGTTGCAGACGGCGACGGTGGTGGGGCCGTCCAGCGAGGAGATCCACACCGACGAGCACGGCCGCATCAAGGTGCAGTTCCATTGGGATCGACAGGGGAAGCGGGACGAGAAGAGCTCCTGCTTCCTGCGCGTGGCGCAGGCGTGGGCGGGGCTGGGGTGGGGCTTCGTCTTCCTGCCGCGCATCGGGATGGAGGTGCTGGTGGACTTCCTGGAGGGGGACCCGGACCGGCCGCTGGTGGTGGGCTGTGTCTACAACGGGAAGAACACGCCCCCGTATGCGCTGCCCGAGCACAAGACGCGCAGCACCATCCGCACGTCGAGCTCCAAGGACAGCGATGGGTTCAACGAGCTGCGCTTCGAGGACGCCAAGGACGCCGAGGAGATCTTCCTGCACGCGCAGAAGGACTTCAACGAGGTGGTGTTGCACAACCACTCCACGTCGGTGAAGGCGAACCAGACGAACGCGGTGGACGGCTCGCAGTCGGAGACGGTGGGCGGTGACCAGTCGATGTCGGTGACGGGCAAGCGCACCAAGTCCGTGGACAAGGACGAGACGACCACCGTCAAGGGCAAGCGGACGGAGACGGTGGACCAGGACGAGGACATCACCATCAAGGCCACCCGCACGGAGAGGGTCACCGGGAAGGAGACGCTGACGCTGGATGGCGGGCGGGAGGCGACGGTGAAGACGCAGGAGACGCTCACCGTCAATGGCAACCGCCAGGAGACCATCAACGGCAACGACGACCTGACCGTCACCGGCTACCGGAAGGACCACGTCACCGGCGTGTACGAGATGAAGGGCGACGCGCAGGTGAAGGCCCTCCAGGGCGAGGTGAGCATCACCCTGGAGGGGAAGATCGACGTCGCGGGACAGTCCAAGACCATCGAGATCCACAACAGCGCGGGCTCGATGAAGTACGAGGGCTCGAAGATCGACGTGACCGCCACGAGCGAGCTGAACCTCGTGTGTGGCAACGCGAGCATCTCGCTCAAGAAGGACGGCACCGTCGAAATCACCGGCAGCACGGAGGTCACCCTGAGCTCGAAGGGAAGCTCGGTGAAGGTGTCGCCGGAGGGCGTGTCGAGCTCCGGGGGGAAGGTCACCTCGTCGGCCACCGGGATCAACGAAATCACCGGCCTGATGGTGAAGATCAACTAGCGAGCGCGTCGACCTCGGGGGATGTCGTGGACTCAATCGCGAAGCCGCTGCGCGCCCTGGCGGAGGATGCCGCCTGGTTCGCGCGTGAGAAGTCGCTGCGACTGCTTCACGTGGTGACCACCACCGACCTGCGGGCTTCCGTGCTCGAGGTGGTGATGGGACAGGAGTTCCATGCGGACAACGTGAGTCCGTTCTTCCTGCTGGAGGATGCCTACGGCGAGGAGGGCCGCGGCTGGGACCTGCGCGCGCACCGGGTCCGTGAGCAGCACGCCGCGCGGCGCGAGGCGCTGGCGAAGGAGGGGATGGCGCTGCCGGCGTTGCCTGCCCCCCGTCCGGAGCGAGGCGATGGGCTGACGGCCTTCGCGGTGCTGCTGGGCCAGGTGCTGGACGCCCGGTGCGCGCCGCTCGAGGGCGCGCTGGTGGTCCTGGCGCCCACGCGCATGGCGGCGGCCCGGGAGTGGCAACGGGAGCTGCGCGTGTTGCTGGAGGCGCCGAAGCTGGCGGCGGTGCGGTGGGTGGTGGTGGAGCTCGACACCTCTTCGTCCGGCCCTCTCATGGATTGGCTCGGGGCGCGGGGCCTCTGCGTCACCTGTCGGGTGGACGATGCCGCCTTGCAGGCGGAGCTCGCGCGGATGGTGGAGCGCGCCGGTTCGACGTCGGCCACGGCTCCCGGGCCCGCGCAGACGGGCGCGGCCTGGCCGAGGGGGGTGACGCCTCCTGCGCGCAAGGGAATGCCCACGCCAGCGCCGGGAGCCCTGGACGAGGCCTTGCGGGGCGCGGGCGTGGCGCCCGCCATCGCTGGAGCGCCAGGACGGCAGATCCGCCAGAAGGTGCTGCTCGCGGCCCAGGCCCTGCGGCAGAAGAAGGTCGACGCCATTCGCTTGCAGCGTGAGGCGCGAGACCTGTGCCTCGAGTCCGGCCTGCCGCGCGAGGCGCTGCTCATGGAGCTCATCCTGGCGAGCTATCTCACCCACTTCGGGCAGCCCGCCAAGGCGCTGGAGCACTACGAGGACGCCTATGCCCGCGCGGAGCGGGAGGGCTTGCCGCAGCTGGCGGCGCAGGCGCAGCTGGGCATGGGGGCCCTGTACCACCTCGAGCGAAAGCCGGAGCTGGCCGCCGCCGCGTATGTCCGAGGCGCCGAGTGCTCGCGGTCGGCGGGGGAGCCCCTGCTCGCCATGGAGGGTTATCGCCTCGCGGGGCAGGCCTGGGCCGACCTCGGGAAGGGCGCGCTCGCGACCCAGGCGTGGCGCTCGGCGTTGGCCGTGGCGGAGGCGTCCTCGGCGCAGGAGGTGAAGGCGAGCAGCGTGGCCGAGACGGCGCGGGCGCTCGCCGCGCTCTGTCGTCGACATGGCCTGTCGGCGCAGGCCCAGTCCCTGGAAGAGCAGTCGCTGCGGCTGGAGGAGCAGGGCGTGCTGTCCGCGCCGGGAAGGGAGGTGTCGCGATGATCGCCAGCACGGACGGTCTTCGTCACCCGGGTGGAACTCAATCGCCAGAAGGCCATGACGGTGAGCCTGGGGAGTGGCCCGTCGTTGACCATGACGGTGACCCAGCGCAAGCGGGCTGGAGACCCGGTGTCCACGACGCTGCTGGGGGCGTGTGCCTTCTTCCGCGCCAAGCGGATGGGGGACGCCGCGAAGCTGATGAGAGAGCGTGCGTGCGCGAGAATCTTCGACACGCACCTGCTCATCGGCTGTCTGTCCGAGAGCGCACTCGGCGCGGAGGCGGAGGCGTTGGTGGGCGGGGTGGCGGAGCACTTCCGGGGCATGGTCTACAGCGGTCACGCGCTGCGAGACTGGGCCGGGCGCCTCATCATCGACGTGAGGGGGACGTTCGATGAAGGGGCGCTGCCCCCCGCCTATTTCTGTGTCGCCACGCGGCTGCCGCTGGCGAAGGCCCGGCAACAGGTGAAGGAGGAACTCGGAGCGCGCGCTGAGAGGCTGCGGTGGTATGCGGCGGATGACGTCTCCGGGTTCCCGTTCAGTACCAGCGTCGAGAAGCAGGTCGGCTATCTCGAGGCCAAGCCGCGGAACGCCAAGGCCGCTCAGCGACTCGAGCAGTTGCATCAGTTCTGGAGCGGAGTGCGAACGCTGGCTGCCTTCGAGACAGAGGAAGACCCCCGGCGGGACCTCTCCGAGGCGTTGGGTGTCTCCTCTGCTTGTCAGGGCATCGTGATGGACGGCTGGTCATTTCTCGCGCCGGATGGACACCTGCTCCTCGATCGTGGGGAGCAGCTGTCCTCGGACGCGAGCCTTCCCGCCGTCGCTGGGTGAGCACGCCCACCCAGGTGCTGGCGCTTCCGCCGGAAGCCTCACGGACCCGCGAGGCTCTCGATGTTCTTGCGGCGCGCCTCGAGGGTCGTGCGCTCGGTGTCGGAAATCTCGGGCAGTTGGAGCCAGGCGCAGACCAGCGCGTACTCGTAGCTCGCGTAGTCCTGGGTGTGCTGGTCCAGGGACTGGAAGAGGGCGCGGACCTCGGTGCGGGCCTCGGGCGTCGTTCGTGCCACGTGGGCCAGCGTCATGAGCGCGGCCTCCACCGTCCAGTCCATGGGGCCCTTCGCCAGGGCCAGCAGGAGCGTCCGTCGCCGTGAGTCGAGCCAGCCTTCCTCGCGGGCCGCGATGACGAATGCCGCGGCCAGCTGGATGCGCTGGAGCCACGCCCAGGTGGAGTGGCTTCCTCGCGGAGGCGGTGGATGCACCATCGCTCGGGCGAATGCCTCGGGCTCGTGCGCGCTCAGCGCGCGAGCCGTCCGCTCCGCCTCACGCCACCAGCCCTCCAACTGGAAGGGCGCGCTGGCCAGCTCGGCGAGCGCCGCGCCCACCTCGTCAGGCGGTGGCGGGACCGCGCGCGTCGGCCGTGTGTCGGTGTAGCTCCACAGCGTGAGCTCCACTGGCTCCACGGGCTGGCGCGGGTCGGGGCGCTGCACCTCCTGGACGACGACGTCGACGATGCAGGGGAAGCCGCGCCATTCACGATGGAGCTCCCACGCCAGTTGGACGCTGGGCGCCTCGAGCCACTGGGTGGTGAGCTTCACCCTCGGAGGCGTGTTCCCCGTCGCTGCGGGCGGCTGGAGGCTCATCTGCCGCAGGGCGTGGATGCCCGCGTCGATTCTCAGGGGCAGGTAGTCCACCCAGGGCACGAGCTCTCGCGTGACGGAGGCCGCGAGCTGACTCTCGCGCGAGGGCCCCGGCGTCGTGTCCGCCACCGACAGCAGGTGCTCCAGGGCGTCGCGTTCCCCGTTCGCGCGGTACTGGAGTGCAGCCACGGAGGCCAGTGCCCAGGATCTGCCCGGCTCATGGCTCAGCGCTGCTTGATACCAGGTGAGCGCCTCGTCGAAGCGTCCCTGTTCATGCAGCATGTCCGCGATGTCCAGCCGCGTGGCGTTCTGGGTGGCGTCGTGGCCGAGCGCGGCCTGATAGGCCTCGAGCGCGGGCGTCACGTCGCCTCGTGCGCGGTGGACGATGGCCAGGAGCGTGGCCGTGACCCAGTTCGGAATGGTGGCATGGGCCTCGGTGGCCACGGCGAGCGCCTCATCCAGCCGGCCGAGGCGGTGGAGCAGGGTGCCGCGCAGCCACACGACCCCCGAGTGGGTTCGATGCCGGGTCGAGAGCCGCTCCAGCACCTGCAGCACCCGCGTCGGTACGCTCGGGTCGGAGGGCGCCAGCCTCGTGAGGATGACGCTCAGCAGGCTCAGCGTGGGCTCGATGGGTGCCTGTTCGGCGACACCCTGGGCCTCCATCCAAGGGAGGCCCCAGCGCACGAAGTCCGTGTCCCGCTTCGCGTGGACCACCTGGGAGAGCAGCTCGAGGGCCTGTGCGGGCTGACCTTGTTCGTGGAGCATCCACGCGCGCACCCCGACGGTGGCGAAGGACACCCGACCCTGCAGGGGGACGATTCGCAGCGGGTCCGGGCCCGCGTCCTGCTTGATGCGCCGCAGCAGGTCCAACCACTCGGGGCGGGTGACGTCCGAGCCCAGCGCGCAGCCCACATGGTAGGCCGCGTGGGCGAGGTCGCCCGCGAAGAGCGCCTCCGCGGCGAAGGAGGCATCCTGGTCCGGCGTGGGCCGAAGTGAAGCGTGTGTGCAGTCCATATCGAAGGCCCACGGTACTTCGCCGACCCTGGTTCCGCCACGACTGGAACGCGTGGGCTCCTCGATACAAGGTCGCGCCTGACTCGGAGACAATGGCTTGCCACTGCGGGTCCGGCTCGCGCGGAGGTCACCCCTCGTTGTTAGGATTCAGACTGCGATTGACCTCAGGGGGACGGTCACATGGAGAAATGGGCCGAGCGGCGCATTCTCATCTTGGGGATGACCTACCCGAGCTACTCAAGCAGACGTGTGGAGAATGTCTGCACGGGCGGCTTGGACAGTGAGGATTTGAGGATGGTCCGGCTCCATCCCATCCCGCGCCGCTTCATGGAGGAGGGCCAGTGTCTGCGTGGCTTTCAATGGATAGCGGCCAAGACGAAGAAGCATGAGCGGGACCCACGTCCGGAGAGCCTCGAGGTCGCCCCGGATTCCCTCCGGCTCGAGGACCGGATGCCGGACACCGACGCGTGGAGGCAGGTGGAGATGCTGCGCGCCTCTCCGGGCTACGTTGCATCGCTCGAGCACCTCGCGGAGCTGCAGCGGACCGAGCACCGCTCGCTCGGAATCGTCGAGCCGAAGGTCATCACCGACGCCTACCTCCAGCCGCGCACCGAAGAAGACCGCCAGGCCTGGTTGAAGACCGAGGCGCGCGTGTTGCGTCAGGGATTCTTGTTCGCGCCGCCGAAGCCGCTGCCGTTCCCCGATGTGGAGTTCGTCATCAAGTGGGCATGTGACGATGCACGCTGTCAGGGGCATCGCCATTCCTTGAAGAAGTGGGACCTGCACGAGCGCTACCAGTCGCTGGCGGGAGACTCCCGACGCAAGCAAAAGCTCGAGGGCTTCCTCCGGGAGCAGCTGGACCTGCGCCAGCGGAAGGTCTTCTTCTTCATGGGGAGCTTTCGCAGGCGGCTGTTCCAGTTCGGTTTGATGGACATGTTCAGCACGCCCAGGGCCAGCCAGCTCCCGCTCTTCGAGAGTGATTGAGACGCCCGTGCCCGCGAGACACATCGCTCGCGGGCACGGTGGCACTCACGGTGTCTGGGTGAGCGTCTCCAGGCCCGAGGCGAAGAGCACGGCCGCCTCCGCCTGCTGCACCGCCTCACGTTGCTCCAGGTGCTGCAGCCGCAGGTCCTTCAGCGAGCGGAACGCGTCGAGCAGCTCCAGGATGCTCCCGCGTCCCTCACGGTAGGCGTCCTCCGCCATGCGCCGCAGCGTGGGCAGGCGCTCCACCACGTCGCGCTCCAGCGTGGCCAGGGCGCGGTGCCTGCCCGCCAGCACGGCGTGTGCGCGGGTGAGCTCCGCCCGGGCCTCGGCGACCTCCGCGTCCAGCGCCCGGGTCTCCGCATCCACCTCCGCCGAGGCGCGAGCGATGGCGCCCTGGTTCCGGTCGAACAGCGGCATCGGCAACGACAGCCCGAGATAGCCAATCGTGCTGTCCTCCCGCCGCGTCACCACCGCGCCCGCCTCGAGCGAGGGCACCGGCATCCGCTCCCTCTTCGCCACCGCGAGCCCCCCCTGCGCCACGGATTGCCGCTGCCGCGCCGCCACGAGCGACGGCCGATGCCGCACGCTCGCCTCCCACAGCCGCCCCAGCTCCGGGAGCGTCCCCGTGGCCCCCAGCGTCCCCTCTGCACGCGGGCTCCAGCCCGGTCGACCGAGGAGCGCCGCCAGCCGGCCCGCGGCGTCATCGACGCTGGCCTTCGCGTTGAGGACCTCGACCTCCAGCGTGCGTCCCTCCACCTCGATGCGCTCCACGTCATACCGGCTGGAGTCACCCGCGGCGGCGCGACCCTTCACCACCTTCTCCACGCGCCCCAGGTCCACGGAGGTCTCCTCCAGCAACCGCAGCGCCTCCTGGCTCGAGAGCAGGTTCGCGAAGGCCTCGCGCACCGACAGCTCCCGCTCCGCGAGCGACGCCGTCACCCGGGCCTTCTCCGCCGCCACGCTCCGCTCGGCGAGCTCCCGTCGGACACCGCGCTGCCCGAAGAGCAGCAACGGCTGCTCCACCGTGAACTGGTGCGACATCGACGAGCCCGTGTTGGCCCCGTGCAGCAGCCGCTGCCCGCCGTAGTTGAACGACGGGTTGGGGAGGATTCCCGCGGCGATGCGCTCCGTCTCCGCCACGCCCACGCGCGCCTTCTCCGCCGCCATCCACGGACTGTCCTTGGACAACAGCTCCAGCGCCTGGGGCAGGGTGATGACCTCGGGTGGCGCGGCGGCGGTCTCCTCCGCGCGGGCCCCCACCGACGTCAGCGCCCAGCACAAGCCCCACATCGACACGAGGCGCTTCATGCCGCCACCCCCTCGGCCTTGCCCGCTTCATGGCTGGAGCCCGGCACGACATGCGTCATGCCCGAGTCCCCGGCGTCCTCGTCCTCTTCCTCCTCCGGGGCCGCGTTGGGGCTCCGGTTGCCGACGATGACCGAGTAGAACGCGGGCAGCGCGAACAGCGACACCAGCACCGCCGTCACCAGTCCGCCGATGATGACGATGGCGAACGGGCGCTGCGTCTCGCTCCCCGCGCCGCTGGAGAGCGCCGCCGGCATCAACCCCAGCATCGCGAGCAGCGCCGTCATCAACACCGCGCGGAACCGGCTCGCCGCGCCCCTCGGGAGCGCCGTCTCCAGGGCCTCGCCCGATTTGCGCCGGTCATCCACCGCGCTCACCACCAGCAGCGACGCGAGGCACACCTGGCCCAGCAGGGTGATGAACCCCACCGCCGCGCTGACGGACAGCGGAATGCCCGTGAGCGCCAGCGCCAGCACGCCGCCGCACATCGCGAACGGCGCGCCCGCGAGCACCGCGCCCGCGCTGCGCATGGAGCCCAGCGCCGCGTACAACAGCGCGAACACCACCAGGAACGACAGCGGCACGATGACCGCCAGCCGCCCGAGCGCGCGCTCCTGGTTCTCGAACTCGCCGCCCCACTTGAGGAACATGCCCTCGGGAATCGTCACCTCGCGCTCCACCGTGGCCATGGCCTCCTGAATCGTCGAGCCCATGTCACGCCCCTCCACGTTGAACTTCAGCGCCAGCGTGCGGCTGTTCGCCTCGCGGTTGATGCTCGCGCGGCCCAGCGCCTTCTCCAGTCGGGCCACCTCGCGCAGCGGGACATGGCCGCCGCCCGCGGTGGGCACCAGGATGTCGCCGATGCGCGACTCGTCCTCCTTCTCGGT
Organism: Myxococcus guangdongensis; assembly: GCF_024198255.1. NCBI lineage: Bacteria > Pseudomonadati > Myxococcota > Myxococcia > Myxococcales > Myxococcaceae > Myxococcus > Myxococcus guangdongensis. The sequence goes on from NZ_JAJVKW010000022.1 coordinate 29,580, forward strand.
GCCGGGCAGCAGCACGCGCACGGGCACGGGCCGCTCCTGCTCCCACAGCTCCGTCACCACCTTGCCGCCCAGCGCCGTCTCCACCAGGTCCTGCGCCGTGGACACGTCCACGCCCGCGCGGGCGAGCGCCTGCCGGTCCAACACCACCTGGAGCTGCGGCACGCTCGAGTCGCGATAGAGCCCCAGGTCCACCACGCCCTCCACGTCCTGCAGCGACGTGACGGCCTTCTCCAACGTGGCGCGCATGGCCTCCAGGTCCGTGCCGAAGACCTTGAGCACCACCTTCCCGCGCACGCCGCTGATGGCTTCCTCCACGCTGTCCTTGATGGGCTGGGAGAAGTTGAAGCTCACGCCGGGAATCTCCAGCAGCGACGCGCGCATCTCGCGCACCAGTCGCTCCTTGTCCCAGCCATCCCGCCACGTCTCCGACGGCGTGAAGCGCACGAAGGTCTTCCCCATGTTGACGGACTCGTTGTCGGTGCCGTCCTCCGGGCGCCCCTGTTCGACGAGCACCTCCTTCACCTCGGGGAAGTCCAGCAGGCGCTTTCGGACCTCCAGGAGGATGTCCGCGCCCTTGGCCAGGGAGATGCTCGCGGGCATCTCCACGAAGACGTTGATGTCGCCCTCGTCCAGCTCGGGCAGGAACTCACTGCCCACGCGCGAGCCCACGACTCCCGTGAGCACCACCAGCGCCGCCATGGAGCCGAACACCAGGGCCCGGCGCGGCATCAGCCAGGTCACCGCGCGCGCATAGGCCTCGCGCAGGGTGACGAGCAGCTTGGGCTCCTTCACCTCGGCGTCCTTGGGCCTGAGGAGCAGCGCGCACAACGCGGGCACCACGGTGAGCGCGAAGACGAGCGCCCCCACGAGCGCGAAGCTGTACGTCAGGGACAGCGGGCGGAAGATGCGGCCCTCCACGCGCTCCAGGGTGAAGACGGGGATGAGCGCGGCGATGATGATGGCCATGGCGAAGAAGGTGGGCCGGGCCACGTCGAGCGCCGAGTGGATGATGAGCCCCAGCATCTCGCGCCGCTTGCGGGGCCGCTTCACGCCGGCTTCGTGCAGCACGTTCTCCACCAGCACCACCGCGCCGTCCACGAGGATGCCGAAGTCGATGGCGCCCATGGAGATGAGGTTGGCGGGCAGCCCCACCATGCGCAGGCCGATGAAGGCCGTGAGCAGCGCCAGCGGGATGACGGACGCGACGATGAGCGAGCAGCGCATGCTGCGCAGGAACAGCCACGCCACGGCGACCACCAGCAGCGCGCCGTGCAGCAGGTTGTGGTGCACCGTGGACAGCGTCTGGCCCACGAGCACGTTGCGGTCATAGAACGCCTCGATGCGCATGCCCTTGGGCAGCACCTGCTCGTTGAGCTCCTTCACCTTGGCGTGCACGCCCTCCAGCACCGTGCTCGGGTTCTCGCCCCGGCGCAGCAGGACGACGCCCTCGGTGACGTCCATGTCCAGATCATGGCTCACCGTGCCCCGGCGCGGCGTGTGGGAGGCCACCACGCGCGCGACGTCGCCCACCGTCACCGGCGTGCCGTCCTCGCTCTTGAGGACGATGTCCTGCACGTCCTTGGCGCCCTTGAGGTAGCCGACGCCTCGGATGAGCAGCTCCTGGTCTCCCTGGCGCAGGAAGCCTCCGCCCACGTTGCGGTTGGAGCGCTCCAAGGCCTCGGTGACGTCCGCCAGCGTCAGCTCGTGCGCGAGCAGTCGCGACGGGTCCACCTGGACGTGGAACTCCTTGAGGAAGCCTCCCAGGCTGAGCACGTCCGCGACGCCGGGCACCTGGCGCAGGTGCCGCGCGATGCTCCACTCCATCTCCGAGCGCGTCTCGGTGAGGGTGTGCCGGTCGCTCAGGACGCGGAACTGGTACACCTTGCCCAGCGGCGTGGCCTCCGGCGCGAGCCGCACGTCGGCCTCGTCGGAGAGGTCCGCGTTGGACAGGCGCTCGCCGACGATGGTGCGCGCCTTGAACGGGTCCACGCCGTCGTCGAAGGTGAGGAAGATGAGCGACAGCCCGAAGAGGCTCTCGCTGCGCATCTGGAGCATGCCGGGGGTGCCGTTGAGCACGCGCTCCAGCGGCACCGTCACCTGGCGCTCGATCTCCTCGGGGGCCAGCCCCGGCATCTGCGCGATGACGTTGACCTGGAGGTTGGTGACGTCGGGGAACGCCTCGACGGGCGTGTCCAGATAGGCCTTCACGCCGAACAGGCCGATGCCCAGTGTCAGCAGCAACACGGGCAGGCGGCTGCGGACGCAGAATTCGATGAGTCGTTGCAACATGGGGTGGGGTCTCCGCTAGAGCAGCTGGTCCGCGGCGCCGTCGAGCAGCAGCGCGCCCCGGGTGACGACAGGCTCACCCGCGGACAGGCCCGCGATGACTTGCACGCGCCCATCCACGGGCGTGGCGACGACGACGGGCCGGCGCACGAAGGTGCGCGCGTCCTGCCGCACGTACACCACCGAGTCCTTGCCGTTGCGCAGCAGCACCGCCTCCACCGGGAGCGTCAGGCTGGCCTCGGCCGCGTCGATGCGCGCGCGGCCGAACATCCCCGGACGCAGTCCCTTGTGCGGGCTGTCCAGCGCGATGCGCACCGGCGCCGTGCGCGAGCCGCTGGTGACCACCGCGCCCACCGACACGACCTGGCCCGTGAGCGGCTCGTGCAGCGAGGGCAGGGTGACACTCGCCCGCGTGCCCTCACGCACCTGCGGCAAATCCCGCTCGAACACCTCCGCCACCACCCACAGCGCGGAGGCGTCCCCCACCTCCACCAGGGGCTCGCCGCCGGGCTGCACGGAGACGCCTTCGGTCGCGGTGCGCGCGAGCACGGTGCCCGCCAGCGGGGCGCGCAGGACGACGGTGGTGCCGCCCCCCGTGCCCACGAAGCCCACGGAGGCCTGGGCGCGGGCCAGCTCCGCGCGGGCCTCCGCCAGGCGCGTCTCCGCGGACAGCCGCTCGCGCTCCGTGCTCACGCCCTGGTCGAACATGCGCCGCTCGCGCTCGAAGCCGGACTCCGCCTCGCGCAGCGCCGCCGTCGCGGTGGCCACCGCCGTGCGCGCCGCCGCGGCCTCCGGGCAGTCGAGCGTCACCAGCGGGTCTCCGGGCTTCACCGCATCGCCCGTGCGCACGTGCACCCCCACCACGCGGCCCGCCAGCGGCGCGCCGAGTCGGGACACCGCCCCGTCCCGGAACGCCACGCGCGCGGGCGCCTGGAGCCTCGCGCCGCCGGAATCGGGCTGGACGGGGGTGACGGTGACGAAGGCCTGGGAGGCCTCGGCGAGCTGCACCACCCCCTCCTTCAGCGTCTTGGGCGGAGGCCGCTCCGTGGTGGCGGTGGTCGCGGCGGCGCTGGAGCAGGCGGAGGAGAGGGCCAGCAGGCCCAGGAGCACGGTCCTTTTCATGGCCGGGCACCAAGGCAAGTCCTGGTCCAGCGTGTCTCGTACTCAACTCGTTGAAATCACACGGAGTGAACTCGCCCAGCGAGCAGGTAGGAGTGAGGCGAATTGAATCATCTGTGCACTTTCGCCACAGTGGGCGGCGTGCGCATCGCGACCAAACTGGGGCTCTGGCTGACCCTGACCAGCACCCTCATCCTGGGCTCCTACGGCTACGGGCAGCTCCAGCGGGAGGAGCAGGAGCTGCGGACGGCCACGGAGGAGTCCTCGCGGCTGTTGGCCACGGCGCTCCAGGTGGCCATGGAGAACGCGCTGCGGGACGGGCAGGGCGCGGACGTGCGGGAGATGCTCGAGTCGTTGGAGGTGAAGGACCCCACCGTCGACGTCTTCGTGTTCGACGCCAGCGAGGGGCTGGTCGCCCGCTCGTTGGGGAGCTCGCGCACGTTGCCGCTGGTGGAGGCGGAGGCGCTCCGGGTGATGGAGGCGCACGGCGTGACGTCGCGCTTCGAGGGGCCGGAGGGCCTGTCGCACCTGTCCGTGGTGGTGCCGCTGCGCAGCGACGAGGGCGGGACGGTGGGCGCGCTCGCGGTGGTCAATCCGCTGGATGGGCTGCGCATGGACCTGGACCGCACGCGTCGGTCCACGGTGCTGTCCGTGCTCACGCTCATCGCGGGCATCTCGTTGGTGGGGTGGTTGCTCTTGTGGCTCCACCTGCAGCGTCCGTTGGAGCGCGTGGTGCGGGCGATGCGCGCGGTGCGTGGCGGTGACTTCTCGGCCTCGGTGGTGGTGGAGCGCGAGGACGAGGTGGGCGAGATGGTGCACGCCTTCAACGCGATGGTGAAGGAGCTGGGCGAGGCGCGGGGCCGGCTCAACGTGGAGACGGAGGCGCGCATCTCGATGGAGGTGGGGCTGCGCCGCGTGGACAAGCTCGTCACGCTCGGCCAGCTGTCGGCGGGGCTGGCGCATGAGATTGGCTCGCCGCTGCTCATCCTCGGTGGGCGGGCGCAGGCGCTCGCGTCGAGGACGGAGCTCCCCGACGACGTCCGTCGCAACGCGGGCATCCTGGTGCAGCAGTGCGAGCGCATCACCCGCACGGTGAGCCAGCTGCTGGACCTCACGCGCCGCAAGCCTCCGCGTCGGGAGGTGCTGGATGTCCACCGGCCCGTGCGCGCCGTGGTGGAGCTGCTCGAGCACGACGCTCGCAAGCGGGACGTGACGCTGGAGTTCCAGGTGGAGACCCCGCTGCCTCGCGTCCTCGCGGATGGGGACGGCTTGCAGCAGGTGGCGCTCAACCTGCTCACCAACGCGCTGCGCGCCACGCCTCGCGGAGGTCGGGTGCGGGTGTCGTTGGCGCCGTCCGTCTTCCGGAGCGCGCCGGGGCTGTCGGAGCGCCGAGGCGTCTGTCTGCGCGTCGAGGACACGGGCGTGGGCATCGATGAGGAGCGGCAGGCGCGAATCTTCGAGCCCTTCTTCAGCACCTGGACGGAGCTGGGCGGCACGGGGCTGGGGCTCGCGGTGGTGAAGTCCATCGTCGTGGACCACGCAGGCGCCGTCTCGGTGTCGTCCCGCGTGGGTGAGGGCAGTCAATTCATCGTCCAGCTGCCGGCGGCCGAGGGCGAGGACACGAGTGAGGAGGCGGTATGAGCGCGCGAGGACAACGGCTTCTCATCCTGGATGATGACGCGGCGGTGGTGGACTTCCTCTGCGAGAGCCTCACGGAGCGGGGCTATGTGACGGTGGGGCTCACGTCCCCCGAGGAGGCCCTGTCCCGCTGCGCGGAGGAGACCTTCGACCTGGTCATCTCCGACGTGGAGATGCCGCGGATGCGGGGGACGGAGTTCCTGGAGGCGGTGCTCGCGCGGAAGCCGGGGCAGTTGGTGCTGCTCATCACCGCGTTCGGGAGCATCGAGCTCGCCGTGGCGGCGGTGAAGGCGGGGGCTTGCGACTTCGTGACCAAGCCCTTCAACATCGACGCGCTGGTGCTCTCCCTCGAGCGCGCCTTCCGGGAGCGTCAGCTGCGCAGGGAGATTGTCCGGCTGCGCGCGGCGGTGCCCATGGATGCGCCGGGGGGGCTGGTGGCGCGCAGCCCCGCGATGCGCAAGGTGCTGGAGCTGGCGCGGCGGGCGGCGCGCACGGACTCGACGGTGTTGCTCACGGGGGAGACGGGGACGGGCAAGAGCGCGCTCGCGCGGCTGGTGCACGAGTCGAGTGCCCGGCGCGCGGAGCCCTTCCTCCAGCTCAACTGCGCCGCGCTGCCGCCGGGGCTCGCGGAGAGCGAGCTGTTCGGCGCCCGGCGGGGTGCGTTCACGGACGCGCGCGAGGACCGGGCGGGCGTCTTCGTCGCCGTGGGCGCGGGGACGCTCTTCCTGGACGAGGTGGGGGAGTTGTCGCTGGAGGTGCAAGCCAAGCTCCTCCAGGCGCTGGAGACGGGGAAGGTGCGGCCGCTGGGGGCCAGCGCGGAGGTGACGGTGCGCGCGCGGGTGGTGGCGGCGACGAACCGGCCGCTCGAGGAGCTGCTGCGCGATGGGAGGTTCCGGCCGGACCTCTACTATCGGCTCAACGTCATCCGCCTGGAGGTGCCCCCGCTGCGCGAGCGGCGCGAGGACATCGTCCCGCTGGTGGACTTCTTCCTGGGGAGACTGGGTGGAGCGCAGGCGCGCGAGGTGCTTGGTGTGTCCGCGGCGGCGATGCGCAGGCTGGTGGCGCACGCGTGGCCGGGCAACGTTCGGGAGCTGGCGAACCTGCTCGAGCGCGCGGTGGCATTGGCGGACCACGACACGCTCGTGCCCGAGGACTTCGACCTGCCGGGCGAGAACGGCGGGATGCAGGCGCTGTTCACCCGGGCCAGTGGCGAGGAGCTGCCCCTGGAGGACGTCGAGCGGGCCTACGTGCGGCGAATCGTGGACGCGCAGAACGGCAACAAGGCCGCCGCCGCGCGCATCCTCGGCATCAACCGCCGCACGCTCTACCGGAAGCTGGGCGAGGAGTGAAGCGCCCTCAGTCCCAGACGAACAGCCACTTCACGGCCTTGCCCAGGCCGTAGAACACCCAGCCCACGGGCCCGGGGCGCACGGGGCGCTCGAAGTCGAGGTTCACGGTGGACAGGGCGACTTCGCCCTCGAGCCCCTCCAGGCGCGCCTTGAGCGTCTCGTACTCCACCGTGATTCGCTCCAGCTCCTTCTCCACCTTGAGGGTGTCCTCGACGCTGACGGCGCGCTCGAGCAGCTCCAGGTATCGCTCGCGGATGCGCGTCACGTTGGCCAGGCGCACCTTCAAATCCCGGTGCACGTCCGTCACGTCGCTGGCGGAGACGCTCTTGCGCTCCACCTCGCCCAGCGCGGGCACCGCGGCCAGGAAGCCCTCCAACCGCTCGGCGGGGATGCGCACCACCGCGGAACGGGTCGTCACGTGCTCGGCGTAACCCCCATGCGTCTTCGCGAGCTGGACGGCCTGCGCCGGTCCCGTCTCGGGCTCGTCCCGCTCCAGCGTCAGGGAGGCCCGATGGATGATGGAGCGATTCTCCAGCGGCACGGCGGCCCCCGGCGCACCGCCCGCCGTCAGGCCATCGGCGAACGCGACGCGCTCGTGGGCTCGGTGGGTGGAGCAGGCGGTGAGGGTCAGGGTGAGGACGACCAGGAGCGAGCGCACGCGGGTACCTTGTGAAGGGGAGAGGTCCGTTGAACCGGTCCTCTCAGGACACACCCGCCGGGCTCGACGTTCCAGCTCGACGGCCCGGTGTCGGGCCGGAGCCTCGACGTCCCTTCAGGACGCCCTGGGCGCGGGGAGGGGACGCACGCCGTCCCCCTCGTAATAGATGCTCGCGCAACCCTTCTCGTAGACGACGAGGACGCGATCACTCTGCTCGAGCAGGTCGGAGGCCTTCTCCGTGGCCTTGCGGACGAGGGTGTCGAACCTCCCCGAGCTCTGCTTGCTGCTGGCCCGGACTGTCACGACTGGCATGCGGTGTCCCGCTCCTTGTGCCCCACGGTAGGTGGCTCCAGGTACGACCTGGCTCCCGGCCCGTCCGCAGGTAACGAACGCGTCATAGCCAAACGAACACTTCGTTGACAAGCGCTCCGCTCCGTGGCGCAAAGATGGATTCTATGCACCGCAAGCTCCTCTTTTTGCTGGTTTTCACGCTGGGTCTGGTCTCCACGGCGCAGGCGCAGACGTTGCCGAGCACGCCTCGTCGCGTGCACACCTCGCCCACGCCCTTCTGGCTCCCGCGTGGCGCCTTCCTGGGGACCTCGTACAACGATGCGTTGCTGACGCCCCGGCTGAAGGTGCAGTGGGAGCTGACCTTCTTCCAGGACCGCAAGGACGCCTTCGTCTTCCTGGTGGAGGGCGGCCTGGGGTGGGGGGCGCGCATGCCCACCCCCAAGGCGGGCAAGCCCGAGACGAACCTGGGCGCCTACTACGAGCACACCGCGCAGGTGGGCTTCGGCTACCGCAACCAGCTGCCCAACGCCGCGCACTGGGGCTTCCAGGTGACGGGCGGCCCCGTCTTCTATGGCGCCAAGTTCAACGGCGGCCCGCTCCCGGACAAGAACGTGGCCGGCATCGTCGAGGGCCGAATCCAGATTGGCTACCAGTTCGACAAGGTGGGAGCGGGCATCGCGGTGGGCTACGGGGAACCCTTCGGTCTCAAGCGTCGCTACTTGGGCCGGGGTTTCGTGGGTGGCCCGATGGTCGGGTTGTTCATGGATTGGCGCTGAAGTCCGCGTAGACTGGGGTGCGTGGGAGCCTCCCCCCTTCCCGCGCCGCCCTTATGCCCGAGCTTCTGAGCGCCCATGTCTCGCGGTACCTGCGCAACCGGGGCGACCTCGAGCGGCAACTGCCGCCCGGGCTGCTCCTGTTCTCCCCCTCGCCCGCGGACGAGAGCCTGGTGGACCAGGAGGAGTACCGTCTCAAGACGGTGACGAACGCGGGGACGCCGACGCTGGGGGCGAGCGAGTCGGTGGTCTTCCCGGTGGTGAAGGCCCGCTCCAACGCCTTCGGCCGGGGAATCACGGTGGGGCGCACGGGCAACAACGACGTGGTGCTGGATGACGGCAGCGTGTCGCGCTTCCACGCCTGGTTCGCCCGGGACGAGGCCCAGGCGGGCTTCCTGCTGACGGACGCCGGCTCCAAGAATGGCTCGTGGCTGGGGGGCGTCCGGTTGACCCCGCGCAAGCCCGTTCTGCTGGAAGATGGCGCGCGGTTGCGCTTTGGACAGGTGGAACTCGCGTTCTACACGGCAAGCGGTTTTGTCCGGATGCTCTCCGTACGGATGGCTCCCTGAGCCTTGCCACGTCTCAAGTGGCCTGCGTAACGTACGAAGTCGCCTACAGTCACACACGGGAGTGTTCGCGGTGGCCTTGACCACAGAAGCCTTCGGACTGACCGACGTCGGCCGCAAGCGGCAGCACAACGAAGACGCGATGCTGGTGGACGTGTCGCTCGGGCTGTACGTCGTCGCGGATGGCATGGGCGGGCACGCGGCCGGCGAGGTCGCCAGCAATCGCGCCACCGAGGTCGTCAAGCAGCACATCACCGCGAACCGGCACCTGCTCAAGGATTTGGGCAACAACCCCACGGCGGATAGCCGCTCGGCGGCGGCGGCGCTGGTGGAGGTGGCCGTGCAGCGCGCGTGCGCGGACATCTACCGCACGGCGATGTCGGACTCGACGAAGCGGGGCATGGGGACGACGTTCGTGTGCCTCGCGGTGGGGGGCAACAAGGCCGTCATCGGTCATGTGGGCGACAGTCGCGTCTATCTGGTGAGGCACGGCCAGTGTCACCGGCTGACGGAGGACCACACGCTGGTCGCCGCGCAGCTGAAGGCCGGCACCATCACCAAGGAGCAGGCGGCCACCTCGCAGTACCGCAACGTGATTACGCGCGCGGTGGGCATCCAGGAGTCCGTCCAGGTCGACACGCTCATCGTGGACCTGGTGCCCGGGGACATGTTCGTCCTGTGCTCGGACGGCCTGCATGGCTACGTCGAGGACGAGGAGCTGTTGCCGCTGGTGTCGGGGCTGGCGCCGGGGGACCTGCCCAAGCGGCTCATCGACATCGCGAACGAGCGGGGCGGCAAGGACAACATCACCGCGGTGGTGGTGAAGATCGCCGGGGACAGCGCGGCGCTGGCGAGCGAGGAGTCGACCGAGGCGCAGTCGCGGATGGAGGCGCTGCGCAAGATTCCGCTGTTCCGTCACCTCACGTACAAGGAGCAGACGGCGGTGTTGTCCATCGCGACGACGCGCACGTATCCGGCGGGGCGTGAAATCGTGGTGGAGGGGCAGCCGGGCGAGGAGCTGTTCGTCGTCATCCGGGGCCGGGTGGCCATCGAGAAGAACGGGGTGGAGATCGCCGAGCTGCGCTCGGGCGGCCACTTCGGAGAGATGGGGCTCATCGACAACGCGCCGCGCTCGGCGACGGTGAGGGCGACGGAGCCCACGCGCACCATGGTCATCTCGCGGCCCGACCTGATGGGGCTGATGAAGCGCGAGTCCATCCTCGCGGTGAAGATGCTCTGGAGCTTCGTGCAGGTGCTGAGCGACCGGCTGCGCGCGACGAACTCCGAGCTGAGCGAGGCCCGCCAGGAGCTCGCGGTGGCGCAGGCCATCCAGCCCTTCGCCGAGGAGTGAGGGAGGCCACACCATGAGCACGCGCACCCGTCGTTCCAGCACCGTCGGTTCAGGTCAGACCCGTCGCGTAAGGTCCCGTCAGGATGTCACGGGAGGTCGTATGGCGAGGGTGGCGGGCAGGGACGTGATGGTGAAGTTGATGGGCGAGGTGGTGGATCTGCGCGAGGAGATGAAGTCCTCGCGGATGCAGACGCGCATCCTGGCCTCGGGGATGGGCTCCATGCTGAAGAGCATGGGAGAGATGCGCGAGAGCATGAGCGCGACGCGGGCGAGCATGAACGCGATGCAGGCGAACATGGGCGCGATGCAGGCGAACATGGGCGCGATGCAGGACGCCATCAGCGCGACGCAGGTGGCCCTGACGGAGACGCAGGTATCCCTGCGTGCGACGCAGGCGAACATGAACGCGACGCAAGAGAGCATGGACTTGATGATGACGACCATGGAGTCCGTGGTTGGTGCCGTCCGGACCGTGTCGGGCGGCTTCCAGCGGATGGAGACGCATGTCGGGCGCATGGCCCGGCTGTTGGGCTCGTTGGCCGAGACGACGAACAAGCGCTTCGAGCGAGTGGAGAAGCGCCTGGACGCACTCGAGGACGACACGAAGCAGTGATGGCTGCGTGACGTTGTCGCCCCACTGCGCTGGGGGCGACGTGGGGTGGGGGAGAGCGTCGGGGAGAGGACTGGGTCCGGAATTTCCGGTGGGAATCGGCCGTTGCCGGGCCCGCCGCGGGCTAAGGTCCTCGTGACGAGCGCATGCGCAACTGGATTCTCATAGGGGTTCTGTCCGCCCTCGTGGTGGCTGGGGCCGCCTGGCTCTGGTCTCGCTCGGAGCGAGCGCCTCGCGACTCCCGCGCGTCCGCGTCCCTGGGCGCGACGTCCAAGTCACTGCCCGAGTTCTCCGCCGTCGAGGTCACCTCCGGGAGCCAGGAGGGCCTGGTGCTCACGGGCCGCGTCCTGGATGCCTCGGGGCGGCCGGTGCCGGACGCGGAGGTGTTCCTGTCGGCCAGCGCGGAGCGCACCCTGGTGGATGTGCGCTGTGACGAGTGCGACCAGGCGCTCCTGTCCTGTCCGGCGCGCGAGTCGACGCTGCACACGCTGGCCTTCTTCGAGCAACAACGTGGCTTCCTCAGCCCTCGCGCCACGACGCGAACGGACGCCGAGGGGCGCTTCCGCTTCGAGCACCTGGTCGGCGTGTCCTTCTCCGTGTGGGCCCGCGCTCCCGGATTGGGTGTCGCGCTGCGGGACAGGGCCGCGCCGGGTGATCCGGTGGAGCTGTTCCTGCCGCCGCTGCGCTCCATCCTCGGCCAGGTGGTGAACGAGTCCGGACAGCCCTTGCGCGAGGCGCGCGTGTACGCGGTGTCTCGACGGGTGCCGCTACCCTTCGAGGCGCGCTCCGGGGCGGACGGCGCCTTCATGCTGGAGGGGTTGGGCGAGGGGCCGTTCTACGTGCTGGCCATGGCGGAGGGCTACCTGCCAGCCGTGGAGTCCCAGGTGGAGGCGGGCTCCCAGCCCGTGCGGCTGCAGCTGACGCCCTCGAGGACGCTGGAGGTCCGCGTGACACGCGATGGCCAGCCCGCCTCCGCGACGGTGCGTGTCCGGGGCGACCATCTGTCGCGCGACCTGCGCACGGAGGGCGAGGTCGTCCGCTTCACCGGCCTGTATCCCGATGAGCTGGTGGTGACGGCGGAGGCGCCGGGGCTGGGCTCGATTCCGCGCACGCTGACGCTCGAGGCGCGCGTCACGCAGGTGACGCTGGAGCTCGAGGAGGCCGGCAAGCTGCTCGTCACGGTGGTGGATGAGGCGGGTGAGCCCGTGCCGTCGCCGGAGCTGCTCCTGCGCACCGCTCGCGGAGACATCGTCCGCCGGGAGCGCGCGAGCACGGGCGCGTTGGTGGAGCTGGGGCCGCTCGCCGTCGGCGAGTACGTGCTGGAGGGCAAGGCGGAGGGCTTCCGCGACGCGCAGCTGCCTGCGCGCGTGGGCAAGGGCGAGACGTCGCTGGATCTGGAGCTGGAGCGCGCGACGCTCATCACCGGGCGGGTGATGGACGTGTACGGCCGTCCCGCGCCGCGCGTATCCGTGCTGGTGCAGCCGACGGGCGAGACGGTGCTGGCGGATGGGGACGGGCACTTCTCCGCGTCGGTGCCCACGCCGGGCTTGTACGAGCTGCACGCGCACCACTCCGAGTGGGGCGGTGGACAGGTGAAGGTGACGGCGCCCGCGACGAACGTCGAGCTGCCCCTGGAGCCGCATGCCTCCGTGGAGGTGACGGTGTCCTCCGGAGGTCGCCGCGTGGAGGGCGCGGACGTGGTGCTCTGGGTGGACCAGGAGGGCATCTTCCGGAGTGATCGCTCCTCGGGGCCCGACGGGGTCGTGCCCATGCGTGGGATGCCGGAGGGGACGTACTCGATGGTGGCCTCGCATCCGGACTACCAACCCTCCGAGCGCAAGCAGGTGACGGTGACGGAAGGGCAGACGCTGAAGCTGGAGGCGGAGCTGAAGCCCGGCGCGCCGCTCACGGGCGACGTGGTGGACATGCAAGGCGCGCCGGTGTCGGGGGCCGCGTTGTCGGTGGTGCCTCGTGGCGCGGAGCCCGTGGTGAGCGACGCGCGTGGCCACTTCGAGTTCCGCTCCCTGCGGCCCGACCGGGGCTACCGCCTGGAGGTGAAGCACTCCGGTTACGACCAGACCGAGCGCGCCGAGGGCAAGGCGGGCGGGCCTCCCGTGAAGGTGGTGCTCAAGAAGCGCGACATGTTCCGTGGCCGCGTGGTCGGCAATGACGGCGCGCCGGTGCGCCGCTTCCGCATGGACGAGCATCAGGTGGACAGCCCCGATGGACGCTTCGAGCTGCCGCTGCCCACGGCGGGAGACCGCGTCATCGTCGCGGTGGATGCCTCCGGCTACGAGCCGTTGATGGTGGACCGTCCGGTGGCTCCCGAGTTGGGAGACCTGGTGCTGGAGAAGCTGCCGAGCATCAGCGGGAGGGTGCGCGACGCGAGCGGCGGCCCCGTGGCGGACGCCGTGGTGTCCTGTGAGGTGTGCGACGAGTCCGTGATGTCGGGTCCAGACGGCACGTTCACGCTGGCGAGCCCTCCGTATGTGGCCCGCTACACCGTGTCCGCGCGCAAGGGCCGGCTGACCGGGACGCAGGCGGTGGAGCGCGGCAGTCGCGCCGCGCTGGAGCTGACGCTGAAGCAGGCGACGCGGCTGAGCGGTCGCGTGTTCCTGCAGGGAGGTCAGCCCGCCGCGGGCATCGGCATCGAGGCGGTGAACGGAGACCGGGGTGAGCCGCTCAACATCGTCACCGGGCCGGATGGGGCCTATTCGGTGGACGTGGCGCCCGGCAGCTATCGGTTCATGCTGGGCACCGGCCGAGACTTCGCGGGCGAGCCCGCGCTGGTGGTCCAGGTGGGGGGCGCGCAGATGCACCTCGACCTGGGGCCCGCGCCGGGCAGCGCGTCGCTCACCGTGCAGCTCAAGCCCGAGCGCGGCAAGGCGCTGTGGGTGGTGGCCGGGGAGGTGTCCGTGACGAGCAACCCGCCCGCGCAGGAGCTGATGCGCTCACGCTGGGCGCACCTCATCTACCAGCCACGCTCCGAGCAGGTCGTCATCAGCGGCCTGCCGCCCGGGCGCTACACGTTGGTGTGGGGGGCGTTCCATGTGGAGACACCCGGAGGCCCCGAGGTGCGGGTGGTGGACGTGCCCTCCAGGGGCGAGGTGACGCTGGGACGTTGAGGCACCGGGCCTGCGCGTGTGCGGCTCGGGTTGCGAGCCGGCATGCGGGCGCATTAGGAAGCCGCATGGACGTGACCGCGCTGAAGGGCCGTCGCATCGTGGTGGGTGTGGCCGGTGGTATCGCCGCGTACAAGGCCTGTGAGCTCGTACGTGAGTTGGGGCGCGCGGGCGCCGAGGTGCGCGTGGCCATGACGGAGGCCGCTCGGCAGTTCGTCACCCCGCTGACCTTCCAGGCGCTCAGCGGGCATCCCGTGCTCACCGACTATTTCGACCCCTCGCAGGAGGGGAACTTCGGCCACCTGGACCTGGCGCGGTGGGCGGAGGCGTTCGTCGTGGCGCCGGCCACGGCAGACCTCCTGGCGCGGGTGCGAGCAGGCATGGCGAACGACGCCGTGACGACCTCGCTCCTGGCCTTCCGAGGGCCCGTGGTGCTCGCTCCGGCGATGAACGTGGCCATGTGGGACAACGCCCAGACGCAGGAGAACGTGGCGGCGCTGGCGGCGCACGCGCGCTTCAGCTTCGTGGGACCAGGCGCGGGACTCCTGGCCTGTGGCGACGTGGGTGAGGGGCGGCTGGCGGACGTGCCGGCCATCGTGGCGGGAGTCGCCGCGCGCTTCGCGCCGGGGCCGCTCGCGGGCAAGCGGGTGCTGCTGACGGCGGGTCCCACGCGTGAGTTCCTGGACCCGGTGCGGTTCATCTCCAATCCCTCCACGGGGAAGATGGGGATGGCGCTGGCGCATGCGGCGCGTGCGCTGGGGGCCTCGGTGACGGTGGTGCTGGGGCCGGTGGGGGCGGTGGACCGCACGGGGCTGGAGGTGGTGGAGGTCGTCTCCGCGGAGGAGATGGCGCGCGAGGTGCTGAGCCGGGTCGCCGAGTCCGACGCGTTCATCGCCACGGCGGCGGTGAGCGACTGGCGGCCGGAGACTCGCGCGCCGCAGAAGGTGAAGAAGGGGTCGATTGCAGGCCCGGAGACGCTGAAGCTGGTGCGCACGCCGGACGTGCTGGCCGAGGCTTCGCGGAAGGTGGCGGGGCAGGCGCGGCGGCCGGTGCTGGTGGGGTTCGCGGCGGAGACGGAGCGGGTGGTGGAACACGCGCGCGAGAAGCTCGAGCGCAAGGGGCTGGACGCCATCGTCGCCAACGACGTGACGGCGCCCGGCGCGGGCTTCGGCACGGACACGAACCGGGTGACGGTGTTGACCCGGACCGGCGCGCCGCGAGAGCTCCAGGGCACCAAGGACGCCGTGGCCCGGAGCATCCTCGAGCTCCTGCTGGTGCAGCGCGCTCCTTCCGGTACTTGAGTCTCAGGGCGTCCAGGGCTCGAGGACGGCGAGCGTGGCCTGGACTCCCGCGCGGATGACGTCGTCCTGTTTCAGGTCGCCGGGCCGCACCGTGCGTGCCGTCACCTCTCCCGGGAGGATGGAGACGGGCTCGACACCGAGGTCGGCGACGAAGGGGGGCGTGCGGCAGAAGCGCTACGAAAGTCCTGCCGGCAGTCCGGGTTCCATCTCGCTCGGGAGGATGGAGACGGGCTCGACACCGAGGTCGGAGACGAAGGGGGCGTGCGGCAGAAGCGCTCCGAGAGTCCTGCCGGCAGTCCGGGTTCCATGGATTCATGGGAGGCGCGCCCGCCAACCCGCGGACTCACCCCCGGAGCCGGCGCGCGGGTCGACGGGGTGCGGTGAGTCGAACCGTTGGCCTTTGGCTCCGGAGGCCAACGGCGAGGGTTCGACAGGCCGCCCGTGACCCGGTGTGGTGGGGAACTTGACGCCGCGCGGGAGGTCCGGTCCACCCCGTCGAGGCGTGCTCCCGAGCGAGAGTCGTCCGCTTCCTTGCGCCCGGGCCTGCCCTCCGATACCGATCGGTCATCGTGAACGACGATTCGCCCGAAGCCACGCAGGAACTGAGCGCCGTGCTGGAGGATGTGCGCCGTCACCTGCTCTGGCAGGAGGACGGCGGCGGGCGCATGCTGATGATCGACGCCAAGGCGGCGGCCGAGCTCCAGCGCCTGACACCTTCCCTGCGCTCCCGGTTCGCCCGTCCGGGACCCGCGACCGAGCCCGCACCGGCCGAACGCAGGCCCGCCCCCGCCACGAGCACCGCCCCCACCACGCCGGTGTCGCGGCCGGTGGACGCGGCGCCAGGCCCGGGCACCTCGCGCGTCGATCGGCCCGTGGGCGCTGCTCCTGGCAACGCGACTCCCGCTCCGTCGGGCCGTCCACTGGCCCCCCCGGAGCCCGCCACGCATGCGCCCATCGCGGCGCGAGCGACCCCCCGTCCCACCGCGCCCACCTCGAATGGGATGCTCCTGGACGTACCGAAATCCTCTCCCACGGGCAGCGGAGCGCTGCCGGGCGTGGTCGACGGCGAGCGGCCGACGCTGGACCAGGTGCGGCGCGAGCTGGGCGACTGCCAGCGCTGCAAGCTGTGCACGGGCCGCAAGAACATCGTCTTCGGCTCGGGCAACCCCCGCGCGGAGCTCGTCTTCGTGGGCGAGGGCCCGGGCGAGAACGAGGACATCCAGGGCTTCCCCTTCGTGGGCGCCGCGGGAGACCTGCTCACGAAGATGATCGAGGCGATGGGCTTCCGTCGCGACGACGTCTACATCTGCAACGTCGTGAAGTGCCGGCCCCCGGGCAACCGGAACCCGGAGCCGGATGAAATCGCCGCGTGCGAGCCCTTCCTGCGCGCGCAGCTCGCGGCCCTCCAGCCGAAGGTGGTGGTGGCGCTGGGCAAGTTCGCGGCGCAGACGCTGCTTCGAGATTCGACGCCCATCACCCGCATGCGCGGGGCCTGGCGTGTCTACGAGGGCATTCAGCTGATGCCCACCTTCCACCCCGCGTACCTGCTCCGCAATCCCGCGGAGAAGCGCAAGGCGTGGGAGGACCTGCAAGCCGTGATGAAGATATTCGGCAAGAACCCGGGCTCGCGCGCGTAGCGCGGCCGCGAAGGGGAGACTCGGATGAAGGGATTGCTGGAGACGCGCGAGGTGCAGTCGCCCGCGCTGGAGTCCAACCCGCTGGGCGACCCGGCCCGGCGCAAGCTCACCGTGTACCTGCCGCCGGGGTACGCCGAGTCGGACCGGCGCTACCCGGCCGTGTACTTCCTGCACGCGTTCGGCAACAGCGGGGGCACGTGGACCAACGCCTCGGGCTTCGCACCCTCCGTGCCCGAGCGGCTGGACGCGCTCATCGAGTCCGGCGCGGTGCCGCCCGTGGTGGGCGTGTTCCCCGATGCGTGGACGTCGCTCGGCGGCAGCCAGTGGATCAACAGCGACGCCATCGGCCGGTATCGCGACTACCTGGCCAAGGACATCGTGGGCTTCGTGGACCGCACCTTCCGCACGCTGCCCAAGGCGGCGTCGCGCGCGGTGCTGGGGCACAGCTCGGGCGGCTACGGCGCGCTGGTGATGGGGCGCTACCACCCGGAGGTGTTCTCGCTGCTGGGCGCACACTCGGCGGACGCCTACTTCGAATACTGCTACCTGCCGGACCTCCCGAAGGCGGCCGGCTCGCTCCTGAAGTCGGGCGGCATCGAGTCGTGGCAGGGCGAGTTCCGGCAGCGCGTGCGCGAGACGAAGATGCGCGGGGAGGACTTCCCGGTGGTGAACACGCTGGCGATGGCGGCGGCGTACTCGCCGAAGAAGGGTGAGCCGCTCAACCTGGAGCTGCCCTTCGACGCGCAGACGGGCCGGCTGAAGCTCGACGTGTGGAACCGGTGGCTGGTGCACGACCCGGTGCGCTTCGTCCCCAAGTTCCTGGACGCCTTCCGCAAGCTGAAGGGCGTCTTCCTGGACTGCGGCACGCGCGACGAGTTCAACCTGCGCTGGGGCACGCGCATGCTGGCGGACGACCTGAAGAACGCGGGCGTGGACCTGGTGCACGAGGAGTTCGAGGACGGCCACTCCGGTGTGTCCTATCGCTTCGAGCGCTCGCTCTCGGTGCTGTTGCCCAAGCTGTCCCAGGAGTAGCCCCCCGACCCGGGCTCGCGCGGTGCTTGGCTCCCGCAAGGCCTTCCTGGTGACACAGGGGGGCTTTCGGGAGTGAACGCCGCGCGACGTGACGCTGGCCATCCCCCCGGCGGAGCGGATAGACGCAGGACTCCCGCGCGACAGGCCGCTCGGCTGCGGGCGCGGATGGACCTTCAGGGAGATGGGAACATGAGCAACGACCTCTACGGGCTGTCCCGCGTCGTCGGCGAGAAGGGCGTGCTGCCGCAGCGCGCGCGCAAGCTGGACCCCTCGCTGCCGTGCCGTGATTCGGAGGTGCTCATCGACGTGGAGAGCCTCAACATCGACGCGGCCTCCTTCAAGCAGATCAAGGGCGAGGTGGGTGGAGACCCGGCGCGCATCGGCGCGCGCATCCAGGAGATCGTCCTCGAGCGCGGGAAGATGCAGAACCCCGTGACGGGCTCGGGCGGCATGTTGATTGGCCGGGTGAAGCAGATTGGCGCCAGGCACCCCGCGCAGGGGCAGCTCCAGGTGGGCGACCGCATCGCCACGCTGGTGAGCCTGACGCT
Organism: Myxococcus guangdongensis; assembly: GCF_024198255.1. Classification (NCBI taxonomy): domain Bacteria; kingdom Pseudomonadati; phylum Myxococcota; class Myxococcia; order Myxococcales; family Myxococcaceae; genus Myxococcus; species Myxococcus guangdongensis. Next base: position 47,861 of record NZ_JAJVKW010000022.1, read on the forward strand.
GACGCCGCTGGTCATCGAGGAGGTGAAGGCGGTCCACGTGGACATCGACCGCCTGGACATCCGCGGCCACGCGCTGCTCTTCGCCACGGGCATCTACGCGAAGCTGCCGGCGGACCTCCCGGACACGCTGGCGCTGGCGGCGCTCGACGTGTGTGGCGCGCCCGCGCTGGTGGCGCGCTACGTGCGGCCGGGCATGACGGTGGCGGTGCTGGGCGCGGGCAAGAGCGGCGCGCTGTGTCTGGCCCAGGCCCGGCGAAATCTGGAGAGCCGGGGACAGCTCATCGCGATGGACGTGTCGCAGGCGGCGCTGGACGCGCTGACGGCCATCGGCCTGTGCGACGTCGCGCTGAAGGTGGACGCGACGCAGGGCGTGGACGTGATGGAGGCGGTGAGCCAGGCCACCGGCGGTCAGCTCTGCGACCTGGTGGTGAACTGCGCGAGCGTGGGCAACACGGAGATGGCCACCATCCTCTCGGTGAAGGATGGCGGCACGGCCATCTTCTTCTCCATGGCCACCAGCTTCACCACGGCCGCGCTCGGCGCCGAGGGCGTGGGCAAGGACGTCACCATGCTGGTGGGCAACGGCTACGTGCCCGGCCACGCCTCGCTCACCCTGGCCCTGCTGCGCACCGAGCCCGCGCTGCTCCAGCTCTTCGCCACCCGCTACGTCTGAGCGGCGGACCTCCGTCGCGAGGCTATCTCCCGGCGGAGGTGTCTTCGGGTGACGCGGGGGCGGGCGCCACGGGGGCCTGGGGCGCGCTCTGCGTCCGGGCCCAGTCGGCGGCGCTGCGACCGCTGGCGTCCTGGACCTCCGTGGACGCGCCCTTCTGTCGGAGCGCGTCCACCACCTCCTGCCGACCGAAGAGCGAGGCGAACATCAGCGCCGTCTGGCCCAGGCTGTTGGCCTGGTCCACGGCGCACGGCTGCGCGTTGAGCAGCGTGACGATGTCCGCATGGCCCTTGAAGGCCGCGCCCATGAGCGCGGTGTTGCCGCGCTTGTCCCCGGCGCAGGCATCCACACCCGCCGAGAGCAGCACGCGCACGGTGTCCAGATGTCCGTGGTAGGCGGCGAGGATGAGCGGCGTGAAGCCGCGCTCGTCCCGGGCCTCCGCGGACGCTCCCGCCTTCACCAGGCCGGAGACGACCTCCGTGTCACCCACACGCGCGGCGGCGAGCAGGTAGCGCTCCGCCTCGTTCGCGGCGAGCAGACGCCCCTGGGACACGGGCTCGGCCTTCAGCGAGTACCACGCGGCCGTCGCCACCACGCACACCAGGACCAGCAGACCGAGGGCTCCGAGGAGCAGCTTGCGGAACATGTTCATCCTCCAGGTGGATGAGAGGGGAGGGGCCCGCGCCGGTGCTCAGGCACGGGCCCCGGTGCTTCACTCAGGAGTGCTTCAGCGGGTGGCGAGCGGCGCCACGGCGGCGCGGGCGTCATCCACCTTCACGTTCACCGCCTTGGCCAGCTTGGTGCCGTACTCCTCGTTGGCGACGAAGAAGTGGCCCACCATGCGCGCCTTCACGCGGGCGTCACGCACCTGGCCCAGGTCCCCGGCCAGGTTCTTCACCAGGCGCTCGCGGGCCGCAGGATCCAACGAGGCGTAGAACGCGCCCGCCTGCGAGAAGTTGTCCGTCTTCTCGATGGGCTGCTGCTGCGTGGTGCCGGACAGGGGCAGCTGGGAGAACAGGTGCTGGGGGGCCTCCTGCGACTCGCGGGCGATGCTCGGCTCGTAGTTCACGTCCGACTTCGTGTTCGCCACGTTCATGGCGCCGGCCTGGTTGTTGTTGTTCACCGAGGCGCGCGCGCGGTTGACGGGCAGCGACTGGTAGTTGGCGCCGACGCGGTAGCGCTGCGTGTCCGCGTAGGAGAAGAGCCGGCCCTGCAGCAGGCGGTCCTCGGACGGCTCGATGCCGGAGGGCTGCACGCCGGGGGAGAACGCCGCCTGCTCGGTCTCCTCGAAGAAGTTGTCCGGCAGCTTGTTGAGCGTGAACTTGCCCAGCTTGACGGAGGGCGCCTTGTCCTCGGGCCAGACCTTCGTCGGGTCCAACGGGTTGAACGCGAAGCCGTCCAGGTCCTTCGGGTCCAACACCTGCGCCGACAGCTCCCACGAGGGGAACTTCCCCGCGCCGATGGACGCGTACAGGTCCGTGGTGGCGTTCTGGTGGTCCTCACCGGCGATGCGCGAGGCCTCCTCGTTGGTGAGGCTCTTGACGCCCTGCTGCGAGGCCCAGTTGAACTTCACGTACTTGTACTCACCCTTGGCGTTGACGAACTTGAACGCGTGCACGCCGTGCCCGTTCATCTGCCGGTAGTTCGCCGGGATGCCGATGTCCGAGTACAGCTGCGTCAGCATGTGCGTGGACTCGGGGATGTGGGAGAAGAAGTCGAAGAAGCGGTTCGGGTCCTGCTTGTTGGTGACGGGCGACGGCTTGAGCGAGTGCACCATGTCCGGGAACTTGATGGCGTCGCGGATGAAGAAGATGGGCAGGTTGTTGCCCACCAGGTCCCAGTTGCCGTCGTCCGTGTAGAACTTGAGCGCGAAGCCGCGCGGGTCTCTCAGTGTCTCCGGCGAGCCGGACGGATGGATGACGGTGGAGAAGCGCACGAACATCGGCGTCTTCTTCCCCTTGTTGGCGAAGAGCGACGCGCGCGTCAGGTTGGAGAAGTTGCCGTAGCTCTCGAAGACGCCATACGCGCCCGCGCCGCGCGCATGCACCACGCGCTCCGGGATGCGCTCCCGGTCGAACCGGGCCAGCTTCTCGATGAGGTGGAAGTCCTCCAGCAGGATTCCGCCGCGCGGACCCGCTGTCTTGGAGCTCTGGTTGGTGCCCACGGTGGCACCCGTGTCCGTGGTGAGCGGCGGTGGATTGGCTGCGAGCGCGGGACCACTCAACAGGACGGCGGACAGCAGCAGCGAACGCGTCTTCATGCGGAGACTCCTCTCGGGGGATGAGGCGGAGCCGCTCCAAAGCACGCACCGTGCCGTCTCTTGGAATCCAATAATTCCGAGCGCTTGAGGGCCGTTGGAGGTCCCGTGTCACCGGCATTTCGGTGATGTCACCGTCCCCTCGGTGGGGGGGACCCCTGTTTTTCGGTGTCGAGGGCAGTCAACCGATAATGCGGTGCGGCAGCGCCATTCCGGTATGCTTCGGCGCTTCCTGTAGGCGTTCGGGCGGGTAAGGTGCGCCCATGCCAGGCCCGTTCATCGACGACGCGCAGATTGCGCATGCGCGCACTCTGGCGGAGGAGATCGTCAATCCGATCTTCGACCTCATCCGCCGTAACACCACTGTATCGATTGAGCGCACCGTGTTGCGCTTCTTCGGAATCTCCGGAGCAGGCGCGCGAGGGGTGCCGCTCGCCAACCTGATGGTCGACAAGCTCAAGGCCGCGGGCGTCCTCAATCGGGGCGCCGCCTATTGGTACGGCCGCGCGCTGCACCTGGGCGCCAAGAGCCCGCTGGAGGCCGTGGAGCGGCTGACGGCGCTGCCCACCGACAAGCTGGGCCCCCTGTCTCCCGAAGTGGAGCAGAACCTGCGCGACGAGGTCCGCTCCGAGGCCCGCTCCGCCTTCGAGGACATGAAGGCCCGAATCACCGCGCGCGAGGACCTGCGCAAGCAGTTCCCCATGTCGCCCGCGCCGCACAAGTACGTCATCGTCGCCACGGGCAATATCTACGACGACGTGGACCAGGCCCGGGCCGCGGCCCAGGCGGGCGCGGACGTCATCGCCGTCATCCGCTCCACCGCGCAGTCGCTGCTGGACTACGTGCCCCACGGCGCGACGACGGAGGGCTACGGCGGCACCTACGCCACCCAGGAGAACTTCCGCATCATGCGCGAGGCCCTGGACGACGAGAGCCGCAAGCTCAAGCGCTACATCCAGCTCACCAACTACTCGTCCGGCCTGTGCATGTCGGAGATCGCCTTCTGCGCGGCCTACGAGAAGCTGGACATGCTGCTCAACGACGCGATGTACGGAATCCTCTTCCGTGACATCAACATGCGGCGCACGTTCATCGACCAGTACTTCAGCCGCCGCATCTGCGCCCTGGCCGGCATCATCATCAACACCGGCGAGGACAACTACATCACCACCGCGGACGCGTACGACGCGGCCCACACCGTCATCGCCAGCCAGTTCATCAACGAGTGCTTCGCCAAGCGCGCGGGCCTCAAGGACTGGCAGCTGGGCATCGGTCACTCGTACGAAATCGACCCGTACCGCGACGACACGCTGCTCTTGGAGCTGTCCCAGGCGATGCTGGTGCGCCGCTGCTTCCCGGACGCGCCGCTGAAGTACATGCCGCCCACCAAGCACAAGGAGACGGACATCTTCTTCAGCCACGCGTACGACGTGATGGCGGACCTGGTGGCCATCTGGACGCGGCAGGGCATCCAGCTGCTCGGCATGATGACCGAGGCCATGCACACGCCGCTGCTGGCGGACCGTTACGTGGCGCTCAAGTCCGCCAACTACATCCACCGCGCGGCGCGGGGCATCGACGAGGAGTTCACCGTCCGCGAGGACGGGAAGATCGCCAACCGGGCGCGCGAGGTGTTCGCCCAGGCGATGAAGCTGCTCCAGGAGTGCCGGGACGAGGGCATGGTGGCCGCCATCGGCAAGGGGCACTTCGGCGACGTCAAGCGCGAGGAGACCGGCGGCAAGGGTCTGGACGGCGTGCTGGAGAAGGCTCCCGATTACTTCAATCCGTTCCTGGAAATCCTGGAGGCACAATGATTGTCGGTACCATCCTGACGGTGGTGATGGCGGCGGGTGGCTCGGCGGACGCGCTGACGCAGTTCCAGGTGAAGAACGTGGCCGTGCAGGTGCCGGCCGCCTGGACGCGCTCCAACGAGGACGGGACGGCGAAGTTCACGGCGCCCAGCGGGGACGCGTACTTCCTGGTGGACGTGGGCGCGGTGCAGACGGCGGGCATGAAGGCGCAGGTCTGCGTGGACAAGATCGTCACCGGCAGCGGCGGCACGGGCTGGGAGAAGCTCAAGGTCGGCGGGCAGCCGGCGGCGCGGCGGCTGGACACGGACGCGTCGACGAACGGGGCGCTGGTGGATACCTGGACGTACGTGGGCTGTGACGGACGCACGACGTGGTCCGTGGTCTTCCACCTGGAGCAGGGCAAGAAGGAGCGCTTCGCGCCCCTGGCGGAGAAGGTGGCCGGGAGCGTGAAGTTCCAGCGGGCGCGGGGGAAATGACGCGATGGTGAAGCCGAGCAAGCAGATCATCCGTCCTTACGGTGACCGGCGGGACGACGGCGTGGTGCAGCTGTCGTTCACGCTGCCGGTGCCCCTGTCGGAGAAGGCCAAGGAGGCCGCCGCCGTCTTCACGCGCAAGATGGGGTTCACCGACGTGAAGGTGGCCGCCGCCGAGCGCGCCGCGGACAGCTACACGTTCTTCATCGTGTACGCCCGCTCGGGCGTCACGCTGGACTACGCCGAAATCGACGTGCCCGAAGTCGTCGTGAAGAAGATGTCCTTCGACGACCTCAACGCCTTCATCAAGGAGAAGGTCGCCCGGCGCATCGTCGTGTTCGGCGCGTGCACCGGCACGGACACGCACACGGTGGGCATCGACGCCATCCTCAACATGAAGGGCTACGCGGGCGACTACGGCCTGGAGCGCTACCCCGGGTTCGAGGCGTTCAACCTGGGCAGCCAGGTGCCCAACGAGGACCTCATCAAGCGGGCCATGGCGAAGAACGCCGACGCCATCCTGGTGAGCCAGGTGGTCACCCAGCGCGACGTGCACAAGGACAACTCGCGTCAGTTCATCGAGGCGGCCAAGGCGGCGGGCATCCACGGCAAGGTGCAGCTGCTGCTGGGCGGGCCGCGCGTGGACCACAAGCTGGCGCTGGAGCTGGGCTTCGACGCGGGCTTCGGCCCGGGCACCAAGCCCTCCGACGTGGCCAACTACATCGTCCACGCGCTCCTGAAGAAGCTGGGCAAGGAGCCCCAGGACATGCACTACCAGGGAGAGCCCACGTGAGCACGGGAACCAAGGCCATCATCCGCCTGCGCATGAGCAGCCATGACGCGCACTACGGCGGCAACCTGGTGGACGGCGCGCGGATGCTCGGGCTGTTCGGCGACGTGGCCACGGAGCTGTGCATCCGGGCCGACGGCGACGAGGGCCTGTTCCGCGCGTACGACTCGGTGGAGTTCCTGGCCCCGGTGTACGCGGGGGACTTCATCGAGGCGGAGGGCGAAATCGTCAGCGCGGGCAACACGTCGCGCAAGATGCGCTTCGAGGCGCGCAAGGTCATCCGCCCGCGTCCAGATGTGAATGACTCGGCGGCGGACCTGTTGCCGGAGCCCATCGTCGTGTGCCGTGCTTCGGGCACCTGCGTGGTTCCCAAGGACAAGCAGCGAGGTCAGCGATGAGCACTCCCATGGTCATCACCGCGGCGATGGTGGGCGCGGAGACGACGCGCGAGCAGACGCCGCACCTGCCCATCACCGCCGAGGAGATCGCGGAAGACGCGGCGCGCTGCCGCGAGGCCGGCGCGGCCATGGTGCACCTGCACGTGCGCACGCCCGACGGCAAGCCGTCCCAGGACGCGGAGCTGTTCCGGGCCGCCATCCGCGCCATCCGCAAGCGCACCGACGTGCTCATCCAGACGTCCACCGGCGGCGCGGTGGGCATGACGGTGGACCAGCGCTGCGGGCCGCTCACGCTGACGGGCGAGGACCGGCCGGACATGGCCACCCTCACCACGGGCACGGTCAACTTCGGCGAGGAGGTCTTCTGGAATCCCCGCCCGCTGGTGCGCGACATCGCGAAGCGCATCCGCGCGCTCGGGCTGCGGCCGGAGCTGGAGTGCTTCGACGTGGGCATGATCGACGAGGCCCGCTACCTGGCCAAGGAGGGCCTGGTGGACCTGCCCGCGCACTTCGACTTCGTGCTCGGGGTGCCGGGCACGCTGCAGGCGCGGCCGGAGGTGCTGGACTTCATGATCGCCTCGCTGCCGGAGGGCAGCACCTGGACGGTGGCGGGCGTGGGGCGCTTCCAGCTCGCGTTCGTGGACGAGGCGGCGAAGCGCGGCGGCAACGCGCGCGTGGGCCTGGAGGACAACATCTACGTGTCCAAGGGCGTGCTGGCGAAGGGCAACTGGGAGCTGGTGGCCGAGGCCGCCAGACGGGCTCGGGCCCACGGCCGGGAGCCCGCGACTCCCGAGCAGGCTCGCAAGCTCTTGCGATTGAGCTGAACCCGCCGCCGACGCACCTGAGTGTGTCGGCGGTTTTTCTTTCCCGACATGTCAGCACCCGGGGCCCCTTCGCGTCGGCGTTCGCCGGACGCCGCTCGTTCGCCCGGACTCCGGCGCGTGAGGGTCTCACTCACTTCCGAGGAGGCATACGCATGGACACGGAGCTGAAGGGGCAGGGCGTCCTGGTGACGGGCGGCGCGGGCGGTATCGGCACGGCCATCGTCCAGGCCTTCGCCGCCGAGGGCGCGAAGGTGGCGGTGCACTACCACTCCCGAGAGGCCAAGGCGCGCGAGCTGGCGGGGCAGGTGGGCGGCGCGGCGGTGGGCGCGGACCTGACGGTGGAGCCCCAGGTGGACGCGCTGGTGCCCGCGTCGGTCGCGGCCCTGGGACGACTGGACGTGCTCGTGTGCAACGCGGGCGTGTATCCGGCCCCGGACGTGCCGGTGTGGGAGATGTCGCTCGAGCGCTGGCGCCGCACGCTGGCGGAGAACCTGGACAGCGTCTTCCTGTGCTGCCGCGCCTTCCTGCGCCACGTGAAGACGACGGGCGTGGGCAACATCGTCATCGTCAGCTCCACGGCGGGCCTGTTCGGTGAGGCGGGACACGCCGACTACGGGGCGGCCAAGGGCGCGCTGGCGAGCGGGTTCCTGCGCAGCCTGAAGAACGAGCTGGGCCGCATCGCCCCCCTGGCCCGCGTCAACGTGGTGTGCCCTGGCTGGACGGAAGTGGACCGGAACCGCGACAAGCTGAAGGCGGATGGCTTCGTGAAGCGGGTGACGCGCACCATGCCGCTGCGCAAGGTGGGCCAGCCCGAGGACGTGGCGCGCGCGGTGGTGATGCTCGCGTCGGATTTCGTCTCCGGCCACGTGACGGGTGAAGTCATCACCGTCGCCGGGGGCATGGAAGGACGGGTGCTGCATGACGACTGACGCCATCGATGTACGGAAGCACAACCGTGACGCCTGGAACCGCCAGGTGTCCCTGGGCAACCGCTGGACGGTGCCGGTGGGGCCGGAGGTCATCGCGGCGGCGCGCAAGGGCGAGTGGGGTATCCTGCTCACGCCGACGAAGACTGTCCCCCGGGAGTGGTTCGGTGAGGTCGCCGGCAAGCGGGTGTTGTGTCTGGCGGGCTCGGGCGGACAGCAGGCGCCCATCCTCGCGGCGGCGGGCGCGAAGGTGTCGGTGCTCGACAACTCGCCGGCGCAGCTCGGGCAGGACCGGCTGGTGGCCGAGCGCGAGGGGTTGACGCTGCGCCTGGAGGAGGGGGACATGCGCGACCTGTCCGTCTTCGAGGACGGCAGCTTCGACCTCATCTTCCACCCGTGCTCCAACGGCTTCGTGGACGACATCCAGCCGGTCTGGCGCGAGGCGTTCCGCGTGCTGCGGCCCGGCGGCGCGCTGCTGACGGGCTTCTGCAACCCGTTCATCTTCCTGCTCGACCCGGACCTCCAGGAGAAGGGCGTGATGCAGCTCAAGTACAAGATGCCGTACTCGGACTTCACCAGCCTCACGGAGGACGAGCGGCGCCGCTACACCGACAAGCACGAGCCGCTCAGCGTGGGCCACTCCCTGGAGGACCAGATGGGCGGCCAGCTCCGCGCGGGCTTCGTCCTCACCGGCTTCTTCGAGGACGGCTTCGGCCCGAGCGACAAGCTCTCCGAGTACATCGATGGCTTCATCGCCACCCGCGCCGTGAAGCCTCCCCTCCCGTAACCGTTCGTCCCTGGAACGGGGAAGTTCATTGCGCCGTGGAGTCCGGGGGGACTCCCATGCGGGCTGTCCTGGATTCCCCAGGACTTCCCGCTAGGAGCGCCAATGCGTACCCCCAGGCATCTCTCCTCGTTCTGTGTCGTGAGCCTCGCGCTGCTGGGCGCGGGGTGTGAGCCGTCGGCCTCGCCGGTGACGTCGCGCGAGGGCGCGGCGCTGGAAGAGAAGAGGGACCGCGCGGTGGGCGACGTGCGGCTGTACTGCGAGACGACGCAGGACGGGAGTTACTTCGAGCTGAAGGAGACGGCGACGGGGTTCGAGGGTGTGGTGGCGACGCTCGAGTACGATCCCTGGGACTGCCGCTGCATCCGGCTGAAGCGCGAGGTGGTGGGGCAGTACACGTCCTGCAACTTCGCGGCGTCGGACCCGCGCATCGCCAACTGCTGGCGGCGTGACGCGAACGGCTCGACGACGAAGGCGTTCATGTCCTCGGCGAAGATCACCCGGCAGTCGCTGGTGTTCGCCAACCCCATCGAGACATCGGACCAACAGCTGGCCGTCACGGTCGTGAACCAGGACCCGGGGCAGACGCCTCGGCATGACCTGTCCTTCCCCCTCAACGACTGCGTGGCGGAGCAGTAGCCCACCAGGCGGGCAGGCCCGCTCCGGCGTCACGGCCGGGGCGGGATTTAACCTTCGCTTTCGCGTGGGGTTCTCCAAGGCAACAGGGCGCGAGCAGGGCTGGACTCGTGCTCCTCGAACCAACGGAGTGTCTCACCATGCGTCAGAATTTCCTCATGCGGTCCCTCGTCACGGCGTCGCTGTTGCTGGCCACCCCGGTGTTCGCGCAGAGCACGGCGCCCGCGGCGGAGGACAAGCCGGCGGAGAGCGGCGAGCGGCACGGCCATCATGGCAAGCGGGGCATGAAGGGCGAGCGGAAGATGGCCCGGATGGAGCACCGGTTGGACCGCGCGGTGGTGGATGGGCGGCTCACCCAGGCGCAGGCGGACCAGTTCAAGGCCGAGGCGAAGCAGCTCCAGGAGGAGCGGAAGGCGCAGCGCGAGGCCGCCGGAGGCCAGCTCACCGAGGAGCAGCGGCAGCAGGGCCGCGAGCGCTTCCGCGCCTTCCACGAGAAGGTGAAGGCCGCGATGAAGGCCAACGCGCCCGCGAAGATTTGAGCGGTGCGTCTGGGATTGTGCGGGGGGCGGGCACGGCGACGTCTGGAGGATGGTAGTTTCTCCAGGCATGACGACCCCGGGGAGGACGTGGTTCGGTCGCTATGAATTGCTGGAGCGGCTGGGCGCGGGCGGCATGGCCGTCGTCTATCGGGCCCGGTACCCCGCGGCCCCTGGCGTCACCAAGTCCGTGGTCATCAAGCGGGTGCTGGGGCACCACGCGCGGGACCCGGCCTTCACGGAGATGTTCCTCAACGAGGCGCGCATCTCGGTGAGCCTGAACCACGGCAACGTGGTGCAGGTGTTCGACTTCGGTGAGGTGGAGGGCGAGTACTTCCTCGCCATGGAGTGGGTGGACGGGCATCCCCTGTCCCACGTGATGAAGCGCGCGAGGACGAAGGGCCTGCCGCGGCTCCCCGCGCCCATCGCCGCGGGCATCGCCATCGACATGTGCCGGGGGCTGCATTACGCGCACCTGGTGCGCGATGAGCAGGGCGAGCCGCTGGGCCTGGTGCACCGCGACATCTCCCCCGACAACGTGCTGATGAGCTTCGAGGGGGAGGTGAAGATCTCCGACTTCGGCATCGCGAAGGCCCGGCTGGTGGGACGGCCGGAGACCGAAGTGGGCGTGGTGCGGGGCAAGTTCCAGTACTTCTCACCCGAGCAGGCGCAGGGGGACGCGCTGGATGCACGCTCGGACGTGTATGCGGTGGGCGTGGTGCTGTACCAGATGCTGTGCGGGCAGCTCCCCACCGAGGGCGGAGAGCTGGAGGTGATGTTCCGCACGGTGGAGGGGCGGCTGACGCCCGCGCAGCAGCTCAACCCGACGTTGGACGTGGCCATGCTGGAGATCCTCCAGCGCGCGCTGATGACGTCGCGGGAGGCGCGCTACCGGACGGCGGAGGCGCTGCAGCAGTCCCTCTCGGATTGGCTGAGCACGAACGCGCCGCTGTTCCCCACCAACACGCGCAAGCACCTGATGGGCTGGCTCTTCCAGGAGGAGCTGGCCGCGCGCAAGCGCGTGGTGGCGTTCCCGTCGGGTTTCCAGGCGCAGCTGGAGGCGTGGCTGACGGCTTCCGGAGCGGGGCCCACACCGTTGAAGCGGAGGGCCGAGGCCGCGCCGGTGACGCAGGAGCTGCCCGTCGGTGGCGCGGCGGAGGTCGCCCCAGTGACGCAGGTGATGGCGGCGAGGCCGCGGCCCAGGAGCGCGGCCATCACCGAGCCGGTGTTGCCGGACTCGACGCCCGTGCAGGACGGCGTCGCGCTGCGGGTCGTGAGGCGGGCGACGACGCTCGTCCAGGAGATGGGGCCGTCGATGCGGCGGCCCCGAAACCTGGCGGTGCTCGTCCTCCTGCTCCTGACGGCGCTGGGGGCCTGGGGCTGGATGCGGCACTACCTGTCGCCCGAGCCCGTGTGGGTTCGCTCCACGCCCGCGGGGGCGACGGTGTATCTCAACGGTGTCCGGGTCGGGCAGACGCCCTTGAGGCTGGACCTCTCGGACGAGCCCTCGCGGCGCGTCGTGAAGGTGGCGCAAGCGGGGTACTTGTCGTGGAGCCGTGAGTACCAGCCGGGCACCTCCGTCTCCCAGGACCTCGTGGCGGAGTTGCTGTGGGATTCCGCATTCGATCGCGAAGAGCCGCCCGAGACGGAGGCGCCCCCCGACGAGCTCACGGAGGACGTGGGAGAAGAGGAGCTCGTCCCCGAGGAGGAGGACCTCTTGTCGGAGGAGGACGCAGCCTCCTCGGAGAGTGGGGTGTCGATGATCCAGGCCCCACCCGCGCGCGTGCTGCTGCGCGAATCCGGGCAATCGTTCAATCCCACGCGCAAGGCGCGGGAGCTCGTGCTCGACCCGGCGGAGACGTACACGCTGCGCACCACGAATCCCTACGGCTATGGCTGGTCGAGAGTGCTCGACGGAGACGGCCGGCACGCGCCGAGCTCGTCACGTGTCCTGGCGTTCATCGCCGACCCGGAGGTCGCTCCCCAGCGGCGCCTGGTGCAGCTGTCCTCCGAGACTCGACGCGTGACGGGGGTGACGCACCTGTGGTTGTTCATCCTGTGGGGGCGCGACTGGGCGCTCACGCGGGGCAGCCGTGTGGACGTGGAGGTGCGCTCCGCGCTGGGGCGCGCGGGGGATGGGAGGCCGCTGAACGTCGCCGAAGTCGCGAGCGAGCTGGAGCCGGAAAGCCGCTTCACCGTGCACAAGCTGCGGCCCTCACAGAAGTACGCGGTCGAGATTCGCGTGCCGAAGGGGCGGCCCATCAGCCCGGTCATCATGTTGGCGGTGCCCGCGGCGCCCCACGTGCTGCGTGTCACGGGGCAGCCGGCGCAGGAGCGACTGCATGTCCTCACGCCGGGACGCCATGTCGTGTCGGGTGCCTCGGAGCTCTGGTTCAGCCTGCCTCGCTGGGCGGGCGACGAAGAGCTCGAGGTGGAGGTCGAGGTGAAGGCGAGCCCTTGAGCCTCAGTCGCGCAGGCGCTCCGCCCACGTGAAGTACGCGGCGCGCGCGTCCACGAACGGGTCACGGAAGAGGGCGCGGACCTCGGCCTTGTCCACCTGTCCCGCGTCGAAGGCGCGGTAGAGCTTGTCGCCGAGCAGGTACCCCAGGCCGTGGCTGACGCCATGGAACAGCCGGTCCTTGCGCAGGGGCAGCAGCTTCACCGCCTCCTCGGGCGCCTCCAACTCGGCGGCCGCGTGGGCGAGCACGAACGCGGAGACCTGCCGGTCCACGCCTCGCGTCTCACCGAAGCGTCGCACCCAGTCCGCCAGGTTCAGGCACGTGCGGCGGGGATTGACCAGCCGCGAGCCGAAGAAGCCCAGCGCCTCCTCCATGCACCGCGCGTAGAACGCCTCTGACGCCGTGCGAGGCTCCTCCATCGCGCTGCCCACCGCGCAGTGCCGCACGAAGTGCGCGGCCTCCTCCGCGGCGTGGTTCAACGACAACGAGGCCAGGTACGCCGTGCGCGCACGCGGGATGTAGCTGCTCTCGCGCGACAGGATGTGCCGACGAAGCTGCGACAGCTCCGTCTGCGTGAAGCGCCCCCGTTGCTGGATGCGCGCCAGCACGTCACCGTCCGCCACCGTGGTGACTTCCACCGACTCCAGCGCGCGACCCACCGGCACTCCGGCCAGTCGGCCGATGAGCGCCGCCATCTCCCGGAACCGCTCCGCCGCGCCCCGGTCCATCAGCGGCGCGTCTCCCGCCTCGGCTTCCAGGTAATCCAGGAAGCTCTGCTGACAGACGACAGGGGAGGCGTTGAGCAGGCACAGGGTGTCGTCGGCCAGCTCCACGGCCTCGGCCGAGCCCATCTGTCCGTCGCGGGCCAGCTTCCACCAGACGCCCTCCGCGTTCTGGTAGACGACCAGGCCACGACGCGGGGTCTCCCCCAGGGCCCGCTCCACCTGCGCGGGCAGGTGACACGGCGCGATGTGGTACTGGCCCACCAGGACGAGGATCAACGGACGGTCCTCGGCGCGGGCCGCGCGGGCGACGCGCTCGGCGGCATAGGCGTCTCGCAGCGCGAGGGAGCGCTCTCCCTGCGCCCGCCGGTCGATTCCGATGACCTCCAGGCGGTGCTTCCGGGCGAAGGCGAGCAGGGTGCGCGGAGCGCTTCCCGGGCCGAAGCCCGCACCCTCCGTACCAGCCCCCAGGCGTGCGAAGAGGGAGCGCTCCGACAGGCGTCCCGTGCCCCACGCATCGAGCGAGGCCTGGTGACGACCCTCGATGCACTCGAGGGCGAGCACGACGCGGCGGCCCGAGGACAGGGCGCGCTCCGCGAGGTCCAGGTACGTCTGCTGGGCCAGGGGGAGCGTGTGGTAGTCGCCCACGTACACCACGTCCGAGGCGCCGACGCGCTGGTGGACGTCGCTCAGCGGCAGGACGCGCCGATAGCTGGCGGTGCGCCGCCGGTAGCGGGCCTCGTAGGAGCGGAAGGCATCTGTCTGCCCGTCCACCACGCGGGCGATTTGTGCCCGCTGTCGACGGAAGAGGGCAAGGTGCAGGGCGAGCGAGTCGCGCATGGAGTGCGGCGATCCCTCGCACGGCCTCGGAGACCCGGCAAAAAATCGGCGGCGCTCTGCCTCGAGACCCCCTTCCTTGACTCGGGGAGGGCCTCAATGGACCATCTGAGTCAGCTTGAAGAACACACTCGCTCGCGCGACCCTCCTCAGCTTCGTGCTCTTCCTGGCGGTGCCTGTCCGTGCCGAGGAGCCTTCTCTTCTCCACTCCGCTCCGGCACGCGCGGAGGCCAACGTGCCGCTGCGGCTCGACGGCACCCTCGTGGAGGGCGCACGCATCCTGGAGATGCAGGTGCGCTACCGGGGCCCGGGAGAGCCGTTCGCCCGCGTGCCGATGGAGCGCCAGTACGGCGACCTGTATCGCGCCGTCATCCCTCCCGAGCACATGGTGCCTCCAGGCATCGAGTACTACGTCGAGGGCCTCACCGCCGACGGAGAGCGCATCGCCATCTTCCAGTCCGCCTCGCGGCCCGCCCGCGTGTTCGTGGCCGGAGAGGCGCCCGCCTCCGCGCGCAAGCCCGGCGCGTCCGAGCCTCCCGCGCTGGCCACCGTCGACGAGCGCCCCAGCGTCACCAGGCCTCCTCCTCCGTCCACGAACGAGCGCTCGCGTCCCTCCGCGTCCTCCGAGGATGACTCGATGGCCGCGCTCACCGCGGACCTGAACGAGGGGGTCCCTCCTCCCACGCCCAAGACCTCCCGGGACTCGCGCGGGTCGTCCACGCCGCCGCCGAAGGGGAGCTCCCCGACGTCGCGTGATTCCTCGCGTGCGTCTCGCGACACCACATCGACCTCGAGAGACGCGCCCACGCGCGAGTCGCAGCCGTCCCGCGAGCCTCCTCCCTCACGCGACGCGGTGACCTCGCGCGAGCCGGGCGTCACGCGGGAGTCGCCCTCGCGCGAATCGGTATCCACGCGCGATACGTCCCGTGACACGGGCTCCTCGCGTGGCGAGCCCGTCTCCTCGCAGCGCACGGAGCTGGAGGACGACCTGGCCCTCTACAGCGCCGAGGACACGCTGGCGCTGGCCACTCGCCACGAGGAGAAGGTCCGCAAGGTGCCGGCCATCGGCGCCTCCTTCAACCGTGAGCAGATCAGCGTGCTCGGCGCGCGCACGGTGGCGGACGTGCTGGACGTGGTGCCTGGCCTCACCGTCAGCCGCGACGTGCAGGGCTTCCACCGCACGGCGGTGCGCGGCCTGCGCAACGACGCGGAGGTGCTGTTCCTGCTCAACGGCCACCGGCTCAACAACTTCTTCGACGGCAAGGCGATGATGAACCTGCCGGTGGAGAACCTGGAGCGCATCGAGGTCATCCGTGGCCCGGGCTCCGCGCTGTACGGCGCCGGCGCGTTCCTGGGCGTGGTCAACATCGTCACCGACACCTCGGACGGAGTCCGCACGGCCGTGTCCGCGGGCGGCTTCCCGGAGAAGGACGACCGGCTGGCCGTCACCGTCAACGGGCACGCCTCCGCGGGGCACACCTTCGGCGACCTGCGCCTGTTCGCGGACGTGGACGTGTGGAACCAGTCCGGCGACGCGAACATCATCGACCACGACGGCCTGGACGACGAGTCCACCTCCCAGGGGCTGCGCTCGGTGGAGGACCCCGCCGGCAAGACGCGCGATGACCGCTTCCTGCTCAACGTGGGCGGCGGCGCGACGTACTCCATGGGCGACGCCGGACGGCTGGCCGCCTCCGTGCGCTACCTCTCCGAGAACCGCACCGCGCTGCTCGGCCTGTTCGACGTCGTGGCCGAGGACTCCGAGCTGAAGTGGAACGTGCTCATGGCGGACGTCCACTGGGAGAAGAACATCGGCTCGTCGGTGCTGCTGCGCGCGCGCGCCGGCTTCGACCAGCAGTCCACGGACCGCCTCTTCCAGATCACCCCTCGCAACTTCCGCACCGGCCCGGACTCGAACCAGCTGTTCGACAACGGCCTGCGGGAACAGACGCAGATTTCGGTGCGCTCGATGACCGGCGGCGTGGACGCGGACATCGTCCTGTCGTCCAACAACCGCCTGTCCGTGGGCGCGGTGGTGGAGCAGCAGTCGCTGGGCGACTACACCTACGAGACGAACTACACGCTGGACGCGCGCGTGCGCCCGGGCGGCTTCACCACGCCCGAGGGCCTGGCGGACCTGCTGGAGCTGGCCGGCGGCGCGGCGTCGCGCAGGCTGACGGTGGGCGCCTTCGCCCAGGACCAGTGGACCGTCATCGCGCCGCTGACGCTCACCTTCGGCGTGCGCGTGGACGCCACGCAGCTGCCCACGGTGGGGACGAGCGGGGACATCACCGGCACCAGCTTCGTGGCGCGCGTGAATCCGCGCGTGGGCCTGGTGTTCTCCGCCACGGACGCGCTGGTGCTCAAGGCCCTGTACGGCCGCGCCTTCCGCGCGCCCACGCTGCAGGAGCTGGTCGAGCGCATCCCCGACACCGACTACAACCAGGGCCGCTTCGAGGGCAACCCGAGCCTGCAGCCCGCCATCGTGGACACCTTCGAGCTGGGCGCGGACCTCATCCAGTCCGCGGGCGAGGCGCGGGTGCGGCTGCGCGCCAACGCGTACCTGGAGCTCTTCTCCTCGCCCATCGTCCCCGTGGACACGTCCGGCAACATCGTCCCGCTGCGCAACCGCGAGCTGGGCGTGCGCGTGTACGGCATCGAGGGCGAGGCCCGCCTGGAGGCCTCCAAGCGCGCCAACGCCTGGTTCAACGCGAGCATCTCCCGCGCGCAGGACATGGAGCTGCCCTCGCAGTCCCGGCTGCTCACCGACACGCCGCAGGCGCGCTTCAACGCGGGCGTGTCCATGCCCATCGGCGCGTGGGTGAACTTCGACGTGGTGGTGCGCACGGGCGCCGAGCGCCGCAACAACAGCCGCTCCGTGCTGGAGCTGGTGCGCCGCTACAAGATTCCCGCCTACAGCCTGGTCACCGCGCAGATTCGCACCGAGCCCATCCTGGACATCTGGGAGGTGTCGCTGGTGGCGCACAACGTCTTCGACCACGACCTTCGCGACGACGTGCCGCGGCCGGACCGCGTCACCGGGAACCTCCCGCGCGAGGGCATGTCCGGCTACCTCACCGTGAGGGCTCACTTCTGATGTCACTGCCCAAGTCCCTCGTCGCCGCGCTCGTGTGCGCCCTGGCCTCGCCCCTGGCCGGGTGCATCTCCTACAACGACTCGTGCCAGCCGCTCGTCGCGGACCCCGACGCCGTCGTCGGCTACCTGGGCCAGGACGTGCTGCTCGACAAGCCCTTCGTCTGGCACGACAACAACGCGCTGGCGCAGGCCGCGGCGGATGCGTTCCGCCACGCGGAGGATGGCTCGGCCCGTCCCGCGGTGCTGGGCGTCATCAACGGCGGCTCCCTGCGCGCGGAGGGCCTGTGCTTCACGCGCCAGGCGCTGCGCAAGGGGCCGCTCACCGACGGCGTGCTCCACGAGGTCATCCTCTTCGAGAACCTCGTGGTCTCCGTGGACCTCACCGAGAAGGAGCTGGTGAGGATGATGGAGAACAGCGTGGGCAGCCTCTACCGGGAAGGGGAGCTCATCGCGTCACCGTCCGGCGCGTTCCTTCACCTGTCCGAGGGCACGACGATGCACGTCAACTGCGCGAGCCCGCGCGGCCAGCGCGTGGAGGCGCTGACGGTGAACGGCCAGCCCGTGCCCCTGCCGCCGCGTGACGACGAGAGCATCCGCTACCGCGTGGCCATGCCCAGCTTCCTGCTCGGAGGCGGCGACGGTTACGGGGAGGCGTTCGGCAACGCGGGCCAGAACCCGGACCGCTTCCCGGTGCAGGCGCGGAAGCTGGGAGGGACGGACGCGAACATCACCTCGGCGTACCTGCGGGAGAGGCATCCCTCACCCGAGCAGTCGCTCACCGAGAAGCCGCGAATCACGTTCTCGAACTGCGCACGACCCGCGCGGCCCGCCGGAGGTTGATTGCCGGGGGCCGTTCGCGGGGCCTTCAGGACTTCGGCTCGTCCGAGCTCGGAGCCGCCGCCACCAGCGGGGTGGTGGCCGCGGGCGTCGCCGCTGGGCTCGCCGCGACGGCGGCGGGACGAGGAGGCGCGCTCAGCACGTCGTTGACCGACGGCATCCGCCGAATCTCGGCGCGCGCCACCTTCCACGCCTGCTGGACGATCCACGACAGCGAACGGTCCTGCCGCGTGGCCTCACGCTGGATTTCCTCCAGCATGTCTTCGGGGAAATAGAGGCTTTGCTTGCGATGGTCGGTGGTGGCCATGCCTGCGCTACTCCTCGCGCGGGTCCGGGTCGCCCGTCACATCGTTGACGGCGGGGAACGACTTGATGCGGTCGCGGGCGATCTTCCACGCCTGCTGGACGACCCAGGAGAGAGAGCGGTCCTGTCGGGTTGCTTCCTCCTGAATCTCCTTCAGCATCTCCTCGGGGAAGTACAGCGACTGCTTGCGCTTGTCGGTGCCTGCCATACTTGAGTCTCCGGGGCGGATTCGAGGTGACGACCTGAACACACCGGTGCCGTTATCCGACAGACGCCCAAGAGGGTCAACGGTTTAGGTCGACTCATTCCGCGCCCGTCGGCTCCCTGTTCGGGCACGTTCAGTGCCGCCTGACGTATCCAGCCGGACGCGAAAAAGGAAACGCCCCGGTCCTCGCGATGGGAGGACCGGGGCGTTTCGGAAAGAGGGACCGCCGGGAGTGGATCTCCCAGCGGTCCCGTGGACCCAGAGGGGGAGGGGGGGGACCCCTAGGTCCAACACCTTGAAAAGTCGACCGTCCCCTCAACAACGTCCGGTGGCGCGCATATTTCCGCTTCCGCGACCGCGCCCATCCGGTGTGACGATCATAAGAACCGACCCCCCTGCCTTCAACCGCGCGCGCCTCTGTAACCCTGTTACCCGACATTCCATTCCGCCCCCGCAGATGTCTCCCACCGGACCCGCGACGCAGTTGCTGAAGAGGACACTGATGGACACGTATGCGCGCCTCGGACTGGAGGGCCGGTCCGTGCTGTGCGCCGTGTCCGGAGGCGCGGATTCGGTGGCCCTGCTCGTGGGCACGGCGAGCGTGCGCGAGCGGCTGCGGCTTCGAGTGGAGGTCTGTACGGTGGACCATGGCGTGCGTCCCGAATCCCGAGCGGAGGCCCTGGCCGTGGGCTCGCTCTGCGAGCAGCTGGGCGTGCCCTGCCACGTGCGATTCCTGGCCTTGCCTCAGGGCCCGGGACTCGAGGCCCGCGCACGGCAGGCGCGCTACGAGGCCCTGGAGGCGGTGCGGCGGGAGCGGGGCCTGTCGGCGGTGGCGACAGCCCACTCGGCGAGCGACCAGGCGGAGACGCTGCTGATGCGGCTGGCGCGGGGCGCGTCGACGCGGGGCGCGGTGGGCATCCATGAGGCGCGAGGCTCGCTGGTGCGGCCGGTGCTCGCGTTGACGCGGACGGAGCTGGTGGCGAGCCTCAAGGAGCAGGGCGTCGGATATGCGACAGACGCGATGAATGATGACCCGGCGTTCCTGCGGGTCCGGGTGCGACAAGACGCGCTGCCGGCCCTGTCGCGCGCGGCGGGCTTCCAGGTGGACGCTAGGCTGGCGTCGTACGCGCGGCTGGCGGCCGAGGACGACGCGCTGCTGAGCGACCTGGCGGACGCGGCGTGGGCGCGCGTGCGACTTGAGGAGGGGGCGCTGGACGCGGTGGCGGTGCGAGCGCTGGAGGTGCCCCTGCGGCGCAGGGTGCTCGAGAGGCTGCTGGCCGGGCACGACGTGGTGGCGGACGCGGCGATGGTGGAGCGCGCGATGCGGGCGGTGGAGCAGGGCGGCTCGGCGACGGTGGGGCGTGGGTTGCGGCTCCGGGCCACGGGCGGGCGGGTGCGCTGCGTGGCGTCCTCGGAGGTGAAGGCGCCTCTGGTGCGGGCCATGGTGCTGACGGGGGAGGGGGCCGGGGGCGTGCTGGAGGGCACGGGGTGGCATTTCCGCGTCGAGCCGCGCGAGCCGCCTCCGGGCATGCACGGGTTGGCGTTGGCGCGCGATGTCCTCTGGCCGCTGACCGTGCGGACGCGCAGGCCCGGAGACCGGGTGCGCGCGGGCGCGAAACAACGCCGGCTGCAGGATGTGTTGGTGGATCTTCGGGTGCCCGCGGAGTCGAGGGATTCGCGGCCGGTGGTGCTGGATGCCGAGGGCACCGTGGTGTGGCTCCCAGGGCTGTGGACACCCCCGTCACGGGCGGAGGTTTCCGGACACTACCTGTGGGCCGCACCCGTGGGTCCGAGCAATCACCAGGACCCTTCGTTATAGAGTGGAATGAGTGTTGTCGGGGGTTGGCCGTGCCCCCTAAATAGTTGAGGGCTTTTTGCTGTTGCTGATACGGTCCGACGACTGGGAAGTCGCCTGGTGTCGGGCAAATGATTGAAAAGGCTGGGTTTCTCCCGGCACGGCCCTCACCCGCCGAGTACCGAAAGGGCAGCTGACACGTGCGTTCGACCTACAAGACCATCGGGCTCTGGGTCATCCTGATCGTCCTCTTCGTCGCCTTCTACAACTTCTTCTCCCAGGGCAACGACCAGGTCCAGGAGCCCTCCTTCACCCAGCTGTTGTCGAAGGTGGAGGAGAAGAAGGTCAAGGAAGTGGCGGTCAAGGGCAACACCTACTCCGGCAAGTTCGTGGACACGAGCGAGCGGTTCCGCACCACGGGCCCCGCGCCGGACGCGGCCATGCTCAACCAGCTCCGCAACAACGGAGTGGACGTCAAGTACGAGCGGGAGGAGCAGAACAGCCTCTGGCTGACCATCCTCGGGCAGTGGATGCCCGTCGTCTTCCTGTTCCTCTTCTTCATCTTCTTCATGCGTCAGCTGCAGGGCGGCAGTGGCAAGGCGATGACCTTCGGGAAGTCGAAGGCCAAGCTGCTCAGCGAGAGCCACAACAAGGTCACCTTCGCCGACGTGGCCGGCGTGGACGAGTGCAAGGAAGAGCTCGAGGAGATCGTCGCCTTCCTGAAGGACCCCAAGAAGTTCACCAAGCTCGGCGGCCGCATTCCCAAGGGCGTGCTGATGATGGGTCCTCCGGGCACGGGCAAGACGCTGCTCGCTCGCGCGGTGGCCGGTGAAGCGGGCGTGCCGTTCTTCTCCATCTCAGGCTCGGACTTCGTGGAGATGTTCGTGGGCGTCGGCGCCAGCCGCGTCCGCGACCTGTTCGAGCAGGGCAAGAAGAACGCCCCCTGCATCATCTTCATCGACGAGATCGACGCCGTGGGTCGTCACCGTGGCGCGGGTCTGGGCGGCGGTCACGACGAGCGTGAGCAGACGCTCAACCAGCTGCTCGTGGAGATGGACGGCTTCGAGTCCAACGATGGCGTCATCCTCATCGCCGCGACGAACCGTCCGGACGTGTTGGACCCCGCGCTGCAGCGTCCGGGTCGCTTCGACCGCCGCATCGTGGTGCCGAGGCCGGACCTGAAGGGTCGCCTGGGCGTGCTGAAGGTGCACACCCGCCGCGTGCCGCTGGCGCCCGAGGTGGACCTGGAGGTCATCGCTCGCGGTACGCCGGGCATGACGGGCGCGGACCTGGAGAACCTGGTGAACGAGTCGGCGCTGATGGCCGCGCGGCAGAACAAGGAGCGCGTGGACCTGAGCGACTTCGAGGCCGCCAAGGACAAGGTCTTCATGGGCCCCGAGCGGCGCTCGATGATCATGACCGAGAAGGAGAAGAAGAACACCGCGGTGCACGAGGCGGGGCACGCGCTGCTCGCCAAGCTGCTGCCGGGGTGCGACCCCCTCCACAAGGTCACCATCATCCCGCGTGGACAGGCGCTCGGCGTGACGTGGAGCCTGCCGACCGAGGACAAGGTCAACGGCTACAAGAAGCAGATGCTGGACCAGATCTCCATGGCCATGGGTGGCCGCATCGCCGAGGAGCTGCTCTTCAACGAGATGAGCAGCGGCGCGGCGAACGACATCGAGCGGGCGACGGAGACGGCGCGCGCCATGGTGTGCCGCTGGGGCATGAGCGAGAAGCTGGGGCCCCTCGCGTTCGGCAAGAGCGACGGTGAGGTGTTCCTGGGCCGCGACTTCAACTCGTCCAAGGACTACTCCGAGGACACGGCGCGGCAGATCGACTCCGAGGTCCGCAGCATCGTCGTCGGCTGCTACGAGCGGGGCCGCAACCTCCTCACGGAGAACCTGGAGGCGCTCAAGCGCGTCTCCGACGCCCTGGTGGAGTACGAGACGCTCGACGCCGAGGACGTGAACATCCTCCTGCAGGGTGGCCAGCTCACCCGTGAGCGTCCGCCCCCGCGCGTGAATGCTCCGCCGAAGGCGACGGAGAAGAAGGACAAGCGGAAGATCCTCGACGCACTCGAGGGCCTGCCGAAGATGGAGCCGAACAAGGCGTAGTCCCAGTCGCCGCCACGCGGCGCTGAACGAAGGCCCTTCCCACCCCGGGGAGGGCCTTTTCGTTTGTCGGGGCACGGTGGGGCGCATGGGGGCGGCCCTCAGGGGGCTCGCGTACCGGGGCGCTGGACCGGGACGCCAGGATGGCCGGACCCAAGCCCGCCGACATGGCGCCCTCCATCGGGCGCAGGAGCGCGGCGAGGCCGCTCTGGGTCTTCGCCGTCACGCGGGCCTCGCATTCGGTGCCGCTCGGGTGTGCGCGAGCGGGTAGGGTGGTCGAGGGCCGCCATCGGCCCGTTCCGCTTCTCGCAGGAGCCCTCGCCCATGATTCGCGCCCGCCCCATCAGCGTCGACCGTCCGGAGGACCTGACGCTGGCCTTGCGTCGCATGGGGTTGCCCACGCCCGCGCGCGAGTACCTGCTGGAGAAGCTGCCGCATGGGCAGTGGCTGCTCACCGGCGTGTCGAAGCAGGTCGGCCAGTTCCTCCACGGCCTGGGCGAGCGCTCGAACGCGCCGGGTCGCGAGGAGTTCCCTTCCTGGGTGTCGGGCGACATTCGCACCCGCGCGGGCGCGGGCCTGTTGTCCGGGCGTCGGGAGCAACTCGAGCGGCTCGTCGCGCTCGCCCGCGCGGAAGGGGGCGAGCTCGTCGCGCTGGTGGGCGCGTTGGACCGGGCCCTGGGGCTTCACGTGGCGCCGACGCCGCTGGTGCTCGGCGAGCGCACCTTCGAGTGGGGCTCGCGCACCTATGTCATGGGCGTGGTGAACGTGACGCCGGACAGCTTCTCCGATGGGGGCCGCTATCAGGACGTCGACGCGGCCGTGGCCCACGGGCTCGCGCTGGCGGAGGCGGGCGCGGACCTGCTGGACATCGGCGGTGAGTCCACGCGCCCCGGCTCACGGGCTGTCTCCTCCGAGGAGGAGGTGGCCCGGGTGCTGCCGGTCATCGAGGGCCTTCGTGCCCGCACCGCGGTGCCTCTCTCGGTGGACACCACCAAGTCGGCGGTGGCGCGCGCGGTGCTCGAGGCGGGCGCGCACCTCATCAACGACATCACCGGCTTTCGCACGGACCTGGAGCTGCCCCGCGTGGTGGCCGAGCTCGGCGCCGCCTGTTGTCTGATGCACATCCAGGGGACCCCCAGCACCATGCAGCAGGCGCCCGCGTACGAAGACCTGGTGGACGAGGTGCTGACGTTCCTGGAGGACTCCACGGCCCTGGCCGCGGCCGCGGGGGTGCCCCGTGAGCGCATCCTGTTGGACCCGGGCATCGGCTTCGGCAAGACGTTCGACCACAACCTCTACCTGCTGCGACGGTTGGAGGAACTGCGCGTGCTCGGGCTGCCCCTGCTCGTGGGCACCAGTCGCAAGGGGTTCCTCGGTGCCCTGACGGGTGGCAAGCCGGCGGGCGAGCGTCTGGCGGCGACGCTGGGCTCCGTGGCGGCGATGGCGGTGCTGGGTGGCGCGGACCTCGTCCGGGTGCACGACGTGGCGGAGGCCCGCGACGCGCTCGTGGTGGCGGACGCGATTCGCCTGGCGCGCGACGGAGGCGCCCTGCTCGGACGCTGAGCCGGCGTGGCCCTTTCGCCACACGGTGGCGGCGGGGCCGCGTGTAGGCGTGGGGTGGGCCCTGGTATCGTTTTCGCACTGAGGTTCAACGGTGATACAGCCTGCAAGCCCGGGCCGTTGCCGGGGGAGCATCGGGGCCCTACCTTCGAGCCCCGGCGGTGGGCGGGGTATAAGCCCCGACGTCGAGCGACCGGCGAAGGCCCGGCGTGGGAAAGGTGGAGCGGCAACCATGGCGTACAGGATGAACATGGCTCCCAAGGAGGAGCGCGCATCGCAGAAGCTGTTCGGCACGGATGGTGTTCGCGGCAAGGCGAACGTCTATCCGATGACAGCCGAAGTCGCGATGCAGCTCGGGCGGGCGCTCGCGTACCTCATCCGCAATGGACCGCACCGCCACCGCGTCATCGTGGGCAAGGACACGCGACTGTCGGGCTACATGCTCGAGCAGGCGCTGGCCGCGGGCCTGACGTCCATGGGCGTCGACGTGGAGCTCGTCGGGCCGCTGCCGACGCCGGGCATCTCCAACATCACCACGTCCATGCGGGCGGACGCGGGCGCGGTCATCTCCGCGTCCCACAACCCGTACGAGGACAACGGCATCAAGTTCTTCTGGCGCGACGGCTTCAAGCTGCCGGACGAGACGGAAGGCAAGATCGAAGAGCTCCTGTCCACGGGCGCCATCGACTCCATCCGTCCCACGGCGACGAAGATTGGCCGCGCGTTCCGCATGGAGGACGCGCGGGGCCGCTACATCGTGTTCCTCAAGGCGACCTTCCCGCGCGAGCTGACGCTCGAGGGGATGACCATCGTCGTCGACTGCGCCAACGGCGCGGCCTACAAGACGGCGCCCGCGGTGCTGGAGGAGCTGGGCGCGAAGGTCATCACGCTGGGCGTCTCGCCGGACGGCAAGAACATCAACCACAAGTGCGGCGCGCTGTTCCCGGAGAACCTGGCGCGCACGGTGCTCAAGCACGGCGCCCACCTGGGCATCGCGCTGGACGGTGACGCCGACCGCCTCATCGTCGTGGATGAGAAGGGCAAGGTCGTGGATGGCGACGCCATCATGGCCATCTGCACCGGCGAGCTGGTGGCCCGCAAGCAGCTCAAGAAGAAGGTGCTGGTCTCCACGGTGATGAGCAACGTCGGCCTGGAGCGCGCGGTGGCGCGCTGGGGCGTGAAGGTGGCTCGCACGCGCGTGGGTGACCGGTACGTCGTCGAGGAGATGCGCAAGAACGGCTACAACCTGGGCGGCGAGCAGAGCGGCCACCTCATCTTCCTGGACCACACCACGACGGGTGACGGCACGCTGGCGGCGCTCCAACTGCTGGCGGTGATGTGCCGCGCGGGCAAGCCCCTGAGCGAGCTGTCCTCCATCTTCGAGCCGGTGCCCCAGACGCTGGTCAACGTGGTGGTGAAGCAGAAGAAGGAGCTGGGCGAGCTGCCGGACGTGATGAAGATCATCAAGTCCGTGGAGCAGAAGCTCGGCAACTCCGGCCGCGTGCTGGTGCGCTTCTCCGGCACCGAGCCCAAGGCGCGCGTGCTGGTGGAGGGCGAGGACGCCGCTCGCAACGAGGCCTACGCGAAGGACATCGCCGACGCCCTGGCGAAGGCGCTCAACCGCTAGTCGTCGTTCACGACGGTTGACTTCCGGACGCTGGCCGCGATTAGAGGGGCCAGCGCGTGCCGGGGCCCCCGACAATCCCGGCACCGCGCGTCAAGCGAGGTGCGGTCGATGGGACAGCGACTGGGTGTCAACGTGGACCATGTGGCGACGCTGCGGCAGGCGCGGCGCACCACGTATCCGGATCCGGTGACGGCGGCCGCGCTGGCGGAGCTGGCCGGCGCGCAGCAGATCACCATCCACCTGCGCGAGGACCGCCGTCACATCCAGGACCGCGACCTGCGCATCCTGCGTGAGACGACGCAGACGCTGCTCAATCTGGAGATGGCGGCCACCACGGAGATGGTGAAGATCGCCTACGAGCACAAGCCGGACGTGGTGACGCTGGTGCCCGAGCGCCGCGAGGAGCTGACCACCGAGGGTGGGCTCGAGGTCGCCGGCCAGCGCGAGCACGTCGCGAAGATCATCAAGAACCTCAAGGACGGCGAAATCACCGTCTCGCTGTTCATCGACCCGGACCTGGACCAGGTGCGCGCGTCGCACAAGGTGAACGCGGACCGGATCGAGCTGCACACGGGCCGCTACTGCGAGGCGCGCAACGAGAAGGAGCGCGCGCGGGAGCTGGCGCGCATCGTCGACGCGGCGAAGGCGGGCACCAAGCTGGGCCTGGGCGTGGCCGCGGGTCACGGGCTCAACTACGACAACGTGCAGCCCATTGCCCGCATCGCGGAAATCGACGAGCTGAACATCGGCCACGCCATCGTCGCGCGCGCGGTGCTGGTGGGCTTCGACCGGGCGGTCCGGGAGATGCTCGACCTGATGCGCAACCCGGGATAGCGCGCCATGGGAATCCGGGGCCTGGGTCTGGACATCTGCTCCATCTCCCGCATCCAGCGCATCCTGGACGGGCCTCGCGCGGAGCCGTTCCTGAACCGCGTCTACACGGAACACGAGCGCGCCCTGTGTGGCCAGCGTCACGACGCGGCCAGCGCCTATGCCGCGCGGTTCGCGGCCAAGGAGGCGCTGGTGAAGGCGCTGGGCGCGCCGCCGGGCATCCGCTGGAAGGACATGGAGGTGCGCCGCGATGGCGGCGCGCCTTACTTCGGCCTGTCCGGCGTGGCGCTCGAGGTGATGGAGGCCCGGGGGCTGGAGGCCTTCCTCGCGTTGACCCACGACGCCGACGTGGCCGCCGCCACGGTGGTGCTGCAGTCGAAAGGGGAGTGAAGCCATGCTGCGCGTCCTCACCGCCGCCCAGATGCGTCAGGCCGAACAGGCCGCCGAGCAGCGCCACGGCATGCCCTCCGCGCTGCTGATGGAGAACGCGGGGCGGGGGCTCGCGGACGTGGCGTGGAAGCTCGCAGGTCCCCATGGGCGCTTCGTGGTGGTGTGTGGACCGGGCAACAACGGCGGCGACGGGCTGGTCGCGGCGCGCTTCCTCCTCGAGGGCGGCGCGCGCGTCTCGGTGACGCTCGTGGGTGACACCGCGAAGCTGACGCCCGAGTCGAAGCGCAACCTGGAGGCGCTGAGGGGGTTCGGTGGCGCGGCGCTCGCGCTGGAGGCCGTGGAGCCTCCCGCCATGGGCGACGTGGTGGTGGACGCGCTGTTCGGCACGGGGCTGAGCCGGGCTCCGGCGGGTGCGTTCGCGGAGGCCATCTCCGCCATCCACCGGTGGCGCCGCGCGGGCGCGAAGGTGGTGGCCGCGGACGTGCCGTCGGGTCTGCAGAGCGACACGGGCGAGCCCTTCTCGCCCTGCGTGGAAGCGGACGCGACGGTGGCCTTCGGCTTCCTCAAGCCAGGGCAGGTCCTGGAGCCCGGGGCTTCGCTGTGTGGTCGCGTGCACCGCGTGGACATCGGCATGGGGGGCGCGTCGTCGCGCGACGTCACCGGTGCCGAGCTCTTCGTGGTGGAGGAGTCCGACGCGCGCCGCACGCTGCCCGCGCGCAAGGCGGACACGCACAAGGGTACCTACGGGCACGTGCTCGTGGTCGCCGGCAGCCGGGGGAAGACGGGCGCCGCGGCGCTGGTCGCGAAGGCGGCGCTGCGCTCGGGGGCGGGGCTCGTCACGGTGGCCACGCGAAGCGACGCGCTCGAGTCCGTGCAGTCACACTCCGCCGAAATCATGGGCATCCCCCTGGAGGGCACGGGCCCGCTCGGCCTCGGGGACCTGGACGCGCTGCTCGCGGCGGCCGAGGGCAAGGACGCGCTCGTGATGGGGCCGGGCATCCCCCGGGGCCCCGAGACGGGCCGGCTCATCGGTGAGCTGCTGTCGCGCGTGGAGCTCCCCGCGGTGCTGGACGCGGACGCGCTCAACGCGGTGGCGGAGGACCTCTCCGTGCTCCGTCGCGCCAAGGGGCCCGTCGTCCTCACGCCGCACCCGGGCGAGATGGCGCGTCTGACAGCCAAATCGACCCAGGAGGTCCAGTCCAAGAGATTGGACATCGTGGGTCGACTCGCGGCCGGGCTCAACGTGACGGTGGTGCTCAAGGGCGACCGCACGCTCACCGCGCACGCGGATGGCCGCGTGTTCATCAACACCACGGGCAACCCGGGCATGGCCACGGGCGGCTCGGGGGACGTGTTGTCCGGCGTGTGTGGCGCGCTGCTGGCGCAGGCCTTCCCGCTGCCCGACGCCATCTGGACGGCGGTGTACACGCATGGCCTCGCCGGGGACCTGGCCGCCGCGCGACGCGGGCAGCTGGGTCTGGTGGCGGGAGACCTCATCGAGCAGGGGCTCTGCGAGGTGTGGCTGCGGTGGGAGCGATGAGCGACACGGTGTTGTCGAGCGAGGTGCGGCGATGAGCGAGGCCAACACGGTGGAGCGGCGCGTGACGCTGGCCTCGCCCGAGGAGACGCACCGGCTCGGAGTCCGGCTGGGCGAGCTGCTCGAGCCGGGGGACTTCGTGGGGCTGATTGGCGATTTGGGCGCGGGCAAGACGCACCTGGTGCGCGGCGTGGCCGAGGGCGCGCGCGTGCCCCGCTCCGAGGTGGCCAGCCCCACCTTCGCCATCGTGTACCCGTACTCCGGCCGAATCCCGCTGTACCACGCGGACCTGTACCGCCTGACGGGCTACGACGACCTCTACGCCACCGGCTTCATGGACCTGGTGGGCGGCGAGGGAGCGGTGCTGGTGGAGTGGTTGGACCGGGTGCCGGAGGCCGCGCCTCGCGAGCACCTGCGCGTCACGTTGGCCCACGCGGGCCAGGACTCGCGGACCCTGGAGGCCCGGGCCTTCGGAGCCCGAGCCTCGACGCTGCTGACGACCTGGCTGCCCTGACGTCAGGCGGCGTGCTGGCTGGGGCCGGGCGTGGGCGGCGGCATGACGCCCCCCGCGAGCTCCGGCACACGCCAGCGGTGGAAGACGAGCCCGGCGTCCACGCCGATGACGTCCTCCTCCTGCACGGGCGCCCAGTTCGGCCCGCCGCACAGCGCCTCGCTGGAGACGATGAGCTGCTCCAGGCGCGTGCCCGCGACGGGGAGGCCGCCCAGCTCGCACCGCGCGCCGCCCACGGACACGAAGAGCGTCCGGTTGCGCCGCGAGGCCACCATCACCTCGCCGTTGGTGACGAGGAAGTTCATCGCGGAGCGCTGCTGCGCCTGCGAGTCATCCGTGATGGCCGCCACCAGCCCCATCGTCTCCGCGAGCGCCCGCGCGACGCCCTCCACGGGGACCGAGTGGCCGATGGGATGCCTGGCCGCCAGGCGGGTGAGGAAGAGGTAGAAGCACCGCTCGCTGTCCGTGGTGCCCTGGATGCCCACGCGCAGCGTCGGGCAGATGAGCTCCTCCACCGCGGCGCGATGCCGGGCGAATTCCCTCAACGTCCCGTTGTGGACGAACGTCCAGCGGCCGTGGTGGAAGGGGTGGGAGTTGCGCAGCTCGACCGCGCCCACCGAGGCCAGACGGATGTGCGCCACCACCGTGTGTGAGGACACACGGCTGCTGACACGCTCGAAGTCGGGGTCACTGTGCGCGGGGCCCACACCGTGGGCCACGACAGGCGACGCTTCGGCGCCATAGGCGGCGATTCCCCATCCATCCTTGTGCTCGCGTGACTGGATGAGGAGCGAGTTCTTCTGCGTCACCAGCGAGGGGTGGACCGCGGAAGGGACTGACGATCTGAATCCAAAAAGTCGGCACATGGCTGCAGTTGGTACTTATAACGGCCGGCCCCGACGGGAAGTTCTCCAACACTCCCGTGCGACGCACGTGTCACCAGTCGACGTCGCTTCACCCGCAGGAATTCAGCTCCTGCTGGACGACGACACGCCCGGCTTTCACCACCGTGCGCGCGTGCCCTATTCCTAAATGGTAGGGCAGATGACGGAAAGACGCACAGCTGAACAAAACCAGGTCGCCTGCATCACCCACGGCCAACCGCCCTTGTCGTTGCAGTCCCAATGACAACGCGGCGCCACGGGTCGCGGCCCAATACGCCTCCGCCGCCGAGAGTCCGTTCTCGAGACACGCGAGTCCCAGCGCCAACGCCGTGTTTTCACTCATGGCGGAGCCCGGGTTGACGTTGGTGCCCAAAGCGACATTGAGGCCCGCGTCGCGGATGCGACGTCCCGGCGCGTAGGGGCGCATGCGCAGGAAGAGGGTGGAGGTGGGCACGAGCACCGCGGTGACGTTGGCGGCGGCGAGCGCGCGCAGGCCCGCGTCGGTGACTTGCTCCAGGTGGTCGGCGGTGGCGGCGCCCAGTTCGGCGGCGAGCTCGGAGGCGCCGAAGGCGGTGAGCTGGTCGGCGTGGAGGCGCGGCTGCATTCCCAGCTCGCGGCCGGCGGTGAGGATGCGGCGGGCCTCGTCGACGGTGAAGGCGCTGTCCTCGACGAAGACGTCGCAGAAGCGCGCCAGGCTCTCGTTGGCGACGGCGGGGAGGATTTCGTCGATGCAGAGGCGGACGTAGTCCTCGCGGCGCTCGCGGTACTCCGCGGGGATGGCGTGCGCGCACAGCAGCGTGGGCACCAGCTCCACGGGCGTCATCGTGTTGAGCCTGCGCACCACGCGCAGCATCTTCAGCTCGGTCTCCACGTCGAGCCCGTAGCCGCTCTTCACCTCGGCCACCGTCACGCCCTGCGCGAGCAGCCGCTGCACGCGAGGCAGCGCCAGCCGCACCAGCTCCTCCTCGCTGGCCGCGCGCGTGGCGCGCACGGTGCTGACGATGCCGCCGCCGGCCTTGGCGATCTCCAGGTACGTGGCGCCCTGGTTGCGCAGGTCGAACTCCGCGGAGCGCTCACCGGCGAAGACCAGGTGCGTGTGCGGGTCCACGAAGGCGGGGCCCACGAAGCCGCCTTTCGCGTCGAGCACCTCGGTGCCCGCGCCCACGCTGCCAGCTGGCAGCTCCGCCTCCGCGCCCACGTACGCGATGCGACCGGCGCGGATGCCCACGCAGGCGTGGGGACGCGAGGTGAGGGCGGCCTCCGCGGGCTCGCGGTGCGTGCCCTCCAGGGTGAGGACCTCGGACGTGTTTCGGACCAGCAAGTCGAGCGCTTCCATGATGTCAACGACCTCCACGCACACCCACGATGGGAACGTTCCAGCTCGTGCTGTCTCCAACCTTCGCGCGACCGAAGCCACCCGACAGCTCCAGGGTGTCCAGCCATCCCCACGTGAAGCGCGCGGCGACGACACCGCCGTAGTACAGCGAGCCGTTGCTCATGCCGTGCGACGACAGCGTGTGCACGGCGACGAAGGGGACCAGGCCCACCGACACACCGGGCTCCGGCGAGAAGCTCAGGGCACACGTCGCCTCCGCGCCCGCCATGCTGCCCGGTCCGCCCTTGCTCGAGGAGATGCCGAAGTCGGACGCCCCGCGCACCGCCAGCGAGGGCGCGAGCCCCAGGCGTTCCGAGCCGATGTAATAGGACATGCCCGCGTAGACGCCGTAGCCGGGCACGGGCAGCGGCAGGAACATCTCGCCCTGCAGGCCCGTGTGCAGGTGCAGCCGCGCGGTGAGCGGCCACGTCATCGCGGCGTCGAAGGCGAGGCCCCACTGCTGGGTGGAGAAGCTCGCGTCGTCGCCGCGGAAGCGGTCATCGGTGCCGACGGAGGGCACCGTCCCCGCGATGGGCGCGCTGAGCCGGGGGCCGGTGCGGATGCCGGCCTGGAGCATGCGCTGCTGGGCGGAGCCGGGCCCCAGGCGCATCACCATGGGGCCGACGGCGGAGGGGGCACACCCCGCGAGCGCTCCGAGCGCAAGGACCAGCAACAGCGAGAGGCTCGGGCGCGCGGGGTGGGCCATGGCGAGGCACAAGGCTACACGGTGATGCCCGGAATCTTCACGCCCCGCTCCTTGGCCACCTCGATGGCCTCGGGGTAGCCCGCGTCCGCGTGGCGCAGCACGCCCATGCCGGGGTCGCTGGTGAGCACGCGCTCGATGCGGCGCGCGGCCTCGGCCGTCCCGTCCGCGACGATGACCTGTCCGGCGTGCAGCGAGTAGCCCATGCCCACGCCGCCGCCGTGGTGGAAGGACACCCACGACGCGCCATTCACCGCGTTCACCAGCGCGTTGAGGATGGGCCAGTCCGCCACCGCGTCCGTGCCGTCCTTCATCGCCTCCGTCTCACGGTTGGGCGACGCCACCGAGCCGCAGTCCAGGTGATCTCGTCCGATGACGATGGGCGCCTTCACCTGGCCGGTGCGCACCAGCTCGTTGAAGGCGAGGCCCGCCTTCGCGCGCTCGCCGTAGCCCAGCCAGCAGATGCGCGCGGGCAGACCCTGGAACGCCACGCGCTCCTCGGCCATGTTCAGCCAGCGCTGCAGCGAGGCCTTCTGGGGGAACAGCTCGCGCACCACGCGGTCCGTGACGCGGATGTCCTCGGGGTCTCCGGACAGGGCCACCCAGCGGAACGGGCCCATGCCCTCGCAGAACAGCGGGCGGATGTACGCGGGCACGAAGCCAGGGAACTCGAACGCGTTCTCCATGCCGCCCAGCTGCGCCTGGCCGCGCAGGTTGTTGCCGTAGTCGAAGACGTGGCAGCCGGCGGCCTGGAAGTCGTTCATCGCCTCCACGTGCTCGATCATGGACTCGCGCGCGCGGCGCACGTAGCCCTCCGGGTCCCTCTTGCGCAGCTCGGCCGCGGCCTCCAGCGACAGGTCCGTGGGGATGTATCCGTTGAGCGGGTCATGCGCGCTGGTCTGGTCCGTGACGAGGTCCGGCTTGATGCCGCGGCGGTACAGCTCGCGGAACACCGAGGCCGCGTTGCCGATGACGCCGATGGAGCGGCCCACGCGCCTGGCTTGCGCGTCCTTCACCATCGCGAGCGCCTCGTCGAGGTCCTTGGCGACGACGTCCAGGTAGCGCGTCTCCACGCGGCGCTGGGCGCGCCACGGGTCGATCTCCACGCCCAGGAACACGGCGTTGTTCATGGTGGCCGCGAGCGGCTGCGCGCCACCCATGCCGCCCAGACCGCCGGAGAGGATGAGGCGGCCGGAGAGGTCGTCGGTGCCGAAGTGGAAGCGGCCGGCGGCGGCGAACGTCTCGTAGGTGCCCTGGAGGATGCCCTGGGTGCCGATGTAGATCCACGAGCCGGCCGTCATCTGGCCGTACATCATCAGGCCCTTCTTCTCCAGCTCGTGGAAGTGCTCCCAGTTGGCCCAGCGGCCCACGAGGTTGGAGTTGGCGATGAGCACGCGCGGCGCGTCGGGGTGCGTGCGGAAGACGCCCACGGGCTTGCCGGACTGGACGAGCAGGGTCTCGTCGTCGGCGAGGCTCTGGAGGCTGGACACGATGCGGTCGAAGGAGGGCCAGTCGCGCGCGGCCTTGCCAGTGCCGCCGTAGACGACGAGGTCCGCGGGATTCTCGGCGACCTCCGGGTCGAGGTTGTTCATCAACATCCGGAGCGCGGCCTCCTGGACCCAACCCTTGCACGAGAGGGTGGAACCACGGGGGGCGCGGATGACGCGGGACATGAACGGGCTCCTGAGGAATGGCTGACGGAAAGGCCCGGCACACTACCCGAACCCGTGGAGCGCGGGGGCAGCACCGTGAAGCCCCTCGCGCGCAGTGTCCATGGGAGGCATCCGCCGCGCCCCGTCCCCGAGGTGGGGACGGGCACGCTCCGTCCATGACGCGCGGGGCCGAAGCCCGCTTCAGGAGTGCAACGAGCCGTCGTCGTCGGGGACCTGGAGCGGCGCCTGGGACGAAGGCGCGCGCGCCACGCCCTCGCTCCGGTGGAGGCGCAGGTGGTTGAGGACCTCCTTCACGCCGAGCACCGACTCGGTGACGTCCTCGATGGCGCGCTTCTCGTCGCGGCTGCGCACGCTCCCGGCGAGCGTCACCACGCCGTCCAGCACCTGCACTCCCACGTCCGAGGCGTCCATCCACTCCTGCATCAGCCGGTCGCAGATGTCCGCGCGGATGCGGTCATCGCCTCGCTGATAGCCACGGGGTCCGCGTCCCTGGGGCGTGCGGGGTCGGCCGGGGAGTCCGGCGTAGCCACCATGACCCAGGTCGTGGTCATCCGCGCGCGTCGCGCTGGTGGAGAACCCCACCCGGGGCGGTGCCATGTTCTCCACGCCGGGTCCGTGGCCCGAGGGCTGCGTGCCGCCCCGTCGCACATCTGCCTCCGCCAGCCGCTCGCGAGGGCGCAGCTCCCTCAGCTCGTCCATCCATGCCTCGGGTTCATCCCAGGTGTCCGCGCCGCGGCGCCCCTGACGCGAGTGGCCCGGGCCCACGCCCCCGCCACGCAGCGAGTCCGACGGAGCGTCCCTCCAGCGCCCCCGGTGCGAGCCGCCCCTGTCGTCGGGCGGGCCGTGGCGTCGGGGGGCCTCCTCATCGAGCGCGCGGAAGGTGCCGCTCGGGCTGTAGCCGGGTCGTCGGGCGATTCGCTCCGGGTCGAAGTGTCGGGCGCGGCGGTCCAGCTCCCGGTCGCGGTCGAAGTCCCGGCCGTATTCGTGGGCCCGGTCCAGCGCCCTGGCCGCGTCGCCGAAGTCCCGGTCGATTTCATAGTCGAGCGAGTCCCGGTCGCCTCGGAGCGTGCGGTATTCGCGGTCGCGCTCGAGGTCCCGGGAGGGGTGCTCGAAGTCGCGCCGGGCGTCCCAGTCCGAGCGGTGGGAGTCGTGGCCCGGCCGTGCGTGGTGCTCAGGGTGTTCGTGACGGGGAGGGCCCCGGTGTTGGTGGCCCGGGTCCTGGGCGCGCCAGGCGGGGGCGTCTTCGTGCTCCCTTCGGCCGTGTCGCTCCTTGCCCCGTCGGTTGGGGTCATCATGGCGCCTTCCACTCATGTCATCCGCCTCCTTGGATTCCGGCTCGCGCGTGGGGTCCTGTCCTCCAGAGGGTTTTGACCGAGCGCGTTCCCGGCAACGCCGCCTCGCCTCGTCGGTCGTCCGGGCGTGGGCCGGGTGGAGAGCGAGGGGCCGACAGGCTTCGAGCAGGCGTTACCGCGAGGCCCGGGAGCGGTAGACTCGCGCGCGCCACGAGCGGACGGTCGTCCGGATGGCACCAGGAGAGGGCGGGCATGGCCGAGACACAGCGGGACGATGAGGAGACGGGGAGCGAGCAGGGCGCGGCATTGGCCCGGCCCCTGCCACCCGTCCAACCGCCCGACGAGCCGAGGCCTCCCTTGGTCAGTCTCCCTCCCACCGTCGCGGGTGGCATGGCCGCCATCGTCTCCTCGATGAAGCACGCGTGGGGCGAGATGGGCCCGGTGCGCGGCACGTTCCTCCTGCACAAGGTGAATCAGAAGGACGGCTTCGACTGTCCGGGTTGCGCGTGGCCGGACCCAGGGCATCGCTCGGTGGCGGAGTTCTGCGAGAACGGCGCGAAGGCGGTGGCGGAGGAGGGCACGAAGGAGCGCGTGACGCCCGACTTCTTCCGGCAGTGGAGCGTCGCGGCGCTGTGCGAGCAGTCGGACCACTGGCTGGGCAAGCGGGGGCGACTGACGCAGCCGATGGTGCTGCGCGAGGACGCCACGCACTACACGCCCATCTCCTGGGACGAGGCCTTCGCGCTCGTGGCCGAGGAGCTCAACGCGCTGGACTCACCCGACGCGGCCTGCTTCTACACCTCAGGGCGCACGAGCAACGAAGCGGCGTTCCTGTACCAGTTGTTCGTGCGGCAGTTCGGGACGAACAACCTGCCGGACTGTTCGAACATGTGCCACGAGTCCAGCGGCACGGGGCTCGGCGAGACGATTGGCATCGGCAAGGGCACCGTCACGCTGGAGGACTTCGAGCAGGCGCAGGCTGTCTTCGTCATCGGCCAGAACCCCGGCACCAACCACCCGCGCATGCTCTCCACGCTCCAGGCCGCCGCGCGCCGGGGCTGCGAAATCGTCAGCATCAACCCGCTGCCCGAGGCGGGGCTCAATCGCTTCCGGCATCCGCAGGAGGTGTTCCAGTTGATGGGCCCGGGAACGGCGCTCAACAGCCAGTTCCTCCAGGTGCGCATCAACGGAGACGTGGCGCTGCTGCAGGGGCTGGGCAAGGCGCTGCTGGAGATGGAGGCCGAGCGGCCCGGCACGGTGGTGGCGCGCGGGTTCATCGAGGACAAGACGCTCGGGTTCGACGCGTATGCGCGCAACGTGAGCGCGGTGAGCTGGGACGACGTGGTGTCGCGCAGCGGGGTGCCGCGCGCGCAGATCCAGACGGCCGCGGAGCTGCTGGCCCGCTCCGAGCGCATCATCTTCTGCTGGGCCATGGGGCTGACGCAGCACCGCAACGCGGTGGCCAACATCCAGGAGATCGTCAACCTGGCGCTCGTGCGCGGCAGCATCGGCAAGCCGGGCGCGGGCCTGTGTCCGGTGCGCGGGCACAGCAACGTGCAGGGCGACCGCACCATGGGCATCTGGGAGCGGCCGAAGCCCGAGTTCCTGGACGCGCTCGCGCGGGAGCTCGACTTCGAGCCGCCCCGGCACCATGGCAAGGACGTGGTGGACACGCTCCACGGCATGCACGAGGGACAGGTCCGGGTGTTCTTCGCGCTCGGGGGCAACTTCCTGTCGGCCACCCCGGACACGGAGTTCACCGCGCGGGCCCTGCGGCGCACGCGGCTCACGGTGCATGTGTCCACCAAGCTCAACCGCGCGCATCTGGTCCACGGACGACGGGCCCTCATCCTCCCGTGCCTGGGGCGGACGGAGCGGGACGTACAGGCGGGTGGACCTCAGTTCGTGACGGTGGAGAACTCGATGGGCGTGGTGCACGCCACGCGCGGCGCGGTGGCTCCGGCCTCCGAGCACCTGCTCAGCGAGCCGATGATCGTCGCGCGACTGGCCACGGCCGTGCTGGGCTCGCGCTCGAAGGTGCCGTGGATGTCACTGGTGGAGGACTACTCGCGGGTGAGGGACTTGATTGCCCGGGTCATCCCGGGCTTCGGCGACTTCAATCGGCGCGTGCAGGAGCCGGGTGGATTCTATCTGCCGAACGGACCTCGGGAGGGCCGCTTCACCACGGCGAGTGGGAAGGCGCACTTCACGGTGCACACCATGCCGGGCGAGGACCTGGAGCCCGGGCAGTTGATGATGATGACGCTGCGCACGCATGACCAGTTCAACACCACGGTGTATGGGCTGGATGATCGCTACCGTGGCATCAAGGGTGGGCGGCGCGTGGTGATGATGCATCCCAAGGACATCCAGGAGCGCGGGCTCGTCGAGGGACAGGTGGTGGACCTGACCAGCCACTTCCGGGGAGAGACGCGCGTGGCGCGGCGGTTCCTGGTGGTGCCGTACAACATCCCCCGGCGGTGCGCGGCGACGTACTTCCCGGAGACGAACGTGCTGGTGCCGGTGGACAGCTTCGCGGAGAAGAGCCGCACGCCGGCCTCGAAGTCCGTGGTCATCACCGTGGCGCCGTCGGTCGAGGCGCCTTCCCTCGTCGAGGGTTCGACTTCATGAGGTCCGTGAGCGCGCATGCACCCGTCCGGTGAGGCCGCGTGGCCGGAGTCGCTCCGGCCGCTCTACGAGGAAGTCGCGAGCACTCCCGCCACGGAGGCGGTGGAGGCGTCCGCGCGTTGGACCACGTCCTTCGCCGACTGGGTGCGCGGGGCGTCGCTGGAGGAGCGGACGCTGGCGCAGCTCGCCACCTGGGAGCGACTGGCCCGAGGGGAGCGTGGGCTCGGGGAGCTGTTGTTCCTGGTGGGCTCTTGCAGTGAGCTCTTGTGGCCCTACGCGGTGCCGCCCGCGGGGCTGTTGGAGCGGTTGTTGTCGCGACAGGGCGCGATGCTGGAGGTCCTGCGCGGCACGGGTGAGCCGGAGGTCGCGGCGCGGGTGCTTCGTGAGAGCGAGGCCGCGCTGTCGACGGTGTTGACGCGGTATCTGAAGCGTCACCCGGACTCGCTGCTATCGCTCGTGGGGAACGTGCCGTGTACGTATGACGGACGGGCCCTGCGGTTCCTCGACTCGGTGGAGGTGGACCTCAAGCGGGTGATGGCTTCGGGGAACAAGGCCATCGGGATGTTGGAGCAGCTGCGCCTGCTGTTGCCGGCGACGGCGGAGGCCGGGCGCGACAAGCTGGCGGACTACATCCGCACGCGGGCCTCACGGATTCCGTGGCAGGAGGCCTCGGAGGTGCTGGCCGAGCGGCTGTTCGCGCTGGCGACGTCTCCGGATGGGCGCGGGGCGATGCGTGGCTTCCTGGCGTGCTACCCGAACGGACGCAAGGAGCCGGACTGGTGTGCTCGCGCGGGTGTTCTGCTGGCGCGCACGTTGGAGGTGGGTGGGTCTCCGGCGGTGGTGGAGAACCTGTGCGAGTTGCTGGCGCGCTTCGATGCACCGCCGGTGGATGGGCTGCGTGGGGCGCTGGGCGCGCTGGTGGGCAGCGACTTCGACACGCTGACGGACCTGGGGCCGGTGCGCTTCGTGCTGGACCACTGTCAGGCGAACCTGCGCAAGGGCGAGCCCGGGCTCGTGCTGACGCAGGTGTGGCTGGAGGAGCGGCTGTTCCGCGCGTCGGTGCGCAAGGGCTTGTCGGACGCGTTCGAGCGGCGCAAGCGGATGCGGGCGAAGCTGGAGCCGATGGCCACGGGCTTCGCGCACCTGTGCTGGCTGGCGGAGGAGTGCGCGGATTTGTGGCCGAAGCTGGGGTCGGAGAATCGGCCCGGGCTGGATGAGCTGGCGGCGTGGCGGGACGAGGTGGCGGAGCGGATTGCTCGCAAGCCCATGCCCCGGAAGGCGGCCATCGAGTTCTTCCTGTGGTGCGCGCCGGACGCGGCGTCGTCCGAGGCGGAGCTCGTGGTGCTGTCGCTGGCGCGGACGGAGACGGACCGGCGACAGGTCCGGCGGCTCAAGGACCATCCCTCGTCTCGGGTGAGGCTGCGGGTTCGCACGCTGCAGCGCTGGTTCCAGGGAGCCACGGGGAAGGATGGAGCGAAGGCTCCGCCGCCCACGGGCGCGGTGGCTCCGGCATCGCTCACGGAGGCGCTGAGGCATCTGCATGTGACGCGTGCGGTGCCGTTGAGTGGGCGGACGTGGCTGCGGGACAGGGACCTGGAGGAGTTGCTGTTCGGCGCGGTGTCTCGCGTGGAGGCGGACTTCTCGACGCGCTATCCGGAGCGGTTCCGCGAGGACACGGTGGAGTTGGTGGACTCGCTGCTCGAGGCGCTGAGTGGCGAGCTGGGACGCGTGAAGGCGGACGTGTTCTCGCTGCTGGCCCAGGGCCAGCCGCCGCCGCTGGATTTCGAGCTGACGGTGCGGCGCGTGGCGGAGCGGGTGGTCGAGGAGCCGAAGCCATCGAGGAGAGGGCGGGGGAGGGCGGCGGCTGTGCCCGTGGCCACCGAGGTGGGCCCGGTGGGTGTGCTGGACATGTCGACATCCTGGGCTCCTGTGGTCGAGTCCGTGATTGCCGAGGATGAAGGCGCGGGGAGAGGGGACGACTCGCTGCTGATGGAGGACGAGGTGTCGCGCCTGTTGGAGGCGGAGGCGTTGGCTCGGGTCGAGGCTTCCGACGAAACGACTCTCGCGGAGATGCCCGAGGCGCCCCATGACGGACTGAGCGTCGAGGCGTTGACGCCTGCTCCCGACTCGCTGGTCGCGCAGGGGCCGGATGCCCCGGTGACGGTTGCCGAGTC
The DNA here is from genome assembly GCF_024198255.1 of Myxococcus guangdongensis. Lineage (NCBI taxonomy): Bacteria > Pseudomonadati > Myxococcota > Myxococcia > Myxococcales > Myxococcaceae > Myxococcus > Myxococcus guangdongensis. Next base: position 87,520 of record NZ_JAJVKW010000022.1, read on the forward strand.
CCATCAGGATGCGCTCGTTTCCGATGCGCCGCACGATTCGACGGGACCGATGGCTGGGGAGGCATCCGCGCAGGACGTGATTCGCGCGAACGTGGAAGCGTTGGACGAACCGAACGCCCACTCGCAGGTGTCTCCTGGCGGAGGCTTCGCCATGGCTCCATCGATTGAGGGCGCGGCTTATGCGAAGCCCGTCGGAAGTGACGAGACCGTTCACGTCGTGGCCTCGGTGGAGTCCGCTGACGAAGTGAGCGCCACGACACGCGTCGACGCTCCGTCGCAGGTTGATGACGTCGCGGCGGAGACGGCCTTCTCCGTCGACAACCCCGCGGTGTCCGCGGGTGAGGCGTCCGACAGCACCCCCGTCGGCGCATCCTCATCGGCTGCTGACGAGGCGAGCGACACCGATTCCCACGTCGACGCTTCCACGAGAGTTGCTGACGGCGCTGCCGCTGACGATTCGTCTGACCACACGACGAGCGTCGACGCTGCTGAGCAGGTTGCTGGGAGTCCCTCGCTCGTTGACGCACCTGCGTCGGCTGCTGGCGAAGCGAGCGATGCCACCGCTCACGTTGCCTCTCCCGTCCAGGTCGCTGACGTCATCGCCACGCAGCCTGCTGACGGCGCGATTGACGGTGGCTCGCGGAGTGACGCCCCTGACTCCGCGCCCTCGGCCGCCGCCGATGCGGCCAGTACGGAGCCGCTGCCTCCGCTGGTCGCTCCCGCGTCGACGTCGTCTTCCGAAGTACGTCTCCCCGACGATGAACCCGCTGCTCGCTCGCGACGAAGCCGAGGCAAGCGGGGTTCATCGGACCGGGTCCCGGACTCGCGCACCTCGGGCACCGAAGTCGCGTTCGTCATGAGCGCCGAGGTCGACGGTTTCGTGGACACCGAGCGCGCGGTGCTCGTCCAGGTCGTGAAGCTGGAGCAACGTGGCGAAGGTCAGTGGCTGCCTCACTTCCGCCTCGGCCGTGAGATGGTCGATGGCCTGCTTTCACGTACCGACTCGGCCTACTGTCTCTTCCTCGTCCCACCCATTCCTCGCGCCGAGTGCTGGTTGCTCCCAGCCCGTCTGGTGCGTGACCTGATGGACGCCCAGCGCTCCCTCACCACCGTGTCCCGGGACTCCGTGGCGCGTGCCGCGCGCTCCTTGTCCCAGTGGTGGATGGGCGACTTCGTGAATCTGTGGACCGGAGACGAACGGACCGCCTTCCTCGAGCACGTCTCCGCCGAGTCCCCGAACGCACCGGACTTCGTCGTCCAGTGCTCCTTCCACTCCGGGACTCGCACGCCGAAGCCCTGACCCTCAGGCCGCGAGCTCCAGCTCCACCTTCTCCATGTAGCCGGGCACGTACGCCTTCCAGCCCTTCGACTGTACTCGCTGCCGGAGCGCCTCCAGCGCGTCCGGCTCGCCGTGCACCAGCAGCGTCTGGCGCGGCGGAGAGTCGAAGCCCTCCATCCAGCGCATCGTCTCCGTCCAGTCCGCGTGCGCGGAGAACCCGCTCACCGTCCGGATCTCCGCGCCCACCGGCACCACCTGCCCGTGGATGCGGCACTCCTTCTCCCCATCCAGCAGCTTGCGCCCACGCGAGCCCACGGACTGGTAGCCCACGAACAACACCGTGTTGCGCGGGTCCGGCAACCGGTGCTTCAGGTGGTGCAGCACGCGGCCTCCCGTCGCCATGCCGGAGGCGGAGATGATGATGGCCGGCCCCTCGTGCATGTTCAGCCGCTTGCTCTCCTGCGCCGACGTGACGAAGCGCGTCCGCTGCGTCGCCAGCGGCGATGCCCCGCGCTCCACCAACGACCTCATCACCAGGTCGTGCTCCTCCGGATGCGCCAGGTACACGGGCGTCGCGTCACACGCCATCGGTGAGTCCACGAACACATCCACCACCGGGATTCGCTTCGCCTCCTCCAGGTTGCGCAGGTGGAAGAGCAGCTCCTGCGTGCGCCCCACCGCGAACGCGGGAATCACCACCACGCCCCCTCGGTCGAATGCGCCCTTCACCGCGTCACACAGCGCCTCCATCGGCTTCTGCTCGCGGTGCTGCCTGTCTCCGTACGTGCTCTCGACCACCAGCGTCGTCGCCGAGTCCACGCTCTGCGGATCCCTCAAGATGGGCGCCTGATAGCGGCCCAGGTCACCGCTGAAGACCACGCGCTGACGCGTGCTCTTCAAGTCGAACACGCAGACCGCCGAGCCGAGGATGTGGCCCGCCCGATAGAACGTCAGCGTGATGCCGGGGAGGATCTCCTTCGGCCGCTCGTAGCCGAAGGTCTCGATCATCCCCACCGCGCGCTCGGCGTCCGGCACCGTGTAGAGGGGCAGGGCGGGGTGGTGCTTGGAGTAGCCCTCCTTGTTCGCGTAGCGCGCCTCCTCCTCGTGCAGGTACGCCGAGTCCGGCAGCAGCAGGGCCGTCAAATCCCGGGTGCCGGGCGTGGTGTAGATGGGGCCGTCGTAGCCCTCGCGAATCACGCGGGGGAGTCCTCCCGTGTGGTCGATATGCGCGTGCGTGAGCACGATGGCGTCCAGCTCTCGCGCCGGGAGCGGGAGCGGTTGCCAGTTGCGCTGCCGCAGCTCCTTCTGTCCCTGGAAGAGCCCACAGTCCACGAGCACCTGCTGCCCGTCATGCTCAAGGAGGAACTTGGAACCCGTCACGGTTCCGGCGGCGCCGAGGAAATGGAGGGAAGCCATGGCCCTCAGTCTACCGTGCTAGCGTGGGGTGCTCATGAGTACCTCCGAGCGTCCCCCCGGGGCAGACCGCACACCCTCCAAGGGCGAGGACGCCCAGCAGACCCGTCCCACGGGGACCGGACGCCCCGGCTTCACGGGCGCCGTGCGCCGCTTCCGAGTCACGCTCCTCGAAGGCCCTCAGCCCGGCGTGTACAAGGACTCCAACGCGGACACCTTCTCCCTCGGCTCCCACGGACTCAACGACTTCGTCATCGACGAGCCCACCGTCTCGCGCTTCCACTGTGAGCTCCGCATCGACCGCGATGGCGCCCGGGTGCGGGACATCGACAGCCTCAACGGGACGGTGCTCGACGGCGTCCACGTGCGCGAGGCCTTCTTGCGCGGGGGCAGCGTGCTGCGCCTGGGCCGCGTCAGCCTGCGCTTCGACTTCAGCGCGGAGAGCAACCGGCTGCTGCTCTCCGAGCGCACCGCCTTCGGTGAGTTGGTGGGCACGTCCATCGTCTCGCGCGCCAGCTTCGCGCTCATGGAGCGCGCCTCGGCCAGTGATGCCACCGTGCTCCTGGAGGGGGAGACGGGCACCGGCAAGAGCCGCGCCGCATTGGCCATCCACCGTGCGGGCTCGCGTGCAGCCGGTCCCTTCCTCACGGTCGACTGCGGCGCCATCCCCGGCAACCTGCTGGAGAGCGAGCTGTTCGGTCACGAGAAGGGCTCCTTCACCGGAGCGCTCCAGCGGCGCATCGGCGCCTTCGAGGAGGCCGACGGCGGCACCATCTTCCTCGACGAGGTGGGCGAGCTGCCCCCGGAGCTCCAACCCAAGCTCCTGCGCGTGCTGGAGCAGCGCGAGATTCGGCGACTGGGCGCGAACACGTACCAGCCCGTCAATGTGCGGGTCATCGCCGCGACGCACCGGGATTTGCGCGCGGAGGTGAACGCGAGCCGCTTCCGTCCGGACCTCTTCTTCCGCCTCGCCGTGGTGCGCATCCTCATCCCCTCGCTGCGAGAGCGCCCCGAGGACATCCCGGCCATCGCCGAGCGCATCCTCGCGGGCTTCGGCGCCGCGCCCGAGCAGGTCGCCGCGCTCAACACGCCCGAGTTCATCAACCAGCTCCAACACGCCGCGTGGCCCGGCAACGTGCGCGAGCTGCGCAACCACCTGGAGCGCTGCCTCGTGTTCCAGGACGCACTGCCGCCCGCGACGGAGACCGTGGGGGCCCAGGGGGTCCTGGGGAGCCTGGTGGACCCAAAGCAGCCGTACGCGGATGCACGTCGCAGGGCGCTGGAGAACTTCGAGCGCGAGTACCTGGACGCGCTGATGCAGCTTCACGGCGGCAAGGTGTCCCAGGCCGCCACCGCGGCGGAGATGGACCGCGTGTACCTCTACCGGCTGCTGCGCAAGCGCGGGCTGCGGACGTAGCTAGCGAGCCGCGTGCTCGGTCACCTGGCCGGGCGCGCCACCCGTGGTCCAGCCCTCGAGCCGGGCCATGGGGCTTCCCGCGAGCTGCCGCGCACCGCGTGCATCCGTCGAGAGCGTCCCGGGCTCGGCGTGCAGATAGACGCGCGTCTCCAGCTCCGCTCCCGCGAGCGCCAGGACACGCGCGAGGAGCCGTTCGGCGAGCTCCCGATAACCCCGTTGCTCGCTCGCCCGCGCGGACGCCTCCTCGGACAACGCGCGCCAGGCGAGCAGGGCATTGCCTCCCTCCAGCGCCAGGGTCCACCCCTCGGACTCCAGCAGCTCGCGGCCCGCGTCGAGCGCGGCGTCCCTCGCATCGAGCGCCTCGTCCGTCGGGTCCACGTCCGAGGCCGCGAAGCGCAGGTCCAGGTACAGCGCGGAGGCCCACGTGTTGGACTCGGAGGACGAGGTGAGCGCCGCGCGCAGTGCCGTGAGGAAGCTCGTCACCTCGGGCCAACGCTCCTCGGGCTTCTTGGCCAGACAGCGCGAGACCACCGCCTCCACCGCCGCGGGCACGCGGACGTGCTCACTCAAGCGGGGCGGCGGCGCGTGCAGGTGTTGCTCCTCGACCTCCACCGCGCTCTCGCCGGCGAACGGGGGGCGCCCCACGAGCAGCTGGTAGAGCAGCACACCCAGCGCGTACAGGTCCGTGCGCACGTCCACGGGTTGGCCGAGAATCTGCTCCGGCGCCATGGCCACCGGTGTGCCGAGCACCGCGCCCGCGGTGGTCAGTGCCGTGCCACCCGAGAGGGGCGCCACCTTGGCGATGCCGAAGTCCACCAGCTTCACCGTGAAGCCCTCGGTACGCGGCAGGAACATGACGTTCTGGGCCTTCAAGTCGCGGTGCAGGATTCCCTGCCCGTGTGCCGCCACGAGCGCGCTCCCCAGTTCCTCCATCACCGTGTGGGCCTCGGCGAGCGAGAAGGGGCCTCGCTGGGAGAGCCACCGGTCCAGGCTCATGCCCTCCAGCCACTCCATGGCGAGCCAGGGTCTTCCATCGCGCAGCTCCCCGTACTCCAGCACGCGGACGATGTGAGGATGGTCGAGCGCCTGGAGCGTGTCCGCCTCCTGCTTGAAGCGCAGGAGGACCTCACTGACGTGGTTGAGGTGGGCCCGCACGACCTTCACGGCGGCGGGAGCCCGGGTGTCCAGGTGGATGGCGCGATAGAGCGACGCGGTGATGCCGGAGTGGACCCGATGCTCCACCATCCACGAGCCGACGAGGGCTCCGGGCGCCAGCTCATCGCCATACAGGGCGACCTGGGCGTTGCCCTCGCGCTTGTCCCACTCACTCATTCCGGCCCTCCATCCCCTGCACTCGCGTCCTGCCTGTACGTCTCATCGTGTGCCTACGGTCCTGTCTTGGCACGCGTGTCCGAAGGAGCGCCATCCGACCACTGGCCTTTCACGGCCGACTCGAGTCCTCGCACGCGCGAGGTCCAGAGTGGAGCCTCGTGCACGGTCTGCTCCACCTCGGCCACCCGGGCGCTCAGCGCCTCGTCGTCGCCCGCCGCTCGGGCTGCTCGCGCCGCCCAGACGAGGACCTCCATCCGTTCATCGGGCGGCATCCGCGTTCGCGAGGCCTCCACCTGCGCCTCCCAATACTCGCGGGAGTAGGGCACCGAGGCCGAGGACTCGGCGACCACGCGTCGCACCACTTCGCCCATGAGCTGGTCCGCCGACGTCAGGCGCACCCGCGAGGACTGTTCATCGAGCCACGCGAGCTGCCTCGTGGCCTCGGACAGGTCGCCCAGCTCGCAGCACAGGCGCGCCACGAGCAACGCATCCTGCGCCATGGAGTGGGGGAAGCAGCGCTGGCTGAGGACTCCCGCGCGTCTCGCCAGCGGCAGGGCTTCTTCCGCGCGCCCCTGGTAGCCGAGGAGCACGGCGAGGTTGAACGCCGAGGTGCGCTCAATCTGCACGTTGCCCAGCTCGCGTCCCAGGCTCACCGCGCGCTCCAGGTCCGTGCGCGCCCCGGCGACGTCGCGACGCTGGACGTGGAGCACCAGGCGGTTGTTGAGCGCGACACCCAGGTGCAGCGTGTCTCCGGTGGACTCGCACAGCGCGATGGCTTCGTCGAAGCGTCGCGCGGCGTCCTCGAGCTGCCCTGTCCAGCCCAGCATCGCGCCGAGCATGGCCAGTGCGATGGCCTCCGTCTCCTCGTCGCGCGTCGAACGTGCCAGCGTCACGGCCTCTTCGAGAGGCGCGATGGCCCCCGTGATGTCCTCCCGGCGCACGAAGACACGCGCCTTGGCCAATGCGTGGCGCGCGGCCAGCTCGGAGGGGACGGGCTCTCCGAGCAGTTGGAGCGCCTGCTCCTGCAGCGCGGTGGATTCGTCCGTGTCGTCTCGCCAGTCGAGCGCGGTGGCTTCCTCCAGGAGCAGGTCCGCCTCGCGCAGCATGGCTCCTCGTGAGACGGCGATTCGCCGTGCCTCGCGCAGGTCGTCGAGCGCGTCGTCGATGCGTTGGAGTCGATAGCGGACACGGCCCCGACCCGACAGCAGCTCCATGCGGCGCACGTCGTGCTCGCGAGGCGCGCACTCCAACGCGGCGGAGAAGTGGCGCTCGGCATCCAGCAGCCGGTGCGCACGGCGACCCGACTCCGCCAGGGCGTGGTGGAGGTCGAGCGCCAGCAGTGTCTCTCCCGCGCCCTCGGCCCAGCGGGCGCGTCGGGGCAAGGGCGCGTCGGGCAGGGACTCCAGAGCGGCGGAGCAGATGCGGCGACGGAGCGCTCCAGGCAGCCTCGCGGCGAAGGCCTCGCGGAGCAGGGTGTGCTCGAAGCGCCAGCGGCGGGGGCCTCGGGGCTCCAGCATCCCGAGTCGCGCGAGTCGCTCCAGTCCGACGCCCGGGTCCATGGAGAGGTCCAGCGCCTCGCCCCCGTCGAGTCGGGCGAGCGTGGCTGACAGCTCCTCCCAGCGCACGTCTTCGCCGAGCACGGCCGCCACCTGGAGCAACGCGCGCAGTCCGGAGGGCAGGGCCAGGAGGCCGCGCTCCGCCACGCGCTCGTCCGGGCTCTCCACGGCCAGGGCATCCAGGGCCTCCGCGGCGAGGTAGCCTCCGCCACCGGCGCGAGTCCGGATGGCACCCGCGGCCCTCAACGCGCGGACCGTCTCCACCAGGCGCAGCGGCGAGCCACCACAGCGCTCCACCAGCTCCCGGAGCATGCCCTCCGCGGGCACGTCCACGGGACGCAGGAGCTGTCGCAGCACCTCGCTCGCGGAGTCGTCGTCGAGGGGCGCGAGGGTGCGTCTATCGCTGTCCGCCGCGCGCTCGCCGAGATAGGGGCGCAGCTCCAGGAGTCGTCGGCGTCCGGTGAGGACGATGCACAGAGGCGAGGTGAGGCCGGAGAGCGTGGCCAGCTCCAGCGCGTCCAGCGCGGTGGGGTCCAGCGTCTCCGCGTCGTCCACGAGCAACACCAGGGGGCGCTCTTCGGCACGGCGGCGGAGGTGCGACGCGAGTGCCCGTGCGAGGTGCTGTCTGCGCGCGGCCGGATGCGCGGTCGCGAGGTCCAGCGTCGCGTGCGTGGGCTCGATGAGTCTGCGCACCCCTTCGTCGGAAGGCGTGGTCGGTGGCAGGCCGAGGATGGCTGCGATGAGGTGGCCCAAGCCACTCTCGGTGGCGCTGCCTTCGTCCCGTTGCGCTCCCACCAACAGTGTGGACAGGGCACCGTCTGTCAGCAGCTCGCCGTGGAGTTCGGTCAACAGGCGCGTCTTGCCGAGTCCTTCGTCGCCCAGCAGGGTCAGCAACATGGGCGAGTGCTGCTCGCGCACCTTCGCGATGCTCGCACGCAGCCAGCCCAGCTCCGCGTCGCGGCCCTTCAGGGATGCGATGGGGAGAGGGGAGAGGTCCGCTGTCGTGGGTGTGGCGCCCGGCTCGAGCGCGCCGAGTCCTTCACGCGCTTCGGGCGTCAGCAGGAGTGTGTTGGATGGGGCCGCGGGCTCGGGCCACCACTTGCCCACGTGTTCGAGCGCCGCGCCACCGAGCACCCATCGCCCACCTCGCTCGCGCACGCGGAGCCGAGCCTGGTGCACGACGCGCATCGAGCCGGGAGGAAGCTGGCTCGCCAGGGACTCCGCGACCTTGAGCGCGGTGCGCAGACCTGACTCGACCTGGGGCACATGCGGAAACGCGAAGACAGCGAGCCCTGGCTCCATGCGCGCCAGCTCCGCGCCCGTGCTCGTGAGGAGTCCTCGCAGCGTGAGGACATCGAGCGGTGTCTTGAGGCCCAGCAGGGCGATGTCCCTGGCCTGTTGTGTCGAGGTTTCAGGAAGGGGAGGGGAGCGCGCACTTGTGGTGGCGACCGCCCGCGCTCCGGGAGACGCCCGCACTGGCGAGGAGGCCCCCATGACAACCTCGTCCGCTCCTTGCTTCGCGCTGACCTGTGGGGAGACGGAGCTCCCCGTCCGGGCCACGGCTTCGAGCGCATCCGCCACGTCCGCCGCGCCGGGCCCCCGCTCCTCGGGGGCCTTCGACAACAAGCGCGACACCAGGGCCTCCACCTCGACTGGCACTGCCCAGGGCGCCAGCTTCGAGAGCACCGGTGGCCTCCGAGCCACGTGCGCCTGGAGCACGGACGCGGTGTCCCCCACGAACGGTGGGCGTCCACACAACAACTCGAAGTAGACGACGCCCAGCCCGTAGAGGTCCGCGCGCGCATCGATGGTTCGCGCGTCGAGGCACTGCTCGGGCGCCATGTACTCGGGCGTGCCCAGGCGCTGCCCGGTCCGCGTCACCGTCGGCGCGGGTGCTTCGTCCCGCTCCGTGCCCAGGCGCGCCAACCCGAAGTCCACCAGGATCAGCCGCTCACCGGACAGCATGATGTTCTCCGGCTTGAGGTCGCGGTGCACCACCGACGCGGCATGCACCCGCGCCAACGCACGCGCCAGGGCGACCATCACCGGCCTCGCCTCGTCCCAGGTCATCGCGCCCGACCGGGGCAGCTCCGCCAACCGCTGCGCGAGCGTCTGGCCGGCGATCAACTCCATCACCACCACCGGCTCCCCCGCCAGCGTGCGGGCCTCTCCCAACAGCTCCGGCGTCACGGGCGGGCCGATGCGTCGCAGCGCCTCCAGCTCCCGCGCCAGTCGCTCCACGGCGAGCGGCTCCAGCACCTTGAGGGCCACGGGCCGGCCGTCGGACTCGCGCCGCGCGGCGAGCACACGCCCGAAGCCGCCTCGACCCACGGAGACACCCCGCTGGTATCCCGGGACGTCCGCGGGGGGCGCCGGGGGGGCTCTCGGCGGGAGCTCGGCCGTGGGATGGAGGGGACAGCGCTCCACCACACGGCGATGACAGGCGGGACAACGCATCGATGGCGGCGGCGAGGGGGAAAGAGAGTCCCAGTTGCGAGCGGGCCCGTCGAAGCATCGCCGCTCGGCGGCACGGACGGAAGACCTCCCCCGATACGACCTTCACCCTCCATCAGGCGCCGGGCGGGGTGCTCAGCCCTCGTCCCGGCACGCTTCTGGACTCATCCTCAGTCACTCATCTCCGGCAGCTCCTCCGGCAGATTGTCCGGGTCCAACCGGAGGATGATGCACAGCCGTACCAGGGTGGAGATGGTGGGCACCATCACCCCGCGTTCCACTCGGGAAAGCACCTCCACGGGCATCTCCAGGCGCTCGGCGACTTCTTCCATGCCGAACCCCTTGGCCTGGCGGGCGGCCTTCAGTGCCGCCCCGAGCACCTCGGCCCTTTCCGCGCGACTCGTCTTCATGGACGCGAGCATGACGCCATCCGGCCCGCTCGTCATCCAATTCACCACATGCTTTGTCGCCGACGCCCGGCCTCCAACACTGACGTGGGGCTGGAGTCGGAGCCAGGGAGCCCTTGGCCGGCCGGGTGCCCGGCGCAAGGCGGAGGACCGCCCTGGAGGAGGGCTGGGCGCCTGCCCGGGGCGTGCGTAGCCTGCCGGAAAGGGGGCCGTGGCATTGGCGCCGGGCGAGGGCTGTGTTAGGCCGCCCCTCCCTCGTTGGCCTGCCCAGGAGTCAGGAGAAGCGAATGGCCCGTCGCCACGTCCGCGTCGTCGGTGCGATGCTCGAGAACGAGCTGGGACGCTACCTCATCACCCAGCGCCCCCCCACCGCGTCGCTCCCCCTGCTGTGGGAGTTCCCCGGCGGACGGGTGGAAGAGGGTGAGAGCGACGCCGAAGCGCTCATCCGGGAGATCCACGAGGAGATGGGGGTGGCCGTGGTGGTGCTCGACCAGGCCATGCACACCCGCCACGAGTATCCCACCTACGACATCGACTTCCGGGTGTTCCGCTGCCGTCTGGTCGAGGCCGAGCACCACATCCGCCACCTGCGCGTGCATGACCACCGCTGGGTGACGCTGGAGGAGATGTCGCAGTACCGCTTCCCCGACGCGGACGCCAAGACGCTGGCGAAGCTGTTGGACCTGGACTCCTGACGTGTGGCCCCGCTGGACCTGGGCCCTCCTCGCGGGGATGGGGCTCGTCGGTTGCTCGAGCCCCAAGCCGCTGCCGCCCGACTCGGGCGTCGAGGACGCCGGCGCCCAGGTCCCCGCGACGGGGCTGCCCGGGTGCTCCCAGTATGGGGTGCCGCTGCGCACCGGTGAGGTGCCCTCCGAGCTGCCGGAGCTGTCCGGCCTGGCCGCGAGCCGCCGCTTCCCCGGTGTCTTCTGGGCCCACAACGACTCCGGCAACGACTTCGAGCTGTTCGCCATCGACGAGACGGGCCGCGTGCGGGCGCGGCTGAAGCTCACCGGCGCCCAGCCCCGGGACCTGGAGGATGTGGCGGTGGGGCCGTGCTCACCCGGGGAGACGCGCACGTGTGTCTTCCTGGCGGACACGGGCGACAACTTCGAGATGCGCGACCAGGTGCGCGTGTACCGGCTGCCGGAGCCCGACGCGCTCGGTGACGCGACGGTGTCCGTGGAGGTGCTGGCCTTCACCTATCCGGACGGCGCCCATGACGTGGAGGCGCTGGTGGCGGACGCGCGCTCGGGGCGGCTCATGGTCCTCACCAAGACGCGGCGCTCGCTGGGGGACGCCTTCGCGCTGGACGGCCTGAAGCCCGGCGCCGTCATCCAGGCGACGAAGCTGGGAGCGCTGGAGGCGCCCGGGGGCGTGGACCGCGCGACGACGGGCGCGTCGCTGCATGCCTCCGGACAGCGGATGTTGATTCGCACCTACTCGCGCGTGTGGGAGCTGCGCCAGCCGGGGGCGGAGGACCTCGAGTCGCTCTTGAAGGGCTCGCTCGTCGAGGTGCCGGCCGGACCCCAGGCGCAGGCCGAGGCGGTGTCGTACGTGTCGGATGGCGAGGGGTATCTGCTGGGTACGGAGTTCACCGGTCAACCCTTGTGGCGCGTCGGGTGTCGCTGATCTCGCGACTCGGGTGCGTCCGGGGTGCAGGGAAACCGTCCAGCGGGTTGACGCTCTGGCGCCGGTGAACATCTTTGCCCGGCTGAGTGTGACGCCATCCGGGCACGGGGCCCGAATGAGCGGGGAGGGGGAGGGCGAGCGTGCCGACGATGAAGCCACAGGAGCTCCCGCCGGGTGTGGGCCCGCGGGGAAAGAAGTCCGACAAGCCAGGGACGCCGGGCAAGGGGTTCAAGTTCGGCTCACCGCTGGGCTACATCCTGCTGCTGGTCCTGGGCTTCCTTCTCTTCCGGAACGTGTTCCAGGACGCGGGCGTCCGCCGGGTGAGCTACAGCCAGTTCCGGGACGCGGTGGAGTCCGGCAACTTCAGCCGGGTCCAGATCTCCAACGAGTGGGTGAAGGGCTTCCTCAAGGACACCGCCCAGCCGCCTCCGCCGGCGCAGGGGGAGCGTCCGCTGCGAGGCGAGCCCAGCGCGCTGCCGTGGATGGCCTACCGCGTCCAGGGGGACGAGTCGCTGGTGCCGCTGCTCGAGCAGAAGGGCGTCCAGTTCGAGGCGGTGCCGCAGTCCGGGCTGGGCGAGGCCCTCTGGATATGGCTGTTGCCGCTGGGTCTGTTCTTCCTCTTCTGGAGCTTCATGATGCGCAGGGTGGCCGGCGGCATCGGCCAGGGTCCGCAGAGCGTCATGAGCTTCGGGAAGACGCGCGCCAAGGTGCAGGCCGAGGCCGACACCGGCGTGGGCTTCAAGGACGTGGCGGGCGTGGACGAGGCGGTGGACGAGCTGCGCGAAATCGTCGAGTTCCTCAAGACGCCGGAGAAGTTCCGCCGCCTGGGTGGCCGCATCCCCAAGGGGGTGCTGCTGGTGGGCCCGCCGGGCACGGGCAAGACGCTGCTGGCGCGCGCGGTGGCGGGCGAGGCGGGCGTGCCGTTCTTCAGCCTGTCCGGTTCGGAGTTCGTGGAGATGTTCGTCGGCGTGGGCGCGGCCCGCGTGCGTGACCTGTTCGCCCAGGCCACGGCCAAGGCGCCCTGCATCATCTTCATCGACGAGCTGGACGCCATCGGCAAGAGCCGCAACTCGGGCGTGGCCGGCGGCCATGACGAGCGTGAGCAGACGCTCAACCAGCTGTTGGCGGAGATGGACGGCTTCGACAGCCGCGCGGGCCTCATCATCCTGGCGGCGACCAACCGTCCGGAGATTCTCGACAGCGCGCTGATGCGGCCGGGCCGCTTCGACCGGCAGGTGCTGGTGGACCGTCCGGACAAGCGCGGCCGCGAGCGGGTGCTGGAGATTCACGCCCGCGGCGTGAAGCTGGGCCCGGACGTGGACCTGAGGACCATCGCGTCGCGCACGCCGGGCTTCGCGGGCGCGGACCTGGCCAACGTGGTCAACGAGGCGGCGCTGCTCGCGGCCCGTCGCAACCGCGACGCGGTGATGCGGGCGGACTTCGAGGAGGCGATTGAGCGCGTCGTCGCGGGCCTGGAGAAGAAGAACCGCCGGATGAACGAGCGCGAGAAGGAGATTGTCGCGCACCACGAGGCGGGCCACGCGGTGGTGGGGTGGATGCTTCCGCACGCGGAGCGGGTGACGAAGGTCTCCATCATCCCGCGCGGGCTCGCGGCGCTGGGCTACACCATGTCGCTGCCCCTGGAGGACCGCTACCTCATGTCGCTGGACGAGCTGCGCGACAAGATGGCGGGGATGATGGGCGGCCGCGCCGCGGAGGAGATCTTCATCGGCGAGGTGTCCACCGGCGCGTCCAACGACATCCGGCAGGCCACCGAGATCGCCAAGATGATGGTGCGTGACTACGGCATGAGCACGCTGGGGCCTGTCGCGCTCAGCGCGGACCACGGCCCCAACTTCCTGCGCTCCGCGGGCCTGCCCGAGTCGCGGACGTACTCCGAGCAGACGGCGAGGATGATCGACGAGGAGGTGCGCAAGCTCGTCAGCGAGGCGCTGGACCGGGCCCGGGAGGTGCTCAGCAAGCACCGGGACAAGGCGCAGGCGCTGGCGGCCCGGCTCCTGGCGGTGGAGGTGGTGGAGGAGGACACGATGGCGTCCATCCTCGGCCCCAAGGTGCTGGCGCAGCGGGGGCTGTTGCACCCCGAGGCCCGCCAGGTCATCTCCGCCCACCCGGTGGGCGGCAGCAACGACGAGCCGCCTCCGCCGACGCAGCACGCTGACAAGCCCCTGGACTCGTAGTCGACGTCCGGGCGCCTGCTCTCCGGCCTGGCCCACGCCCCCCGCCACCGCGCATTCCTGCGGTGTCCGGGGGGCGAAATTATCTTGAGACCGAAAGGAGGCGTCGCCGTGGAGAACAGGATCGGCAAGAGCTACATGGCCCGGAAGGCCCTCTTCGCGAAGGGGCTCAAGGAGGGGCGGCTCACGGTTCAGGAGATAGAGGAGGCGCTGCCGGCGGGGACGTTGACGGCGGCGGAGCGCTGGCTCCTCTACTACTCGCTGCGGGCCGCCCAGGTGGAGATCATCGACGAGGTGACGGGACAGGTCGACCATGGGTTCATGGCCGAGTCCCCCGCCGCCCAGGAGCATTAGCTCCGCTGCGTTGACACGCACTCGCGCGCGGTTAGGTTGCGCCAGTTGCCGCCTACCCGCGCGTGAAGCGCGCTTCTCCACCTCGACTTCAGGTTCGACATGTCCGGTCCTTCGCACTCCGACCCCTCCCAGGAACCCCAGCACGCCCAGTCCGCCAACGGCGGAGGTCCGCCGGGCCCGGAGGCCGGTGCGGCGGGCGAGGCCGAGGCCCGGACGCCCGCCGACGACGTGGTCTCCGAGGCGGCCGACGCGGAGAAGGAGCGCCTGCGCGCCGAGCTGGAGTCCTCCCGGCGTCGGGTGGACGAGCTGGCGCGCGCCTACCAGGCGGTGAACAAGGACCGCGAGGAGTTCAAGCAGCGGCTCACCCGCGAGCGCGAGCGGATGATGGACGTGGAGCGTGGCAACGTGGCCGTGACGCTCCTGGAGGCCATCGACGAGCTGGACCGGGCCCTCTCCATGAGCGGCCAGGACCACTCGCCCCTGGCGCAGGGCGTGCGGATGATCCGCGACTCGCTCCTGAGCAAGGCCCAGGGCATGGGCATCGAGCGGATCACGGTGACGGGCCAGTCGTTCGACCCCAACGTGGCCGAGGCCACGGACATGGAAATCACCGCCTCCCCCGACGAGGACCAGAAGGTGGTGGCGGAGATTCGCGCGGGCTACCGGCTCAAGGAGCGGGTCATCCGCCCGGCCCGGGTCAAGGTGGCCAAGTACGTGGCGCCCGCCCAGGCCTGAGCAAGGCCCCGGAAGGAAAACGAGGAAGACGGCGGCGGGGCGGGTTGTTCCCGTCGCTCGTCATGCGCCGCCGTATAAGCTGCCACCTCGTGGCTTCCCGACTGCTCTTCGTCCTGGTGTCCCTGGCCGTGCTCCCCCTGACGGCGTCCGCCGAGGAGGGGCCGGTGGGGCCCTGGCTGCAGGCGCGCCTGCGAGAGCACGCCGCCTGGTTCTCGTACCAGGGCTCCGGTGAGGCCCGTCCTGGCGGCGCGCTGGGCCTGTGGCGCGAGCGCCCCGCTGGAGAGACGGGCCTGCCCGCCTTCGTTCCGCCCACGTCGCTGGCGCCGTTGATCCGCGCGGTGGAGGCGGGCGTCGTCAACATCACCACGGTGAGCCCCCGGGACAGCGGGCTGGCCGGGATGAAGCGCTCGACGGGCTCGGGCTTCGTGCTGACGCCCGACGGGCTGGTCGTCACCAACAGCCACGTGGTGTCGGGGGCGAGCAAGATTGCGGTGCGCCTGTCGGACGGCCGCGAGTTCTCCGCCGAGGTGGTGGGCCGGGACGCGTCCACGGACGTGGCGCTCCTTCGGCTGAGCGGCTCGGACATGGGGGACTTGCCCGCGCTCTACCTGGGGGACTCGGACCGGCTGGAGGTGGGGGACTGGGTGGTGGCCATCGGCAACCCGTTCGGGTTGGACCACTCGGTGTCGCACGGGATGATCTCCGCCAAGGAGCGCGTGCTGGGCGTGGGCCAGTTCGACGACTTCATCCAGACCGACGCGCTCATCAACCCGGGCAACTCCGGCGGGCCGCTCTTCAACATGAAGGGCGAGGTGGTGGGGGTGAACACGGCCATCATCAGCCAGGGGCAGGGCATCGGCTTCGCGGTGCCCATCAACCTGGTGAAGGACCTGCTGCCGAACCTGCGGGAGAACGGGAAGCTCACGCGCGGCTGGCTGGGCGTCATCGTCAACGATGACCGGGAGAGCGCCGAGCGCCGGGCCCCCCTGGTGAAGGACGTCTACCAGGGCAGCCCCGCGGCCGCCGCCGGCATCCGCTCCGGAGACCGGCTGGTGGCGGTGAACGGGCGCACCATCGGCTCCTACCTGCAGCTGCTCCGGAAGGTGGCGCTGCTGGCGCCGGGCACCGAGGCGAAGCTGACGCTCCTGCGCCAGGGGACGACGCAGGAGGTGGCGGTGCGGCTGGTGGAGCGCCCCGCGCAGGAGGCCGCCGAGGGGCTGGTCCAGCGTGTCACCAGCGATGAGGACCTGGGGCTGTCGCTGCGGGATTTGACGCCCGAGGTGGCCGCGCCCCTGAACCAGGTGGCCTGGGATGGGGCGCTGGTGTCGGCGGTGTCGCCGCGCAGCCCCGCGGAGGCGGCGGGCCTGCGCATGGGCGACGTGGTGACGGAGGTCAACCGCAAGCGGGTGAAGGACGCGGCCGGGGTGCGCGCGGCCCTCTCCAAGGGGAGCTCCGGTGCCAGCATCCTGCTGCGGGTGAAGCGCGGGGACTCCCAGCAGTACCTGGCCATCGCCCGGTGAGGGAGCCCCCGAGGCTGTCCGCCTAGCGGCTGGCGTTGGCGTCCTTGCCGTTGAGCCACAGGCCGATGGGGTGGCCGGTGCGGCCCTCGGTGAGGATGAGCCCGTCGATGCGGGCCGTCACCCCGTGGTTCTTGCCGCCGCCCTTCTTGGGCAGGGACCACACCGCCTGCGGCGTGAAGACGACCTGGGCGCGCACCTGCCGCATGGAGAACATGCGGGCGAAGAGCTGCCCGTTCCATCCCTCCGGCAGCGTCCCCGTCACGGTGAGGAAGGGCAGCACCGGGTTGCCGTTGCCGTCCTGCTTCTTCGGGGCGCCGTGGGTGAGCGCGTAGCGGCCGCCGGGGAAGAAGGGGGTGATGTTGACGGTGTACTCGCCCGCGCCCGGGTTGTAGGGCCCCGGGGACAGCATGGTGGCGTCGTCCTCGCCGATGATCATGTACAGCCGCTTGCCCTGGTACTTCTTGCGGAAGGCCTCCGCGTCGGACTTGCACTTCGGGTCCACCAGCGCCCCTTCACACGCGCCGATGTACTTCTCGAGGAAGGCCCCCAGGCCTCCCAGCGGCTCGGCTTCATCGCGCAGCTTGGCGAAGCGCGAGTCCACGTCGGCCAGGGCCAGGGTGGGCAGGAGGAGGGCGACGGCGGCGACCAGAAAGCGGCTCAAGACGAGGGGCTCCGGGGTACGGGGGGGAAGCCCGGATGGTGCCATGTCCCCGTGCAACAGGGGGCTGCCTTCTCGTAGGTGTGTGGGGGTGGATGTAGGTGAATAAATTGCCTACATCTGGCTACCATGTAGGGTGCCTCTGTCACCACCTGTTGCCGGGAGGCACCCCCAGTGTTCGAGCGTCCGCAAGAGCGCCGCAGTCACCTGCGCTTCGACAAGGTCTTCACCGTCTACCTCACCACCCAGGACGGGATGATGAGGGGGGTGGGGCGCAACATCAGCGCGCGGGGCATGTTCGTGGAGGTCCGCGACGCGGTGGGGCTGGGGGAGAAGCTGAAGGTGACGTTCGCGGGCGAGGACGGCACGGAGATGACGTGCCTGTGCGAGGTGCGCTACCAGGTGGCGCTGGCGTTCGGCCGCAAGGACGGGCGCGAGGGCTCCAGCCGTGGGGTGGGCCTGCGAATCGTGGCGTACGAGACGCACGACGACGCGCCGCTGCTCCTGGTGGACCGCGAGCGGGTGATGCACTGAGGTCTGCCTCGTGGCCGCCAGGCGGAAGCGGCCCGGTGGCCCGACGACGCTCCCGGGACAGGGGGCCGCCAGGGGCCGCCACGGCTGGCGCCACGACATGACAAGGGCACGGTCCTCACGAGGAGAACCGTGCCCTTGGCGCTTTCAGGAGGCGAGAGGGCCTACTGCGAGAAGCCCTCGAGCAGGTAGTGGGCCTCGATGCGCTTGAGCGCGAGGATCATCGCGGCGCAGCGGCTGTCCACGGCCTCGCCGACGCAGTACTGGCGGCTGTCGTGCATGTCCGTCTTGCGCGGCTGGTTGCGGGAGATGTCGCGGATGATGCGGTAGTTGCGCTTCATCGCGCGCTCGAGGCGCTGGTCGACCTCCGCCTCGCTCCAGCGCTCCATGCGCTTGTTCTGGATCCACTCGTAGTAGCTCACCGTCACGCCGCCGGCGTTGGCGATGATGTCCGGGATGAGCTCGATGCCGCGCTTCTGCAGGACGCGGTCGGCCTCCGGGGTGGTGGGGCCGTTGGCGCCCTCGGCGATGAGCTTGACCTTGAGGCGCTCGGCGATGTCCGCCGTGATCTCGCCACCCAGGGCGGCGGGGACGAGGATGTCCGCCTGGACGTCCCACAGGTCCTTCTTCTCGATGCGCTGGGCGCCCGGGAAGCCGAGCACGCTGCGCTTGAGGTTCTTGGGGTCCTGCACGTAGGCGGCGAGCGCGTGCACGTCGATGCCGTCACCGTTGTAGATGGTGCCGTCGGCGTCATTGACCGCCAGCAGGCGCGCGCCCATGCCGTGCATGATGATGGCGGCGTGGCTGCCCACGTTGCCGAAGCCCTGGATGACGAAGGTCTTGCCCTTCACGCTCTCGCCGCGGTCCGCGTAGTAGTCCTCGATGCAGAACGCGACGCCCTGACCGGTGGCCTTGCCGCGGCCCTCGGAGCCGCCGATGCGCACGTCCTTGCCCGTGACGATGCCGCGCAGGTTGTGGCGCTCGCGCTCACCGTCGGAGAACTGGCGGTACAAGAGCGCCATGATCTCCGGGTTGGTGCCCACGTCCGGGGCCGGGATGTCGATGTTCGGCCCGATGAGGCTCTTGAGCCGGTACATGAAGCGAAGCGTGATCGCCTCCAGCTCCTCGCGGCCGTACTCGCGCGGGTCGATCTGGATGCCGCCCTTGCCGCCGCCGAAGGGGACCTCGGCGATGGCCGTCTTCCAGGTCATCTCCGCGGCCAGGGCCTTGAAGAGGTCCAGCGACACCTCGCGGTGGTAGCGCAGGCCGCCCTTGTAGGGGCCGCGGGCCTGGTTGTGCTGGACGCGGTAGGCCTTGAAGCGCTGCGACTCACCGGGGACCAGCTGGTAGACCTTGCCGTCCGGCAGGCGCAGGTGGCCCTGGCGGATGGCCACGTCGGAGCCCAGGAGGGCGCGGCCGTTGAGGATGATGCTGCCGTTGGCGAGGGCCTCCAGGCCCTCCTTGTTGCGCACCTGCGTCTCCGGCAGGTCCGCGAACTGCTTGGCGCGCTCGGGGATGAGCGGGACGAGGCGATCCTTCAGCTTCGCCGTCACATAGAAGATGTGCTCGTAGTCGGGCTCCTCGAGCTCCAGCCGGACGCGCTTGTCCAGCTTGATGAGGTCGGCCGCCCGATGGAAGATCTCCATCGCCTCGGTGTAGACGGTGCGCTTCGGCGTCGGCGCCGGAGCGCGCATGAAGTTCTCTTCGCTGGCCATGTCGAAAACGGCTCCTTGTGGTCCCAGCCACGCTCGGGCCGGGGACGCGGGGATAGCGGCGCCCTTATGTGCATATGCGCCAACCGAGTTCAACCGCTGCGGCGCCACGCTTCCTCCCGAAAAAACGGAGCGATGACGGGGACTTATGGCAACGCACTGTGTCACCGGCGGCGGATGCACCGTGTCATGGATGTCACGGTGGGGTGGGTTTGTTCGTTGGGGAACGAAGCACCTGGGCCGGATTGAAAACGGGGGGCGCCTCATTTCGGCTTGCCCTACCCGGAACGCCATGGTACTTCCCGCGCCGCCTTGCGCCGACATAGCTCAGCGGTAGAGCAACTGATTCGTAATCAGTAGGTCCCCAGTTCAAGCCTGGGTGTCGGCTAGAGAAAGAGAAGGGCCGGTTGCGAAAGCAGCCGGCCCTTTTCGTTTTCAGGGTGCCGCTCGCTGGGCGGCCTGCTTCCCGTGCTTGCTTCGTCGCCTTGGAGGCGGGCGGGCTTGTGCTCGGAGCTCCGGCCTTGGGGTGAGCCCGTCCCTCCATGTCCGCCCAGGTCCCTGTGCCTGGCGCTGCCTCGTGGTGCCCCTTCCTCCAGGTCTCTTCAGCAGAGGGCGTGGGTACGACGCGCTCATGGACGTGGGCGTCGGAGCGGGTGAGGCCCACGTCAGGGCGTCGCATCCGACGCGGGGTTCCGGGCTCGAAGGATTGTTCCATGTAACCCCACTGGGTGGTTTGGGTGTGTGTCTTTGATGGGTTGTCCATGCGCGGGGCGGGTGCTCCCGGGTGTGCGCAGGGTGATGGGTGTCTGGATTTTTCCAGGGCTCTCGATGTCTGATTTGAGGAGTGTCCGGGAGCTGACGATTCCAGGGTTCTCGAATGACACCTGGGTGTGTCGGTGACCCATCCGTGGCGTTTTGCAGGCGCCGGCAATGGCAGACAGGTGTTTGCTGAAATCCTCCATTTTGACTGGAAATGCTGGTTTTCCTTGTTATGATTTGCAATGAAAGGGAGCCCGATGTTAGGAAGGTTGCGGCTCAGGCCAACACCAGACAACACAGGAGAAATACCCATGACGAGGAACGTGAAGCGTTTCCTGGCCGTCTCCCTGCTGTCCCTCGCGCCGTCTGTCGCCGCCGCCGAGCAGTTCGACTTTGGTGGGCTGGAGTTCTTCCGGGGTGAGTACGTCACCGCGGTGAAGACGGAGACCTTCGAGCTGAAGGCGCGTCACGCCGAGGGTGGCGCGTCGCTCCTGGCGAACCCCCTGCAGACCTTCGCCGTGGGCAACTGGACGGGCGTCAACGTCAGCTTCGGTGGCACGCTCTCCGGCGTCCGCCTGCCCATCCCTCCGCCGAACCCGCTCGGCCCCGTCGCGAAGCCGTCGGTCAACGGCGTCTTCCAGATTGAGGTTGCCCCGGCCACCTCGGTGACGCAGACGTACTTCTACACGACGAATCCGGCGGACCCGACCGGTGCCGCGAAGACCTGCCTCTGGCAGCTGGCGGTGACGTACAACGCCGGCACCGCGACCTGCTCGGCCACCATCGGCCAGGCCGCCTACGGCACGCAGGGCGTCATCTGCTACCTGGACAATGCGCAGTCGTGGATCAACCCGACCACGTGTGACGCGCAGGTCGTCTCCGCCATGGAGTGAGCCGGGCCTCCTTCCGCGGGTGGCGCGCTCGTTGCCACCCGCGGTGGGGTTCGTGACTCGGAGTGGAGCGGATGCTCAGTAGTCCCAGGCGTTGAACTCGAGGGTGCTCTTGAACTGAGAGACCTCGGGATGGGCGTCCTTCAGCGCGGTCATGATCTGCTGGACCCACTGTTGAAGCTCGGGACTCTTCTCGCTGTACTTCGACCCATACACGAAGGTGTAGACAAGGGTTCCGGGAGAGGTCTGGTCCGGCATGGTTCTGTAGAAGGAGAACCGCAGCGAACCGGGTTCCTCTTCGTTCACCTCGTCGTCGGGCGTGAAGTACCCGTGCTCGGTGAGATAGTTCTTGATGAATGACGTTGCCGTGCTGGCGACAGCATGAATGCCTGGGGGCTCATTCGCAGGAGGGCTTCAAACGTGTGTGTCGCGTGATGAGGCTCGCGGCTCGTGCATTGAATGGGCCTTCAGTAATCCCAGGCGTCGAGTTCGATGGTGCTCTTGAACTGAGAGACCTCGGGATGGGCCTGCTTCAGCGCGGTCATGATCTGCTCGACCCATTGCTGGATCTCGGGACCGTCCTTCTCGACCTTCGACCCATAGACGAAGGTGTACACGATGGTTCCGGGTGAGGTCTGGTCCGGCATGGCTCTGTAGAGCGAGAGCCGCAGAGAGCCGTCGTCGTTCTCGTCCAGCTCATCAGACGGGGTGAAGTACTGGCGCTGGACGAGGTAGTCGCTGATGAAAGATGTGGCTGTCTCGGCGACGGTATCGATTTTCGTGGGGCTCATTCGAGGGGACCTCTGAAAGCAGGTTGAAGGAGGGGGGATGAAGCTCAGCGTGCACTGCCCTTGGTTCGCGCAGGCCCTGCGCCAGGATCTCCACGCAGGCGCGAGGCCTGTTCAGCCCGGCAGCGCCCTCGCCGGAAGGTATTGGCTGCTCGCCGTGCCCTGGTGACTTCCGCCTTGGCCGCATCTTCGCCTGGCGTTCCCCGGGCGGCTTCTCGGTTGGCGGTGGCATTGTGGACGTTCTGGTCCAGATGAGCCTGGTACTGGTCCTGGCGAGGAGGCGGCGGAGGCGAGCCTGTGAATGAGGCGGGCACTGTGCTGTCCCGTTCATGCTTGGCCATGTCATCCGCCATCTTCTGCTTCATCTGTGCTTCGGCCTTCTTCCGCCAGTTGTTGATGCACTTGGCGGCGGACTTCCCATCGATGACGTCGGCTGGAGGACAGGTGGGGGATTTTACCGACCCCAGGCCTGAGCCCGCTGCACCTCCTGGTCCACCCGAAGCGCTTGCCGAGCCGCTAGCGCCACTCCCACTGGTTCCAGCCAGCCCCGGAGGTTGTTGGTTGGCGGCGCGCTCGGAGGTCCGCCACCGTTGTTGGTGCTCTCTCACATACTGGTTGACGCGCGCGTCCTCATCCGCGTGGCGTTGACGTTGTCCGTACTCGGTCTCCGGCCGACCTGACTCTGAGTTGTCATACCGTCGCCGTTGAATATCCGCGTTCTCCCGGCGGGTATGCCGTCCGTGCTCCATGTTCTCGGACGCCATGCCCTGCTGCGGAACGGCGGGCGCGCGATCCGACTCATAGCCGTCGATGACGTTCCGGCAGGGGTCCCCACGTGCCTCGTTGCCCATGTCATCCGTGCCGCTCTCCCGGAAGTTGGAGTCGCGGACGAGATGGCCTGACTGGCAACTTCTGAGGTAGCGGTCACCCGCGGTGGGGCGTTCCAACGGAGTTCCGTCCTTCATCCCAGCTGCATGCTCCGCTGCGGTCGCCGTGTCCCACCGCACGCATTTGGCCTTCGCCTCTCTGTTGAGTTTGGCGACGTGGTCGTACGAGCCGAACCATTCCGGGTTCAGCTTGGCCTTGATGAGCAGTTGCTGGCATTGCCGGGAGAAGAAGCTGCTACCACCGCCCTCGAGATAGTTGACGGGTGTGTGCGGTGGTGGCGTGGGCGCGCTGGCTGTCATATCGGTCCCCCTCGAACGGACGGCTTCGCTGACCTTCGTGAATCGAGTCTCTCACCACTTGCGTGGAATGTCCTGGACGCACGCGACGAAGTCCGCGAGCGGCACGGTCCGGAACTCCTTCGCGTCCTCGGTGTCGACCAACCCCTCCGACGTGGCCATCACCAGCCGCTTCCGCGTGTCCAGGCTCAAGGGCCTCACAGGCGTCTCCACCTCCTCGAGCTCATTGCCGCGCAGCGTGAAGAGCCCATACGTCCCACCGGCCACCCAGACCTGCTCCCGGTACTTCGCCACGCTCATCAACATCCCCGGGGACTCCGCCACCTCCGACCAACCGTAGACGCTGCCCTCGTGCACGCCCGCGTCGCTGCAGGCGTACATCTCGTCCTTGCTGACGACATGCACGGCCGTCATCACCGCCTCCGTGAAGGACGGCGCCGGATGCCACCGCGCCCCATCCCAGCGCGCGATGAGCCCCTCCCCACCCACCGCGTAGACCAGGTCCGGCGCGAGCCCATGCACCGCGAAGACCTCACCAGGGCAGGGGAGCTCATGCCATTGCCTGCCATCCCAGCGGTAGAACGACTCCTTGCGCTGCTGTGAATGCGGCCCCCACGCCAGCACGAACCGGTCATCCAGTCCCCAGATGCCCGAGACGACGCACGGCAACTCGTGGAACTCCCACGCCGGGCGCGAGGGATTCTCCGAACGGTTGATGTGCACACCGCCGCGGCGAAAGCTGCCTTCCGCCACGTAGACGGTGCCCGACGGAGAGCGCCAGAGCGACGTGAGCCACCCCACCTGGCCCAGCAGCGTGAAGACACGCCCGTCCACCACCTGGCCCACCCACGACTCCGCGTGGTCCTCCATCCAGTCCTTGCCATCCCACCGGTCCGCCAGGAAATGGCAATCCCAGGCCGAGTCGCCGCTGGCCCGGCGGAATGCGTGTGCGAGCTTCATGGTGTGTCCACCTCGGGTGCGGCGCGCGTCGTGCGGGCATGTCGGAGCCACGCCCCTTGGATGACAGACAGCCCCCGCCAGAGGGACCGAGGTCCACCCCGGTGAGCGTCATTGAAAGGAAATGCGCCTGGGTCTCTTGAAGCCACGGTCTCGTGATAGTCGTACATCGCTCGGGGTGTTGCCAGGAGGCGGTGACGATGTCGAAGCTGCGTGGACCGGGGGGCGACGTGCTCGCGGACAACCCGGAGGTGACGCTGACGCGGTATGCCCTCGGGCTGACGCTGTACCTGGATGAGCCCTACGTCTGGGCCACCGAGGGCGCCGCGGCCCTGCTCCGGCGCTTCCTCCAACTGGCTCCCGCCGAGCGGCTCACCTGGTACACCACCTCCACGCTTCCGGAGTGGCACCGCTTCACGCCACGAGTCGCCGACGATGTGCTCGCCTCCTTGTCCGTCTCCTGGGCCGATGTCCGCGTCAGGCACCTGTTCACGTTCCGGCTGGTCGATGACCTCGGCGCGCCAGGGCTCGGCTTCATCTACCGCGAGATGGACTCGGCGAGAGGGCGTCGCGGCTTCCTCCAGGTGCTGCTGCCGGAGACCCTCGACCCGAAGCAGCTGCTTCAGCTGGCCAAGGAGATTGGCGAGCGCTGGCCCCTGCTCTGCGGCGTGGGCGGCTACGTGGGCACCTGGAACGAGTGGGTCAAGTCCACCGCGTTCTGGAGCCTGTTCCGCTCCAGCCAGCGCTACCTCGGGCTCGACATCCAGGACCCGGATGCCATGTCCTGGTGCGTGGGCGAAGGGCTGCCCGGCAGCAACTGGCTCACGCTCGTGGGAGACGGCCTCGCCGGGAAGCTCTCGCTGGACCTCGCCGCGCTCAAGGCCCGTGCCTGGACGTCCGCGGTCCACGTGCACACGCTGAAGGGGACCACGCTCATCCAGGCCGGCGAGGCTCCGACGCTCGGTGACGTCAACGCGCTCGAGTACCCATCCGCCTATGCCGAGGTGGCGCGGGTGCTGGAGCCCCACTTCGTCAAGACGCCCACCGAGTACTGGGGCGGCTTCCAGGAGGAGCAGAAGACGGGGGCCTGGCTGCGCCGCTTCGTCTTCCCGGAGGACCTGCGCTGAGCCCATCTCACGGCTCCCGTGAGAGCAGCACCACGCCGCGCGCGCCGCCCGCGCTCGAGCCCGTCAGCAGGCAGGTGGCCGCGCCCGGGTCACCTCGCAGCATGCCCTCCACCGCGACGGCCAGCCCCGTGGGCATCGCCGCGGCGCCGAGGTCGCCCAGGCATTCGGACAGATACTCGAGCGCGGCCTCCGGGGGCATCACGTCATGGGCCACCCGGGGCCAGGCCAGCTTGAACTCGTGCACGCGCAGCTCCTCCGCCGTCATGTCGGAGAGCCACCAGTCCAGCGTGCGCCGCTCTTCACGCAGGCGCTCGGACACCACGCGGCCCGCGCGCGTCAGCGCCGCCGCCATGCAGGGGACGTCGTTGTCCTGGGTGGCCAGCTCGACGTCGGTGGCCACCGTGTCGAGCCTCGCGAGCACCGGCCACTTCGTCCGCTTCGCCACGTCCGTCCGGGTCAGCGCGCAGAAGGCCGCGCCTTCTCCTCCGACGAAGGTGTCCAGGTTCTCCCCGTCGAAGATGCGCTGCTGGTCGATGAGCGTCTGGACCACCTCGGGGTCGTAGTACGTGTCCACGCCTCCGACGAGCGCGACGTCCACCTTGCGGCTGCGCAGCGCCTCGCCCGCTTCGATGAGCGCGAAGGCCAGCGAGGCATGCCCTCGCGGCACCACGTGGACCACGGGCCGGAGGTCTTTCTCCTCCAGGAGCCGCACCAGCGCCTTCTCCACCTGGCGTCGCTGCGTCGCGAAGCCCTCCTGCGTCCGCTCACCCATCCGCTCGGGAAGGCAGAGCACCAGGGCCACGGTCGCGTCCGGAGGCATCGTCTCCAGGTTCGTCAGCAACTGTGTCAGCGTCCGGGTGGCGATGGGCACCAGCCGCTCGGCGCCCGAGTCCCGCGTGGGCAGCGTCCGGATGGGCGCCATCGTCACGCGCTTCCCGTTCGGCGCGCGAAACGGTGTCTCCGCGTACGCGGACAGCTCCGCGCGGCGGAAGGCCCACGTCTGATACGGCGCGAAGGCCAGCCCGTTCCACGCGGCCGTCCCCACGATGACGGGCGCGGAGCCCCACCGTCCGCCGTAGTGCGCCGAGTCCAGGCGTTTAGAGGAGCTCATCGCAGGACCTCCTTCTCGTGCACCTGGATGTAGTGCAGGCGGCGCGCGGGGCGCGGCATGGGCACCACGGCGCGCCAGGTCAGCTCCAGCGTCTCCTCGTCCGAGGGCCGCAGCAGCACCGTGTCGAGGACCGGGCGGTGCTCCTTCTCCCCCTGGTCCGTCCGCGTCGTCACGGCGAAGTGCAGCCGGGGGAGCGCGAAGTGATACGCGCCGCCCGCGGAGAGGTTGAGCAGCTTCACCATCTCGCCCCCCTTCAGGTACTCGGGGCAGATGAGCTCGGGTGTCGCGCACTGGTTGTGGCGCTCGTCGAAGTCCAGCGGCTGCAGCGGCATGCGCTCCTTCATCCACTTCTCGTCTGCGGTCCCCGCGTAGCGGCGGCGGGGCTCCCAGTGTCTGCCGATGGCGCCCACGCCGGCGGGCGCGGGCCGCGTCCTGGCGGACGAGATGAGGTCGCGCGGGTCCTCGATCTGCGGAGCGGGCTGGTTCACCAACACGTCCGAGTCCCGCGCGACGCCGCGGCCCAGGGGATTGCGCGCCTCCTCCATGGGCGGCTTGCCGGAGTCGCTCGCGTCGAAGCCTCCGTACGCGAGCTCCCACTTCAGGGGCACGCTGGTGAAGGGCTGCGGCGGCCCGAGCGCCAGCCCGAGCGCGCCCCGGTACCAGACCCGGGTGCCGAACACGCGCAGGCTCTTGGAGACGGGGCCCACCTCGATGTGGACGTCCAGCTGTTTGACGGCCTGGCCGCCCTTGCTCATGGCGTTGCCCACCACCACCACATCCGTGGAGGGCTTGCGGATGCACACGTCCGCGGGGAGCTGGATGCTGCTGGCCTCGGGCGCCTTCTTGTCCCAGGGCTCGTCGGCGTGGCGGACCTGGGCGCCACCGACGCGTGTCACCCGCGCGCCGCCCGGGGTGATGGAGAAGAGCTCCTTGATGAGGACCACCATCAGGATGCCGCCGTCCATCCCCAGCTGGGGGACGAGGGCCACCGTGGACGAGGTGCCGTTGAGCAGCTCGGGCGTGTTCACGTTACGTCACCTCGCATACCGCGTCGTCCATCCATCCGAGGGGCTTCGCCGGCTGCCCGACTCCACATGAACCCTCCAGGCCTCGAGCTGCGCGAGCTGCCGGGCGACGAAGTCCGAGCGGTCCAACGGAACGGCTCCGCCCGTGCGCACCGCCAGCTCCACGTGCACCCACCGGCGCGCCGCCGGCAGTGACTCCGGGGCCTCCAGCTCCCACAAGGAGACCTTCGGACTCCACGCGTGACCGAAGCGGTAGCGCGTGCCCTTCCTGGCGTGGCGGCCATGCTTCGCCCACCAGCCAGCCCACACGACGGCCCGGTCCGTGACGTCGAGCACGGGCGTGGGCGGTGTGAAGGGCTGTTGGAAGGGCAGTGCGTCCCGCGCGTACTCGGGGCTCGGGACGTCCTCCGTCAAGGACGCTCCCGTCAGCCGTTGGAGCGCGTCCAGCGCCGCTGCCTTCGTGTCGGGCGCGTCCATCGCGAGGTGCCCGAGCAGCACCTCCATGAACGACAGGTCACCGAACCACCCCAGGGCCCGCAGCACCGCGGGCACCTCACCCGAGTCCAGCGCGGCGCGCAGGTCGTCGGCGCCAGACCCGTCCGCGGACACCGCCAGGAAGAGGGCCGCGTCCGCGAAGGCGCCCTGACCCTTCAGCACCAACGCGCGCGCTCGCTCCAGGCCGAGCTCGCTTCGCCGCAGCAGGGCGCTCTCCAGCGCGGCGCGGACGACCTCCTCGTCCTCGTGGCGCAGCGCCTGTTCGAGCGCGCGGTGAGGCACGGGCCCCTGGGTGGCTCCGAGCACCTGGCTCGCGGCCCGAACCACCTCCAGCTCCGGGTCCTCCAATCCGCGCTCCACGTCGGACACGGAGAGCGCGCCGCGCCGCGCGAGGATCCGCAGCCCCGCGGCCCTTCGCGCCGGCAACTCCGCGTCCAGCCACGGGCGCACCACTCGCTCGATGCCTGGATGTGGCGCGAGCGAGAGCGCGTCCGTCACCGCCTCGGCCATCCTCGGCTCGCTCAGCTCCACGGTCCGGATGATGCGCAGGGCCTGGTCGAGCGCGTCGTTCCCGGCGAGTGAGCCGAAGAGGAACACGTTGGCCCAGGTGAGCTCGGGGTCCGGCTCGGGACGCTCCTCCAGCAGCTTCACCAGGCGCGGCAGGATGGGCGCGCCACAGGCGACGATGGCGTCCACGCGGCGCACCAGCCGTCGCTCGGTGCGCTCGCCATTCGACCAGGGCGTGAGGGGCCGGGCCCGACGCATCAGCCCGAACATCCCCAGCTCCTCCAGGCAGGTGCGCGCATGACCGAAGAGCACGTCCTCCTCGGCCTTCGAGTCGCCGAAGTGGAGAGGCAGGGCCCGCGCGTCCGTCGCCGCGACCCTCGCTTCGTCCTCCTCCGGCGCTTCGTCCTCTTCTTCCTCTTCTTCTTCTGCCTCGAACGCCGCCAGGCGTGCGTGCGCCTTGGCGAGCAGCGCGTCCAACTGCGCGAGCGTCGTCACCGGCGGAGGCGCCGCGGGTGGGGCAGGGGGCGGCGCTTCCGGCTCGGGCAGCTCCGGCAGGGGGATGGCCGGCAGGAGGACCTCGCGCACCGGCTCGAGCAGCCGGGGCTCGCGGAGGCTCGCGCGCAGGGGCTCCGCGCGGCTCTTGGGCGGGAGCGGCCGCTCGTCGGCGCCGGTGGAGAAGGGCTCACCCAGGGCGCCGATGGCCGCCTTCATGGCCTGCTGGAGCAGCGCCAGCTCCGCGAGTCCGCCCGGGTCCTTCGTGGGGACCTGTGCGAGCAGCCGCGCCGCCGCGTGGAGGTTCGTCGCCATGGCGCGGATGCGCTCGCGCCGGACGTTGAACTGCGCGCGCGCCGCGTGGGCCTCGTAGGCCTCACGCAGGGCCAGGGCGAGCTGCTCCTCGGCCTGCCGGATGGGCAACGCCGGGTCTGTCACCGCCCTCAAGCCGAGCAACGCCTCATCGAGCAACGCCTGGACTGTCTGGATGCCCATCCGCTCCGTCACGCCCACGCCCCTACCGGGAGTCCCCGAAGCCCACGTTCCCCGTCACGCAGACGGGCTTGCCCTCGAAGTGCACGGTGACGGCGGGGACGGGCAGTCCCCACGCCACGCCGCGGTTGACGCCCGCGACGGTGATGTCCTTGGTGAGCGCGACGCCGGGCTCGTTGCCCTTCATGTTCCCCGTCTTGCAGAACGAGCTGTGGACGTGCTTGCTCTCGATCTCGATGTTGCTGCACTTGACGCTCAGCGAGCCCGAGTCCCCGGTGATGGGGTAGGGCATGGGCAACGGGCTGGGTGCCGCGGGCGTGTGGCACATGTTGGGCGCCATGGGCACCACGGTGTGCTTGCTCTTCTCTCCGACGACCGTCATTCCAAGCGCGGTGACGCTCATGGGCGCGGGCTCCTAGTTCAGCTTGATGAGGGTGGCCAGGACCTTGGCCACCTCGCGTGCACGGGTGATGACCCGGTCGGCGTACAGCTCGACCTCGGTCGCGGTGACTTGGAGGAACGCGCCGGGGACGCGCAGCAGCGCCTTCTCGTCCGCCGTCACCGAGAAGCTGCGCACGCGCGCGTTGACGGCCCCGCTCCGGTCCATGTGCAGCGCGCGCTGCGTGGTGAGCAGGCCCGCGATGAGTGGCGCCTCGTCGGAGGCATCCACGATGACCCTCGCGCCCGAAGCGAGGGCCTCCTCGAGGAGCGCGGGGTCCACCGAGGGGTCCACCCGGAGCACGTGCTCCGCTGCGCCGATGCGCACGCGCCACCCCGCGTCCTCCTTTGCCACCAGCCGCCCCAGGCTCATCGGAGGCAGGGCCACCGCGGGCGCCGGTGCCAGCCTCACCTGACGCGGAGACTCCTCGGAGGTCTCGGCCTCTTCACGTGCCACGCTCTTGAGTGCCTGCATGCTCATGTCCGTCTCCTCATCCCGGCATGATGGCGGGAGGGTTCATCTTGATTTCGGAGGTGCCTTCGATGGTGACGCCCAGCGCGCCCTTGATGGCCACGCCGCTGGAATCGATGACGACCTCAGAGGCGCCACACGTCAGGGTGATCTTCCCGGAGGCCTCGAGCTTGAGATTGGCGGCGGTCACCACGCCCGCGGCACCCGCGGTGATGGAGTGGCCTCCGGTGATGTCCTGGGTCTGGCTGGCCACGTTGATGGCCACGGCCCCCTTCGCATCGATGGCGAGCGCCTTGGCCACCTTCACCATGTACGCGCCCACGGTCTCGAGCTTCGCGATACCCACCTGCTCGTTCTTGCCGCCGTTGATCAACTCGATACGGGCCGCGCCCACCGTCTCCGTCGAATCTCCGCCGACCGCGAACGAGACGCCCGTCACGGCGTTGATGACCGCCAGCGCGCCGATCTTCTCGGTGACGGAGCCCTCGACCGTCGTGCCCCACGTACCGGGGCCACCGCCGCCGCCTCCTCCTCCGCCACCACCACCTCCTCCGCCACCACCACGACCTCCGCCTTCACCTCCAGCGTGCCCCGAGTTCTCGGTGGCCGGAGCGTCCCACGATCCCCCCGCGCCGCCTCCGCCACTACTTCCCCCTCCGAAGCCCCCGAAGTCTGGTCCCCCAGCGCCACCACCGCGCGCTGCGGTGCCCCCTCGCGTCAGCGCGCCGCTCGACACGGCTTGGGCCATGCCGGAGGCCATGACGTTCGAGAGGGACAGGTTCCCATCCTCGGCGAGCTGGCCGACCTCCGAGCCGAAGACGGCCACGGCGGTGTTGTCGCCTCCGAGGAGGGCTGCTGCCGGGCCGGCCAGCTCCGCGGCGGTGCCCAGCGCATCCCGGGCGGCATTCAGCCCTGGCATCAGGGGCCCGAGCAGGGCGGCTTCGGCACGGCTCGCCGCCTTGCCCGCCAGGGCGGTCGCCGCCTCGAGGGCCAGGGACTCGATGCTCTCGAGTATTCCTTGCGCCGGGTTACCGACCTGCATGTTCTCCAGCCCGCCGACCTTCAGCGTGACGGCGCCGGTGATCTCCTCGCCGATGATGCCGCTGACCTTGACCGCGCGGTTGGCGCCCACGGTGACCTTGTGGTCCTTGCCCACCGAGGCGTTGTGGATGCCCTTGACCGCCACCTTCTCGTTGGCGCCGACGGACATCTCCCGGTTCGTGCCGATGGTGCGCTTCTGGTTCACGGCGACCTTGGCGCTCTTGTCGTTGGCGGCCTTGATGTTGATGTCGTAGGCGCCATTGACGTAGACGCGCTGGCTGTCCGCCGAGTCGTCGAAGCTGACCTCGTTCGAGCCCCCCGCGCCGGGCGACGAATTGGAGCGGTGCCCGGACACCGTCTTCTGCGCGGGCAGGCTGTAGTCTGGCGGGTTCAGCGGGTTGTAGAGGCGCCCCAGGCACACGGGCCTGTCCGGGTCTCCCTCCACGAACTCGATGAGCACCTCCCAGCCGATGCGGGGAATCATCACGGAGCCCGTGGTGTGCGCCTGCGCGACGCGGACCCAGCAGGACGACGTGTCGTCGAGCATGCCGTCACGGTCCCAATGGAACTGCACCTTCACGCGGCCGTGCTCGTCGCAGTGGAGCTCCTGACCCGAGGGCCCCGTGACTCGCGCCGTCTGGAGCCCCTGGATTCGCGGCCGCGGCGTCTCACGTCGGGGGCGGAACACCTGCGCGGAGGGCACCACGTCGAAGTCCACCTCGCAGTGCGCCGCGCCGGTGTCCACGAGCGGGCCGGGCTCCTGCTGGCCGTGGAAGCGCAGGTGCAGGCGCGAGGCGGTGATGAAGTACTCGCCGTCCGCGAAGGGGTGGCCCACCAGCGACACGCGACGCCCCGCCGCCAGCGTCATCGCGTTGGTGCGAGCCCGCGCGGACTTCCGCCGTCCCCGCAGCTCCTCCAGGCGACGCTTCGCCAGCCGCTTGCCGTCCGCGGGCTGCGTGTACCGGCCCGGGTACTCGTACCACTCCGCCTGCACGGAGTCCTCGGCGAGCTGGTCCGCCGCCAGCTTCTTCGAGGGGTTCAGCATGTCGTAGTCGTCCAGGCTGACCTTGGAGACGCTGGCGCGCACGCCGCTGCGCCAGTCCCACACCGCCACCGCGTCGCCTCCGAGCGAGGCGTCGTAGCGGAAGGGCAGGGCGTCCGGCTCCATCACCTCGGCGGACTCGCTCGCGTCCGAGAGCACCATCACATGCCCGTCCGCGCTGTGCTCGAACGCGAACCAGATGCCCTCCTCCTCGAGCAGCCGGCACACGAAGTCCCACTCGGACTCATCGTACTGCACGCAGTACTCACGCCGCGGATACGAGCCCTCCAACGTCCAGCGGAACAGCCGGTCCTCGAGCCCCGCGTCCTTGAAGACGGCCTTCACGATGTCCGGGACGGACAGCTCCTGGAAGATGCGGAAGCCGTACCGGTACGCGAGGAGCCACGGCTGCGGGACGAGCGTGAGCCGGTAGCGCACGAGCTGCGCCGGGTCATCCGTGGCGACGACGTCGAGCCGGTCCACCACCCCCGACACCTCGCGCACCTGCCCGAAGGCGTCCTCCAGCACCACGTGGGCGAACCCGCCGCGCGCCTCCTCCGGCGCGAGCTCGGTCGTCGACAGGTCGAGTTCGAACACGAACCGCCGCGACACCTCTTCTTCGCCACGCAGGGCGTGGACGACGAGGTCCCCACTCTGACCGGGGATGCTGGCGGTGACGGATACTGCCGAGGGCGAGTCGCTCATAAAGCCTCAGGCGCTCTTGTGCAGCAACTGGTTGAGCACCTTGTTGTTCTTGATGACGACGGTGGGCGCCTTGATGTTGATCTGCCCGCTGGCCAGCAGCTCCACCGTGCAGGCGCCGCCCCGCAGGACCAGCTTGTTCTCCGCGGAGAAGGTGATGTTGGTGGCCTTCACCTTCATGCCCCCGCCCGCGGTGATGGCCACCAGGCCCTTGGCCGTGTCCGTCCTGCTGCCGCCACACTTCACCTTCTCCACGCCCGCGTTCATCACGTAGCCCGCGCCGCAGGAGACGGACATCTGCTTGGCCTTGGTGAACTTCAGGGCGCCGATGGTCTCCGTGAAGTTCGTCGACACCGACACGAGCCGGCTCTTGCCCGCAAGCTCCATCCAGGCCGCGCCGACCTTCGTCGAGGAGGCCCCCACCACCTTGCGCGTGTAGGCGACGAGCGCCGTCACCACCTGCAGCGCGGCCACCTTCCGGTCCAGGGTGCCCTGGATGCTCTCCGCCATGTCCCCGCCCACCTGCACCATGCGCGCGCCGCCGATGCTCACGCTCAAGTCCCCGCCGACGCCATCCGTGTAGTCGCCCCCCACGTTGATGTCCTGGTTGGCGCCCACGCTGAGCGTCCGGTTGCCGGTGACGTTGGCGTAGTGGTTGCCTCCCACGCTCATCGTGTTGTCCACGCCCACCGAGCAGCGCTCGTCGTTGGCGACCGTCATCTCCGCGTCGTTGTCCACCAGCAGCGTGTAGTCCTTGGACGCGTTGATGAAGATCTCCTCGGCGCCCGCCGCGTCCTCGAAGCGCAGCTCGTTGGCGCCCGGTCCGCCTCCCGTGGTCGCGCTCTGGATGGAGCTGCGCGTCGCCCCGTCCGGCAGCGCGTAGGGGGGCGTGTGCTCGGCGTTGTAGAGGTGGCCCGCGACGAAGGGCCGGTCGAAGTCCCCCAGCTCGAAGTCCACGAGGAGCTCGAACTCCACGCGGGGGATGATGAGCGAGCCGCTGAGCGGCAGCTGGCCCACGCGCAGCCACGTGGAGCTGCGGTCATCCACCAGGCCGGAGCGGTCCCACGGGAAGCGCACCTTCACCCGGCCGAACGACTCTGTGTGGATCTCCTCGCCCGAGGGCCCCGTGACGAACGCGAGCTGCGTGCCTCCGATGAGCGGCTTGGGCGGCGCCGTCACCGGCCGGTAGGGCACGGTGTGGGGGATGGCCCGGACTTCGTTCGAGTAGAAGCCGGGTCGCTGCGTGTCGTGCTCGCTGGAGGCGTGGTGCACCACCCGGGTGATGAGCAGGTCGACGTTGGACTCGGTCCGGCCATGCCCCGTCACGCAGAACGTCCTGCCGGGCTCCAGCCTCGGGCAGGTGCTCTGGCCCTGGAGCGTGCGCGTCCCCAGCCGCAGCCGCTCCATCAGGCGCCTGGCGCGCGTGCGGCCCGCCGCCGCCTCCACGAAGTCACCGGGATGCTCGTAGACCTCGCGCCCCGAGGCGGACTCGGCGCTGTGGGTCGCGGACAGGTCGACCGCGGGGCGCTTGAAGTCGTAGTCGCGCAGGAACACCTGGTCGGAGGCCATGCTCCGGCCATCGCGCAGGTCGATGACGACGTCGTCGTCGAGCTGGCTGCTGTCCCGGTCCACCAGCAGGCTCTGCCCCCGGATGGGCTCCAGCCGGGTGCTGTCGTCGAAGAAGAGCAGCCGCGCGCCGTCCGCCTCGTGGTGCACCGCGAAGGCGATGCCCTCCGAGTGGAGCAGCCGCGACATGAAGGCGAAGTCGCTCTCGTTGTACTGGACCACGTTGACGCGCGTGGGGGGCGGCTCCGTCAAGTCCCAGCTCGCCGTGTCCCCCAGGCCCGCATCGTCGAGGACGCTGGAGATGACCTCCTGGACGCTCTGCTCCTGGAAGATGCGCGAGGTGCGCCCCAGCTTGAGCAGCTCCACCGGGGCGCAGATGACGACCACCAGCCGGAAGGCATGGCTCTGCGTGACCTCCAGGTGCGCCTCGGTCACCACGCCGTGGAAGGGGCGGTCCTCCGAGTCGTCGTGGAAGCGCATCCACAAGGCCGCCGGCGTGCCCGGCAGCGCGTCCAGGTCCACGTGCTCTGGGGTCTCCGCCTCGACCTGGACCCGGCAGCCCTCGCTCAGGGCCTCCGTGGCCTCCATCCGCAGGACGCGGAAGCGGGTGGGGTCGAATCCCTCCAGTGACAGCTCCAGGCTCAGTCGTCGCATCCCCATGAGCGCCCCCTACTTCTTGAAGTGGATCTTCCCCTTGAGCTGCACCTTGGCGCCGCCCTTGAGGCCTTCCGCGTCCACCATCAGCGTCGAGCCCGACAGCTCGAACACCTTGCCCCCGCCCTTGAGCTTCGCGCCGCCGGGAGCGGTGAGGGTCACCGTCTTGGCCGACATGGCGAAGTCCTTGCCCACCTTCTCGGAGATGGGCCCCGCGGAGGTGATGGCCACCGCGCCCGTGGCCTCCAGGATGATGTCCTCGCCCGTCTTGAAGTCCGCCAGGCCCGTGGTGAGCACCTTCGCCGCGCCCACGTCCTCCGACTTGGCGCCCTTGAGCACCTCCACCTTGGCGCCGCCCACCGACTCCGTCTTCCCGCCGCCCACCGTCTCGACGATGGCCGTCGCCGCGTTGATGGAGAACGCCGCGCCCACCGTGCGCGAGCAGTCCGCGTTGAACGTCTCCAGCACGTGGTTGGTCAGGACGTTCATCGCGCCGCCGATGGTGTCGCTGCGCTTGCCGTCCACCGTCTGGGAGAAGTTGCCGGTGACGCCCCAGTCGTCCAACGCCCCGACCTGGACCACCTTGGAGCCCGTCGTCTCCAGCACCGCGTTGCTCGTCACGCTGAGCCCCTGGTTGGCGCCGATGTCCACCGTCTCGTCGCCGCCCACCAGCGAGGTGGACTGGTCGCCCACCTCCTCCTGCGCGTTGTTGACGATGTCCTCGGAGAGGTCGTGCCCGGTGACGAGCTTGAAGTCCTTGGAGGAGTGGATGAAGAACTCCATGCCTCCGTTGCCGTCCTGGATGCGCACCTCGTTGGTGCTGCCGCCGCCGGGCGAGGTGGCCGACTGGAGCGAGGACTGGGTCCGCTCGTCCGGCAGGGCGTACGGCGGCATCGTCTCCTGGTTGTAGAGCTTCTGCAGGACGACGGGGCGGTCCGGGTCTCCGTCCAGGAAGCCGACCTCCATCTCCCAGCCCACGCGGGGGAGAATCATGCTGCCGCTGGTGTTCTGCTGCTGCACGCGCATCCAGCACGAGGCGGTGTCGTCCACCTTGCCCTCGCGGTCCCAATAGAAGTGGACCTTGATGCGCCCGAACTCGTCGACGTGGATCTCCTCGCCCGGCGGGCCCGTGACGACCGCGCTCTCCTTGCCCCACACGCGCGGGCGCGGGGTGCGCCGCGCGGGCCGGAAGTCGGTGCCCGCCGAGGGGATGGCCCGCACGCGGGTGCCGAAGCGGGTGGACTCCGCATCCTCCGCCTGGACCAGCGCGTAGTCGTGGGTGACCTGGAGGAGCAGGTACTCCTGGCAGAGGAAGGAGGGGAGGGCGTCGAGCAGGGAGAACAGGCGCCCGGGCTGCAGCCGGAAGCTGTTGCTGCGCGCCTCCAGGACCATCCGCTCCTGCACCAGCCCGCTCAGGCGGTTGCGCGCGCGGCGGACGCCATCCGAGGGGCTGGAGAAGGAGCCCGGGTATTCGTAACGCGGGAAGTCCGCCTCGCTGGAGCGCTCCTCGGCCTCCAGCGGCTCGCTGGGGCTGCGCCAGTTCCAGTCCCGCGCGGTGTACAGGCCGTGCACCAGGCGCGAGGTGAAGGTGAGCTCGGCCACGCGCTCGTCCTCCGCGTGGATGAGCGAGTCGCGCGTGAAGCCGAGCGCGGGCGTCCCCAGGATGGGCTCGTAGGTGGAAGGGTCGTCCGCGAGCTTCAGCACGTGCTCGGTGGGCAGGTGCTCGAACCAGAAGAAGATGCCCTCGTCCTCCAGCAGCCGGAGCACGAAGTCCAGGTCGCTCTCCTTCCACTGGGTGCAGTACTCCCGCTTCATGTAATCGCGGGACAGGAGCCACTCGGTGGACGCGGCGGGCAGGCCCGCCTTCTCCAGGACGGCCTGGATGATCTCCACCGCCGTCATGTCCTGGAAGATTTGACTGCGGCTGCGGTAGCGCAGGCCGTGCAGCCGGGGCCGCAGGCGCAGCCGGTAGACGAACCCATGGGTTGCGAGCCTCGCGCGGTACTCCGCCTCCTCCACGACGCCGTGGAAGCAGCGCGCCTCGAAGCTGCCCTCGGAGAAGGTGGGTGAGAGCCTCAGCGTCCCCGCGGTCCCGATGAGGGCCGTCAGGTCCAGATCGGGATCATCACAGGCGAACTCGAGCTCCACGTCGAAGAGCTCGGACAATCCCTCACGCGCCGTGGCCCGCAGGACGATGGCCTCCGCGGGAAGGTCCGCATGGTCGATGTGGGCACGTACCTCCATGCACTCTCCCCCTCTTCGATTGAGATGTCAGTTTCTGGACATCCCTGCCCCGTTGCAACTCCATGGAGCGTGTCAGCCCTCCGCCCTCTGGCCAACACCTTCATGGGTGTGACGAACGCGAACGGCGTCGAGTCTTCGCGCTGTTGGATGCGTGTGTGCTTGGGGGAGGCCCGCGGGGTGTCGTGGATGGGCGCGAATCCCCTACATTTCGCGCCATCCTTGGGCATCCCGTTCTTAAAAAAGCACACACGGCCAGGCCCCAGGCTGTCTAACTGTCAAGTTGTTGTACTACAGTGTCGTTCACTGGGGGTGCGCCTGAATGCGCTTGAGGTCGACGATTCTCCATGCCTCCCTCCCCTCGGAGCTCGGCGTGTCGCGCCTGGTGGTGGAGGAAGGCCTCTCCCAGCTATTCGTGGCGGACGTGGAGTGTGTCAGCGCAGACCCCGATTGGGAACTGACGCCACTGCTGGGGACGAGTGCTTCCGTGAGAGTGGAAGCGGATGATGGCTCCTCACGTCACTTCCACGGCGTCGTCGAGGATGCCGAGTTCGTGGGGACGCGAGGCGAGCTGTTTGTCTATCGCCTGCGCTTGATGCCCCGACTGAAGGGGCTCGCGCACCGGGTCCGCACCCGAATCTTCCAGGACAAGAACATCGAGGCCATCCTCCGGGAGGTGTTCTCCGGCGCGGGTGTCCCCGCCGGCGCCACGCGGTGGAGCGTGGCGGAGGGACCCGTTCGCGAGTACTGCACCCAGTGGAAGGAGAGTGAGCTGGGCTTCGTGCTCCGGTTGTTGGAGGACACGGGCATCTTCTTCTGGTTCGAGCACTCCGAGTCGGACCACGTCATGTGTCTGGCGGACTCGCCCGCGGCGCATGTGCCCATCGACGGCGCCGCCGGGCTCTCCTTCCGGGCCTGGGACGAGCGCGAGACCCTTCGCGACATCGTCACGCGCCTCACCTACACGGCCCGCGTGGTGCCGGACGCGGTGATGTTGCGCGACTGGAACTGGCAGACCCCGCTGACGCTGCCCGAGGCGAAGCTCTCCGCGTCTGAAGGGGGCGGCTTGGAGGTCTACGAGTTCCCCGCGGGGTTCGTCAGCGCCGCCGCGGGCAAGCAGCGGGCCGCGGATCGCCTGAGCGCGGTCCGGGTCCGCCAGCGGGTCCTCCGCGGGACGACGCCGTCGCTCCGGTTGTCGCCAGGGCGCCTGTTCCAGATCTTCGACGCGGAGCCCGCGCCGCTCAATGGCGAGTACCTGGTGCTGGAGCTGCGCCACGTCTACGAGGACCCGACGGCGGGGACGCTGGTGGATGGAGACGGGCGCTACCGCGCCGAGTTCACCGCCGTCCCGGGAGGCGTGGAGTTCCGCCCCTCCCGCGTGACGCCCCGGCCTCGCGTCATGGGCAAGGAGCTGGCGGTGGTGACGGGGCCGGCGGGCGAGGAGATCCACGTCGACGAGTTCGGTCGGGTGAAGGTGCACTTCTACTGGGACCGCGAGGGCAAGGTGGACGACACCGCCTCGTGCTGGATGCGGGTGCAGCAGCAGAACACCGCGGGCAGTCAGATCCTCCCTCGCGTGGGCTGGGAGGTGGAGGTGGGCTTCCTCCACGGCGACCCCGACAGGCCCCTGGTGCTCCAGAAGCTCTACAACGCGGACACCCTGCCGCCCTATGCCCTGCCGGACAACCTGATGCAGAGCGCGTTGCAGTCCTCGACGACGCCGGGGGGCGGGGGCACCAACGAGGTGCGCCTCAACGACGGAAATGGCGGCATGGAGTTCTTCGTCCACTCCCAGAAGGACCTCTCGCTCCAGGCGGGGCACAACCTCACCGAGCAGATCGCCGTGGACGAGGCCGTGCAGATCACCTCGGACAGCACCCACAGCATCGGCGTCACGGAGGACGTCTCCGTGGGGGGAGACCAGAGCGCCAGCATCACCGGGATGATGGTGGAGGACACCGCGGGGACCAAGAAGGTGGTGGTGGGCGCCGTGGATCAATGGGGGGTGGGCGCCATGCATGCCATCACCGTGAAGGGCGCGCGCACGGAGAACGTGGGGGGCTTGCGCAACGTGCTGGCGCAGAAGGTGACGGAGACCTTCAACGCGGACCTCACCACGAGCGTGGGGGGCGTGCTGAGCATCAACGCCGTCGGCGCCATCACCGAGGCCGTCGCGGGCAACAAGACCGAGACGGTGGCCGGCGCGAAGCTGGAGATCATCACGGAGTCGAAGGCGGAGAACATCGGCGCGGCCAAGGTGATGACGGCCGGGATGGTGAACATCAAGACGGGCAAGGACCTCACGCTGGCGTCGGGCGCGGCCATGGCCATCACCACGGGGGGGCCCATGGCCATCAAGTGCGACAAGGACTTCAACCTGTCGGGCTCCTCCGTCACCATCACCGTGGGCAAGGCCAGCGTGAAGTCCGGCTCGAAGCTGGAGGCCACGCCCGCGTCGCTGCAGCTCAAGGGCGACACGGTGGGAGGGGACGGCGCCCAGGTGAAGCTCAAGGGAACCATCGAGTACAAGTAGGTAGGGGGGGAGATGAGCAACGGTCGCGTCCTGCAATTCGCGCTGTCCATCGACGACGGTGACGAAACCCTCTTGCGTGTCGTGCGCTTCGAGCTCGAAGAGGCGCTCTCGGAGGGGAGCCGCGGCTGGGTGGAGACGGAGACGACCGAGGTGGTCGATGCCGCGGCCATGTCCGGCAAGCCCTTCCGGCTGCGCATCCTCCAGGGGGACGGGCGGCCCGACAGGTGCTTCCATGGGCTCGTCTTCGGGGTCAGCCTGGAGGCCTTCCAGCCCGAGCACTTCCGGCTGCGGTTCGAGGTGGGCTCGTCCCTCCACCTGTTGGAGCTGGGGCAGGAGGTGCGCCTCTTCCAGCAGAAGTCCGTTCCCGACGTGGTGAAGGCGGTGCTGGAGGAGGCTGGCATCCCCGGGGACTCGCAGTCCTGGACGCTCGCGGAGCCGCCTGCCGCGCGCGCGGCGTTGACCCAGTACAACGAATGCGACCATGCCTTCCTGCGGCGCCTGTTGGCGGAGGAGGGAATCGTCTTCGCCGTGCGAAACGACGACGACGGCGAGACGCTGGCGTTCTTCGACGGCCCGGATGGACTGGAGCCGCTGGCGGGGGACGGTGTGCTGCTGGTCCGCACCGAGACG
This sequence comes from Myxococcus guangdongensis, assembly GCF_024198255.1. NCBI lineage: Bacteria > Pseudomonadati > Myxococcota > Myxococcia > Myxococcales > Myxococcaceae > Myxococcus > Myxococcus guangdongensis. Next base: position 127,858 of record NZ_JAJVKW010000022.1, read on the forward strand.
CGGACCGACGAGGACACCGTCCTCTCCCTGCGAGAGCGTCACGTGGCGGCCCCGGACGCGGTGATGGTGCGTGACCATGATCCGAAGCAGCCCACGGTGGACCTGAGCCACCGCGAGGAGGCGCCGGAGGCGCGAGGAAGAGAGGTGTACCTCCACCCCGGCGGTTTCGATGCGATGGGGCACGGCAAGCGCCGCGCGAAGCGCATCCTCGAGCGGCACCAGTCCCGGACCGTGGTGCGCGAGGGCACGAGCGACTGCCCCCACCTGGAGCCCGGCCGCACCTTCGTGCTGGATGGCCACTCCCGCGTGGAGCTCAATGGCGGACAGCTGGTGCTCCGCGTGGTGCATCGGGGTGGGCTGACAGCCCGGGAGTCCGGGGCCTCTGAGGAGACGTACGAGAACAGCTTCCGGGCCATGCCCCAGGAGCGCCCGTTCTTCCGTCCGGAGGCGCCGCCGGAGCGCCCGGCACCGGGCGTGGAGGTGGCGTTCGTCACGGGCGCCTCGGGGCAGGAGCTGCACGGCAGCGAGCGCGGCGAGGTGCGCGTGCGCTTCCCGTGGGATCGCTCGGGTCTGACGGACGACCGCAGCTCCCCGTGGCTGCGCGTGGGACAGCTCGCCCTGGGCGGCTCGATGATCATCCCCCGTGTGGGCTTCGAGGTGGTGGTGGACCACGAGCTGGGGGACCGGGACCGGCCGCTCGTCATCGGCCACCTCTACAACGGGGAGGCGACGCCGCCCTACGCGCTGCCGGACCACGCCACGCTCAGCTCCATCCAGACGGCGACCACCGGAGGCGGGCCCGGCGCGAACGAGCTGCGCTTCGAGGACGCGGCGGGCGCCGAGGAGATCTTCTTCAACGCCTCGCATGACCTCACCGTCTCCGTGGAGCACGACTCCGACTGGAAGGTGCTGGTGGACGAGTCCACGGAGGTCGGGGGGAACCGGACGTTCAGCGTCGGGGCCAACCACACGCACCAGGTGACCAGCCATCGCTCGCTGAACGTTGGCGCCAACCAGCGCTTGAGCGTGGAGGCGGACCTGTCCGACGGAGTCGGTGGAGACTCCGCGGTGCAGGTGGGCGCGACGCGCAAGCTGACCGTGGGGGGAGACCTCACCGAGAACACCCAGGGTTCGTTGGAGCGCACGGTGGGAGGGTTGCAGGCGGTGACGGGCCTGGCGGGTTACGAGCGCAAGGTGGTGGGCGGCTCGAAGACGATGGTGGGGGCGGCGTGGCTCGAGGCGACCGCCGACAGCCGCATGAGCACCTGTGGCACGGCGCGGGTGGAGACGGTGGGCGCCTTGAAGATGGTGAAGGCCAGGACGGTCGCCGTGTCGAGCGGCGCGGCCTATGCCCTCACGGCGGCGTCGGAGAAGGTCAAGGTCGGCGGCAATCGCGTGGACAAGGCGGAGGTCGCGCTCGCCATCACGGCGGGTGGAGGGCTCAGCATCAAGGCGGAGAACATCAACATCACTGGCGAGAGCAAGGTCGTGCTGAAGGTGGGGGGCTCGACGGTGGAGGTCACCCCCACGGCGGTGAAGATCAAGTCGTCCAAGATCCAGCTCAAGGGCGTGAAGAAGCTGGGCTCGAAGTTGAGTCACAAGAGCAATTGAGGCCCGAGGCGACCCATGGGTGACGAGCAGCGCCTGACGGCGACATTCTTCTTCGACGCACAGGAGGGCGCGCTCTCCGTGCACGCGGTGCGGGGGCAGGAGGCGCTGTCACGCGCGTACCGCTTCGAGGTGGACTTCTCCGCGCAGGACGTGGACGTGGATGCGGCGCCTGGAGCGCGCGCGACGCTGGTGCTGGAGTCTCCTCGCGGCGGCGAGCGCCACGTGGGCGGGGTGCTGGAGGAGGTCTCCCTCGCCGCCATGGCGCAGGCGGGGGAGGGCGCCTTCGGTCGCTACCGGGCGGTGCTCGTCCCCGAGCCGTACCTGGTGCTGAGCTCGAGGCGCGGCTTCCGCATCTTCCAGCAGAAGTCGGTGCCCGACATCGTCAAGCAGGTGTGCGAGGCCGCGGGCCTGGAGGACTCCGCCTTCGATTGGGGCGGCGTCACCGGCGCCTACACGCAGCGCGACTTCTGCGTGCAGTACGACGAGTCCGAGTGGGACTTCATCTGCCGATTGCTCGAGGACGAGGGCATCTTCTTCTCCTTCAGCCATTCCGCGGACGGCGCGCGCATGCGCTTCGAGGATGACAGCACCGGCGTGGACCTGCTCTCGCCGGACGCGCTGGACTTCACCTTCTTTCCCCAGGAAGGGGCGCCCACCGCCCGGGTCTGGGACTTCCGGGTGCGCACGCGGCTGCGGCCCTCCAAGGCCACGGTCAACGACTACGACATGCTGCGGCCCGGCACCTCGCTGCTCGCGAGCGCCGAGGCCCAGGAGTCCCTCTCGCGTGAGTGGTACGAGTATCCTGGAGGTTTTCGTGCTCCCGCGGAGGGCAAGCGGCGGGCGCAGGTCCGGCTCGATGAGCTGCGCACCCCCCGGGTGACGGCGCTCGGACGCACCGACGCGCTCTTCGTGGCGCCGGGCCGGCGCTTCCACCTCCAGGGCCACCCGTCGTCGGACGCCGAGTACCTGCTCACCGCCGTCGGCTTCCAGCTTCGTCTGGAGGAGGAGCCCGCCAGCGACAGGCCCCTGGTGGACGCGGGGCCCTGGCGGTACGAGGTGGACTTCGAGGTCATCCCCTCCACGCAGGTGTTCCGCCCCGAGCGGCGCACCCCGAGGCCTCGGGTGGCGGGAGTGCATACGGCCCGGGTGACGGGACCCGAGGGCGAGGAGATCCACTGCGATGCCCACGGCCGGGTGAAGCTCCAGTTCCCGTGGGACCGGGACGGTCAGCTCGATGAGCGCACCTCCTGCTGGGTGCGCGTCAGTCAGGCGCACACCACCGGCTCGGTGATGATTCCGCGGGTCGGCTGGGAGGTGCTCGTCGAGTTCGAGGAGGGAGACCCGGACCGTCCGTTGTGCCTGGGCAAGGTGTGGAACACCACGTTCCTGCCGCCGGTCGAGCTGCCCGCGGGCAAGACGGTGACGGGCCACAGCTCCATCTCATCGCCGGGAGGCGGGGGCGTCAACGAGGTGCTCTTCGACGACACGGCGGGCGCGGAGAGCGTCACCATCAATGGCCAGCACGACATCCTCGTGAAGGCGGCCAACAACAAGCTGTTCAGCGTGGGCCATGATTCGAGCCACCTGGTCAACGGCAAGCGCGCCGCGAGCGTCGGGGGCAACGAGCAGATCGCCATCCAGGCCAACCTCAACGTCAACGTGGGCGGCAATCAGTCCACCGAGGTGGGCGCCATGCGCGACGTGAAGGTGACGGGCAGCACCACCGAGGAGGTGGCGGGCGCGTTCGACCTCCAGGTGGGCGCCATGGAGCTGGTGCAGGTGGGCAACCCCATCAAGGCGGTGATGGAGGTCATCGCGAGCATGGTGGTGGAGAAGGCCATGGGCGCGGCGGCGAAGGCGGCCAGCAAGGCGGAGGCGGCGCTGCTGGGGCCCATCCTCCCGGTGCTGCAGCAGGCGCGCGAGGCGGTGGGGCCCGCGGCCCAGTTCGCGGGACCGGCGGCGGCGCTGCTCGGCGGTGGGAACCCGGAGATCGCCGCCTTCGCTCAAGCCGCGGGCAAGCTGTCGGACGCGGCGGGCGCGGCGGACGCGGGGCAGATCGCCGCCGGCGTGGCGCAGTCCATCGTCGCGGACAAGATCACCAGCAAGGCCATCGAGGCGGTGACGGGGGAGGGCGGGGGTGGCGGTGGTGGGGGCGGGGCAGACGCGGCGCCGGAGGCGGCGGGGAGCGCGACGAGCGGCGGGGAGGGGACATGGGCCACGGTGGTGGGGGGCTCGGTGAAGGAGACGGTGGGGGGGCTTGCCGCCACCAGTTCCTTGAGCGGCGTCTCCTACGCGGTGGGCGGCGCGTCCCAGGAGCTGGTGGGCGCGGCCCGCGTGGAGCTCATCAAGGGGAGCAAGTCGGAGACGACCGGCGCGGTGAAGATGGAGACCGTGGGCGTGTACATGGTGGACGCGAAGGAGTCGTTCGTCACCGACGCCAAGGCGGCCATCGCCATCAACATCGCCGGGAAACAGACGCAGCGCATCTCCGGCAGCCACAGCATGAGCACGGACGGGCCGGTGCTCGTGACGGCGCCGCGGCTGTCGCTCAAGGGGCAGGGGACCATCACGCTCACGTGTGGTCCCTCGAAGGTCATCGTGAAGTCGAATGGCATCCTCGTGGAAGGCGCGGCCGAGGTGACCATCGAGGGCTCGAAGATCGAGCTGGATGAGAACGCGCTGGGCACCTAGGCGGGTCGAACGCGATGGGACAGGCCGGACAGACTCCTGTGACGTGGCTTCACGGCGGCGCGGCGGCCTTGTGGAGCGCCGCGTGCAAGAACGCGCTGATTGCGTGCGGCATCAACCCCGCCAACTTCGGCACCTATGACATGCGCGCGAAGGCGCAGGCGGCCGAGCGCAGGACGTACCGCGAGAAGCGCGAGAAGGAGGCGAAGCGGCGCGGGGCGAACAAGCGCCCCCATGAGGGCAACTGCGAGGTGGGGAAGAAGGACAAGGCGCTGTGCATGTGTATCGAGAGCGATGCGGCCTTCGCCGAGCTGGGCTCCGAGAAGTGGATGCTGGCCAATTCACAGTCGGGCCACATCTCGCAGAACGCCCTCTACCAGAACGAGCGCGCCGACCCTTGCTCCAACGTCCCGCCTGAGGGGAAGCACGGCGGCACGTATGGCTATCGGGACAACAAGGCCTTCTGCATGGACCACCTGGGGCGGGCGAACAACCCGGGGACCATCCACTACGAGATCACCAACCGGGAGGCGCAGTTCGCGGAGAGCCTGAAGAAGCGCAATGTGAAGAACGTCACCGAGGATGTCATGCAGCAGGGCGTGCAGGGCACGGCATCGGTGGCAGCGCAGGGGGCCGGGGCGCGACAGAAGGGCAACGACCCGCACGCCAAGCACGACAAGAGCCTGGGTGAGATGACCCCCGAGCGCAAGAAGGAGGGGCAGCGCAGCGACGCGGCCAAGAACCAGCACGCGAAGGATCTGAAGGCCAATCAGAACGCCAACGCGACCGCGGGGGCCTCGGGGCGGGGCAATAATGGGACGCCGAATGCCCCGTCGACGAAGGGGCCGCCCAAGAAGGATGTGGACAAGGCGGTGGAGTGCATCTCGGACGCCTGGAAGCAGTCGCTGGACGAGATGCGCAACGACGTCATCAATGAGTTCTCCACGGCGGCGCGCTCGGACGAGTGCAAGAAGCAGATCAAGGAGTACAAGAAGACGCTGCCGAAGGACCAACGCAACCGGAAGATCCGCTATACGGACCTGCCTGCGGAGCATCGGGCCAAGGTGGACGCCGCGGTCAACAAGAAGACGGGCAACCCCAAGATGTCCGCCGTCGAGAGGGACCAGAAGAAGCTGGAGAAGAAGGGGGCGAAGACGGCCGGCCAGGCCAACAACCCGCCCACGAAGAAAGACTGTCTGGAGTACCAGGCCAACTGGCTGCAACAGCACCAGAAGGCGGATGGAAGTCACCCACCGATGCAGGGGCGCGTGCCTGATTCGAACGAGGGTGATGGTGACGAGGTCAAGCAGAACAAGCGCGGTAAGAAGAGCGCCGATTAGCGCCAGGAACGTTGGCGGGGACGAGGAAGGACGAGGGAAATGGCTTTGCGGATTGCGACCCACTACTACAGCGCCAGTGGACCGATGCTCGACGCCTGCGCGTTTCTCGGGCAGCGCTATGACGAAGAGCGCGGTTACAAGCCGCTCGAGAGCGAATGCTGGGTGATGAACATCCAAGTGGCTGGGGACGAGGACTCGACGGTGTGGTCCCAATTGGGAAGCACGGGTTGGCTGACACGCTTGTGGCGCTCGCCTTCAGGCGCGGTCTTCGTCAGCAGCGCCACGGACTCCAAGGTCCTCTACCACCCAGACGTCGAGGGAGATCGCAGTCGCAAGTTCGAGAGCATGAAGCTGGGCGCGCCACTCAATGGCGTGTGGGGGCTCGACGACGACTTCGTGCTGGCGTGGGGGGCGACGTTCGAGAACACCCGGCACGTGTTCCGGTACGACGGCAAGAAGTGGAAGGAGTTGCCGGCGCCGGACTTCGAGGTGCGCGCCATGCATGGACTGTCGCCTGACCTGGTCTATGCGGTGGGCGTGGGAGGGGGCGTGGCGAGGTGGGAAGGCAAGGCGTGGAAGCGCTTTCCGACGCCGACGGACGAGGTGCTCAACAGCGTCTTCGTGGCGGACGAGGATGAAATCTACGCGACGGGAGGTTCGGGCTCGTTGCTGGAGGGAAGCGCGCACGGCTGGGGCCGCATCGCGGAGAGCCCCGTACCAGGCATGCCCTTGTTTGGCGTCGCGAAGTGGAAGAAGGGGCTTTGGGTGGCGGCGGGTCAGTTCGGCCTCTTCAAACGCGTGGGCAGTCAGAACAAGATCGAGTGCATCAAGCCCAATCTCTGGGCCGTGGACCTCGATGCCCGCAAGAACCTGCTCGTCTCGTGCCGGGACCGGGTTTCGGAGTCGGCCGATGGCAAGGCCTTCATGTCCCTCGGACAGGAGTTCCTCCTGGAGAGCCGAGCGAAGAAGAAGCTTGGGAAGATCTAGGTAGAGGTTCTGGCCAGCAGGAAGGGCAAGGAAGATGGCCTCGCAGATTACCAGCGACTACTACAGCGCCAGCGGCCCGGCGCTCGATGACTGCGCCTTTCTGGGACAGCGCTACGACGAGGAGCGTGGTTACAAGCCCCTCGAAGGCGAGTGTTGGGTGTTGAGTCTTCGCCCCAAGGCAGGTGGTGGCCTGACGGCGATGTACCACTTTGGGAGTACGGGTTGGCTGACACGCCTGTGGCGCTCGCCGTCAGGCGCGGTCTTCGCCAGCAGCGTCACGGACTCCAAGGTTCTCTTTCACCCGGACCTCCATGGAGATCCGAAGCATCGATTCGAGAGCATGAAGCTCGGTGCGCCACTCAATGGCGTGTGGGGGCTCGACGACGACTTCGTGCTGGCATGGGGAGCGACGTTCGAGAACACCCGGCACGTGTTCCGGTACGACGGCAAGAAGTGGAAGGAGTTGCCCGCGCCGGACTTCGAGGTGCGCGCCATGCATGGACTGTCGCCTGACCTGGTCTACGCGGTGGGCGTGGGAGGGGGCGTGGCGAGGTGGGACGGCAAGGCGTGGAAGCGCTTTCCAATGCCGACGGACGAGGTGCTCAACAGCGTCTTCGTGGCGGACGAGGATGAAATCTACGCGACGGGAGGCTCGGGCTCGTTGCTGGAGGGAAGCGCGCACGGCTGGGGCCGCATCGCGGAGAGCCCCGTGCCAGGCATGCCCTTGTTTGGCGTCGCCAAGTGGAAGAAGGGCCTGTGGGTCGCGGCGGGTCAGTTCGGCCTCTTCAAGCGCGTGGGCAACCAGAACAAGCTCGAGTGCATCAAGCCGAACCTGCCCGCCATGGGCCTCGACGCCCGCAAGAACCTGCTCATCTCCTGCAGGGACCGGATCGCCGAATCGGCGGATGGCAAGGCCTTCACCTCCGGGGGCAAGGACTTCCTCCTGACCTCCCGCGCGGGAAACAAACTGGGAAGCATCTAGACAGGAGCCCACCATGAAGCCCGCCCGACAGAGAGCAAGACGTGCCCCGGTGAAGCGGGGCTCCACCCCGAAACCCGAGGCCTCGTCCCAACCGGAGCTCGACGGCTCCGTGCGACTGGCCACCGTCCTGGCCGAGGAGCCCCAGGGCTGGCGCGTGCGGCTCGGCGCCCGGGACCAGGTGCTCTCGCTGGATGCCTCCGTGGACCCGGCGTTGGTGCGCGAGGCGCTCGAGGACGGAGCGCGGGTGCTCGTGGAGCTCGCCTCGCCCCCCGTGCTCGTGGGCGTGGTGCAGACGTCGCGCGCCCTGCGCGTGGACCGCCAGGGGCGCGTGGACTCGGAGGTGGAGCGCTTCGAGCTGCATGCCCGGCAGGGCGCCACCGTGAAGACGGCCGGGGCCTTCGTGCAGGTGAAGGGCTCCGAGGTGGAGCTCTACGGCACGCGCATCCTCACGCGCGCCCGCGAGGTGGCGAAGATCCTCGCGCGGATGATCAACCTGAACTGAGGCAACCATGAGCCTGACGACCAGTGGCATGTCCGCCGGCACCAGCAAGCAGAAGCTCAACATGGTCCCCATGGCGCCCAACGTGTGCCTGGTGCCCGCGCCGCCGCCTCCGGCGGGACCTCAGGGCATCCCCGTCCCGTTCCCCATCACCACCGACACCGGCAGCATCAAGAAGCCGGTCCCCAAGGTGAAGCACAAGGGCGGCAAGGTCCCCAACACCGATTCGACCTTCTCCGGCGTGAAGGGCAACGAGGCCGGCGTGGGGCAACTGCCTCCCTCCACGCCCAAGAAGGACATCGTCACCGGCGTGAACATGAAGCTGGGGTCCGCGATGGTCGGCTGTCCCAACTGCCAGGTCGGCGGCAAGAGCTTCCTCATGACCGGCAGCCCGGGCTTCGGGAACCACGGCTGAGCCCGCGGACGCCTCGCCATGTCCGAACCTCTCCTGGACCCACGCGTCCACATCGACACCGAGGACGTCGTCGTCCGAGTGGAGCTCGGGTTGACCGCGTACCTCGCCGACCCCCGGTTCTGGGCCCGGGAGGGGGCGCAACAGGCGCTGGACCTGATGCTGGCGCTGCCCTCCGCGGACCTGCTCCGCTACTACACGACGTCCGTGATGACCGAATGGGGCGAGGTGGGCCCACGGATGCTGCGCTCCCTGCGCGACGGACTGACCTCACGCGCGTTGATGCTGGAGTGGCCCCGACACCACTTCTTCCTCCGCCTGGCGGACGAACCCAACTGCCCCTCGGTGGGCTTCTCGTACACGGAGATCGACCCGCGCCGGACGACCCGCGCCGGGGTGCTGGAGCTGACCCTGCCGCAAGGGCACGCGCCGGAAGACCTCCAGGCGCTCGCCGCCGGACTCGCGGACATCGGCCCGCTGTACTCGCTGGTCGGCGGCTACGTGGCGCGCTGGAACGTGCTGCACCCCAAGCTGGCCTTCAACCAGTTCTATGTGTGGGCCCAGCGCTACCTGGGGCTCGACATCCAGGACGCCGAGGAGATGGCGCCCCACGCGCCCCTGGGGCTGCCGGGGAGCAACTGGCTGACCTACCTCGGCGAGCCCTTGACGAAGCCGCTCGAGCTCGACGTCGCGGCGCTGGAGCGCGCCGTCCGAGCAGCCCCCAGCGTGGAGTCGTTGCCGGTCCGCTCCGGGCTGCTGCTCCGCGCGGGCGCGCTCCCCACGATGGGAGACCTCAACCGCTTCGCCCATCCCCAGTCCTACGCGGAGGTGGCCCGGCTGCTCGAGCCGCACTTCGTGAAGGAGCTCCCGGAGTTCTGGGGCGCCTTCACGGACACTCAGCGCACGGGCGCCTGGCTGCGGCGACTGGTGGGCGCGGAGGACTGGTCGGCCTGAGGCGCGTCCTCGGGCACCGGAGCGGGACATGACGAGATGAGCCAGACCAGGGAGGACGTTTCGCGGAGTCTGGACCTGTCCCGGGTGCGCGCCCTGCTGGATGGCGTGCTCGTGGGACTGCGGGACGTGAAGGACCCCACCGTCCCCCTGCGGGCCGTGGAGCGGCACCTGACGGCCTCGCTCGGGGCGCTCTACCAGGCGCTCGCGGCCGAGGCGGGCTCGGACGCGTTCCACGAACACGCGCAGACCGTGCGCGGGCGGGCGGCGGCGGCGCTCAAGTCGCTGCGGTCCGCGCGCGGCAAGGACGCCGTGGTCCGACGCCATGTCGCCGCGGTGGACGAGGTGGTGCGCGGCTTCCGGGACTCCCTGCTCCACGCGCCGAGGGAGCCCCTCCGCCTGCCCCGGCCCGACGTCCATCACGTCCCCAGGGCCCAGGGCGACGTGCCCACGCTCACCGAGCTGGCGCGCGCGCCGCTGGTGCCCGCCATCGTCCTCCAGTGGGAGGAGCCACCGGACCTGGAGCCCCTCCCCACCGTGGCCACGCTGCCGGAGGGCCCGTCCGTCACGCTCGCGGACCTGGACGCGCTGCTCGCCCGGACGAAGGCCCAGGCCCGCGCCCTGTCCGTGCCCGCGCGGACCCCCCCGGAGCCACCGGCTCCCCCCAAGAAGCCCCGCCCCCCGGTCGAGCGCGACGCGCTGGAGCGGGCGCAGTTCGGAGAGACGCTGCGCCGAGAGGACGTGGAGCTTGCCCGGGCCCGGTCCTTCTTCGAGGACGTGGCGATGATGAGCCTCATGCGCCAGCCGGACGAGGGCGACCTGTGGAGCGAGCTGCGCCCGGTGGAGGAGCGGCTGCTGGCGCGGGTGGACGGCATCCTCGCCTGTGGTCTCTGGGTGTTGCCGGAGCTGGTGAAGCTCCTCGACGAGCGCCCGCTGCCGGACCCCGAGATGTCATGGGGCGTCCTGTTCCTCCACGGATGTCTGGCGGGAGAGGACGCGCTGCACCAGGTGGAGCGGCTGCTGCGGACCGTGGGCCTGGAGGTCCCGGAGGTGTTCGACGCCGCGGCCGACGCGCTCTTCTTCGCGCCGCACCCCGGAGTCGAGGGGCTGCTGCGCCGCTGGTGGAAGGAGCAGGGCGTGGCGCGCCGGTTGGCGGCGCGGGTGCTCGGCCGTCGCGGTGTGCTGTCGGGCCCCGAGGCATTGTCGCTGGTGTGGAGTGAATCGCCCGAGCTCGTGCTGGAGGGGGCCCGCGCGCTCCGCCGGGTCCGAGGGGAGCTGGATCTGCGCGAGACTGCGCGATTGCTGCGCCACGAGCAGGCGGAGGTGGTGTCCTCGGCCATCGAGGCGCTCCTGTTGCGGCGCTCCCCGACGGGCCTCGAGTACGCTCGGGAGCTTCTGGCCGAGGGGCATGGAGGCTTCGCGGGCGCGGCCTTGTGGGCAGCGGTGGGGGGAGGCACGGAGGCGAGCGCGGACTTCGAGGCCGCGCTCCGCGCCCCGCGGCTGTCATCCATCGTGGTGGAGGCGCTCGGCTGGTATGGCGGCACGCGCTTCATGGAGTTCCTCCTGACGCGACTGCGCGCGGGGCAGGTGGACGCGGTGGGCGCCCTACAGCGGATCACGGGGGCCTCGCTCACGGATGACGCGCCGGATCCGGAGTACGAGAAGGGGGAGGAGCCCTTCACCCGTGCGTTCTCGCCTCCGCCGCTGGAGCTGGAGCTGTCCGCGGACCCGGAGGTGTGGGCCGCCTGGTGGAGCAAGCACGGCGCCCGGGCCTCCGACACGAAGCGCTATCGCTGGGGCCACCTGTGGTCCACGCAGGACAGCCTGTGGGAGCTCGAGCATGCTCCCGCGTCCATGCGCGAGCGGCGGCTCGCCTGGCATGAGCTGGTGGCGCGCACGGGCGCCACCCATCCGTTCGACCCCCAGGACTTCGTCGCCCGCCAGCAGGAGGCCATCGACCGGTGGCGCGAGGCCCCGGAGGCACGCCCCGCGGCGGCTGGCACCTGGCCCCTTTCCCTCAGGCGTTGAGATGGTCCTTCCCGAGCTCAATACGCGCACCCCCGCCACCGTGCAGCTCCTGCCCCAGTTCGGGCAGGACGGCGCCCCCTGCATCGCCGTGGTCATCAAGCAGCGCTTCTCCGTCGTTCGCATCGGCCACGTGCGTCGCGAAGGTGGTGCCCAGGTGCGGCGGGTGGACGAACTCTGGGAGCCGGAGGCGGAGCAGAGCAGCATCCGACGTCCGGCCGACGTCGGCCTGCGCAAGCCGAGTACGGATGTGGTGGTGGCGGGCAGCGCGATGGCCGTCCATGGCGAGCCCACGAAGGTGCTGGACGTGTCGGTGCGCGTCGGCCCTGTCGGCAAGCGCCTCCGGGTCTTCGGAACGCGCGTCTGGTACCCCGGTGTCGTGGGCCTGTCGCTCACCGCGCCGCAGCCCTTCCAGGAGGTGCCCCTGCGCTGGGAGCTCGCGTACGGCGGCCTCGACACGAGCAACCCCCGGAAGCTCGCCCACGAGCCCCGCAACCCGCTCGGGCGCGGCGTGGTCGCGGACGCGGACTCCCTGAAGCACAAGCCCGCGCCCCAGATAGAGGACCCCTCGGACCTCATCAGCTCGGTGCGCTCCCGGCCCACGCCCGCGGGCGTCGGAGCCATCGGGCCCCAGTTCGAGCCACGTCTGCGGCTCGCGGGGACGTACGACGACCGCTGGCAGAAGGAGCGCATGCCGCTGCCTCCCCTGGACTTCGATGAGCGCTATCGCAACGTCGCCGCCCCGGGCCTCGTGTGCCCGTCCTACCTGACCGGCGGCGAGCTGGTGGAGGTGGAGGGGATGAGCGAGAGCGGGCAGCTGCGCTTCGAGCTGCCGAAGCTCTTCTTCGGCGTCGTGGCCGTGACGGCGCAGGGCGACGTGGAGCACCGCCCCGTGCTGGACACGGTGTTGCTGGAGCCCAACGAGCGGCGCTTCGAGTTGACGTGGCGCTCCGTCGTCCCGGTGCCGAAGCGGGCCCGTGAGCTCTCGGCCATCAACGTCTTCGAGAAGGAGCGCCTGTCATGACGGGCCGCCCGAATGGCTCGTGGATGGGAAAGGGGGGCGACGTCGGGCTGTACGCGATGGGCGCCTTCAACGGCCTCGCCTTCGATGCCCACCAGACATGGGCCTTCTGGCGCGCGGAGGCCGTGGGCGTGACGGAGGGCCCCTTCCGCTGCGCCAACGGGACGCGGGCCACGATGCTGTCGGCGCGGACCCTGCCGCCCCGTTTGTGCGGAGTGGAGCGGATGATGGCGCTGGTCGACGGAGCGCTCGGCCAGCTCGAGGCGCCGCTGGCCCGGCTCCGTGGGGACGCGCGCCTGCGGCTGTGGTTGGGGCTTCCCGAGCGCTACGGCCCCGAGGCCTCGAAGGCGCGAGCGGTCGAGCGCCGACACCTGGAGGGCCACGTGAAGCGGTGGTGTGAGCGCGCCGCCGCGGGCGCGCCCGTCATCGCGGTGCCGCGAGGGGCGGCGTCGCTGGCGTTCGCCCTGGCGGAGGCGTGTGCGGACGTGACCTCGGGGCAGGTGGATGCGGCCATCGTCGGAGGCGTGGACACCTTCCATGCCCCTGACGTGATGGACGAATTGATGGCGCAGTCCCGGCTGTTCGATGGCGAGAACATGGACTCGCTGATTCCAGGCGAGGGCGCGGCGTTCCTGGTCATCACCCGTCCTCGCGCGGCCGCGAGCGCGGGGATGCCAGTGCTGGCCCTCGTCGATGCCGTGGGGCTGGGGCAGGAGCCGGGGGCCCTCCTGTCCGAGGCGCCATGCTCCGGGATGGGATTGACGCACGCCATCCGCGCGGCCACGGGAAGCCAACGCGACCCGAACTGGCGACTGGAGTGGCTCCTGGGGGATGTGAACAACGAGAGCTACCGCAGCGGCGAGCTTCAACTGGCCTTGCCCCGGGCCCTGGCTCCCGGAGGCATGGACGGAGGAAAGGGCTATCGCCCCATCGCGGTGGATGATCTGCCCGTCGATTTCCTTCCGCTCCGTTTCGGGGACCTGGGCGCGGCCACGCTGCCGACCGCGGCCATCATCGCCTCGCAGGCCTTTCTCCGGGGCGCCCCCACGGCAACCAATTGCCTGTGCGTGAGCAGCTCGCTGGGGCCCGACCGGGGCGCGGTGCTGCTTCGGGCCGCCCCGCCCACCTGAACAAGTGCGCCGATGTGTGTCCATGGGCGGTCGCCAGGTCGCCAACCTGGCTTCACGCGTCGGCCACACGTGTCAAGGGCTGACGGACCCACCGTGAAGCGTGAGGCTACGCACTTTCCGTGAACAGTAACACTTGATTATTCCTGGGTGAAATTCGCGCCGTGCCGCGTCAATGACATCCCTGCGCCGGGATGTGCCCTGTCTTGAACTGAAAGGGGTGGCTGTGGCACGTTGTGAGCGATTCTGCTGGCGCGTCGCAAACTTCAGAGAGGATGCCATGCCGGTTAGTGGGGGGGGCTTCGGCCCACGGGCGCGGGTTTGCGTCTGGTTTTTCCCGGGAGTGACGCTGCTCTTGGGGCTGCTCGCCGGTGCTTGTGCCCACAACCCACCGCCCCCGGCGGCGTGTGAGCAGCCGCCCCCATTCCTCATCCAGCTGGAAGCCGGCGCGCGCCTCAATCCGGATGACCAGGGCCGCTCGCTGCCCACGAACGTCCAGGTCTACCAGCTCAAGGACTCGCGCCGCTTCGAAGCCGCGGAGTTCCAGGACCTCTGGCAGCGCCCCAAGGAAGTGCTGGAGGAGGACCTGCTCGCCGTCGACGAGCTCACCCTGGAGCCGGGCCAGCGCCTCTCGCGCGAGGTGAACCGCGCGCCCAAGGCGGAGTACCTCGCCGTGGTGGGCGTGTTCCGACGTCCCGCGGGCGTGGTGTGGCGCGACGTGGAGCGGCTGCCCGCGGTGAAGCCGGAGGACTGCCGCCCGGGCGCGCCGCGCGAGACGTCGCTGCGCTTCCTCGTCGAGGACTACCGCGTCGAGGCCCGGGCCGGCGAGGTCCGCAGATGAAGACGCCGCAGCGGGTCGTCTGGTCCGAGGGGATGTTCATGAATCCCCAGCACCTGCAGCAGTCGGACCTCTATCACGAGGGCCTGCTGGCGGCCCGGCTCGGCGCGCTGACGCCGTACGACTGGGGCGTGGTGGAGCAGGATGTGGACGAGAAGGCGCTCTCCGCCGGCCAGTTCCAGTTGCTGCGCTTCTCCGGCATCCTCCCGGATGGCCTGCCGCTGTCCTTCGAGCGCGGCCAGCCCGAGGCCCCCCAGACGCGGCCCATCGAGGAGCACTTCAGCGCCAACAAGCGCTCGCTGGACGTGTACCTGGGCGTGGCGCGCGAGCGCGACGGCATCGCCAGCTATGGCGCCCCGGACGAGTCCACCACGGCGCCGCGCTTCTCCCTGGTCAACCGCACCGTGCCGGACCTGGCGGCGGCCGAGTCCGTGGTGCCGGTGGCCTTCGCGCAGCGAAACCTCCGGCTGCTCTTCGGCACCGAGGCGCGCGAGGACTACGACGTCATCAAGATCGCCGAGCTGGTGCGCGACAAGACGGGCGGCGTCGCGCTCGCGGGCAACTACATCCCTCCGTGCCTGCGCGTGTCCGCCTCGCCCTTCATCCTCGAGCGCATGCGCAGCATCCTCAAGGCGATGCAGGGCAAGCAGCGGGAGCTCGCGGACGGGCGCCGGCACCGCGACGCCACCGCGCTCGAGTTCACCGCCGGGGACGTGACGAAGTACCTGCAGCTGAGCGCGCTCAACGGCCTCATCCCCCAGGTGGCGCACGTGGTGGAGGTCGCGGACCTCAACCCGCAGATGGTGTACCTGCTCCTGTGCCAGGCGGCGGGCCAGCTCTCCACGTTCTCCGCGGAGGCGGACCCGGGCGATTTGCCCAAGTTCCAGTACACGAACCTGCGGGCCACCTTCGAGGGCCTGTTCCAGGTGCTCCAGAAGCTCCTGGACGTGGTGGCCATCGAGCAGTGCATCACCGTGTCGCTGGAGCCGCGCAAGGACGGCATGCACCTGGGGCGCATCGAGGACGAGCGCTTCCTGAAGTGCTCGCAGTTCATCCTCGCGGTGCGCAGCGACCTGCCCGAGGCGGACGTCGCCAAGAGCCTGCCGGTGCTCTCGAAGATCGCCAACTTCGCGGAGATACGCGACATCATCAAGGCCGCCGCCCCGGGGGTGCCGGTGGAGGTCACCTTCCGCCCGCCCGCCGAGGTGCCGGTGAAGCCGGGCGTCGTGTACTTCTCGCTCGAGAGCGGCGACCCCTACTGGAAGAACGTGATGAGCGAGCAGAACGTGGCCGTGTACCTGCCACGTCCGTTCGAGCCATCGAAGACGAAGCTGGAGCTGCTCGCGGTCCCCAAGGGGGGAAGCGGGGGGCCTCCGGCGAAGAAGAACGCCGTCAGTCGTTGAAACAAGGTCGTGCGGGGGGCCGTCCAAACACCGGCGAGTGGCGGTTCGCGGTGAGGCTCCCTGTCGACATGGGGTGGAGGCATCGACAGGATGGACCGGATCAATTCCATCACGCAGGAGTGCTTCGGGGCGCTGCTGCAGTTGAGGCAGTTCGGGGACCATGCGCTCCCCTCGGCGGAGCTCGTGCACCGGCAGCTGCGCACGTTCTTCGACCGGCTGCTCAAGCGCGCCGGGGAGCTGGGCTTCAACCACCAGGACGCGCAGGAGATTGCCTATCCCATCGTCGCGCTCGCCGACGAGCTGGCCCTGGCGCGCGCCGACACCTTCCGGGAGTACTGGCTCGCGAACCTGCTCCAGTTCCACTACTTCCGGGAGAACCGCGCCGGTGACGGGTTCTTCACGCGGCTGGAGGAGGTGCGCAAGGACTCGCAGCGCACCGAAATCCTCCGCGTCTACTACCTGTGCCTCATCTTCGGCTTCAAGGGCCGCTTCCGGGTGCGGGGCGGCGAGCTGGAGCTGATGCAGCTGACCGAGACGCTGCAGCGGGAGCTCTCCCGCACGCACAAGTTCGACACCGAGACGCTCTCGCCCCATGGAGACCGTCCGCCCGACAGCGCGGTGAGCGCCAAGCGCACGCTACCCCTGTTGGCCATCTCCGCCGCCGCGGTGGTCTTCGCGCTGCTGGTCTACACCGGCCTGCGCATCGGCCTGTCCAGCAGCGTGTCCTCCCTCGTCGAGGAGGTCGCGGCCTCCTCTCCCCAGCAGCCCTAGGACGCTCGCGATGCTGCTGCTCACCTTGTTCATCGCGGTCTTCATCGTCATGGTGTGGACCGTCGTCATCCTCCTCAGCCTGCCGCTGTGGGGCGCCATCGTCCCCACCGTGCTGCTGGTGGCCATCGTCATCGGCGCGTACCTGTACCAGCGCCACCTGGCGTCCAAGGCCGCGCGCGACATCGAGCGGGAGCTGGGCGTGCAGGCGGACGCGCAGCTGCAGAACGTGCGGCCGGATCAGCAGGAGGAGATCCAGGCCATGCAGGCCGAGTTCTCCAAGGCGCTCCAGTCGCTCAAGTCCTCCAAGCTCGCGCGAGCGCGGCAGGGCAAGGACGCGCTGTCGGTGCTGCCCTGGTACATGATCATCGGCCCGCCGGGCTCCGGGAAGAGCACCGCGCTGCGCAACTCGGGCATCCAGTTCCCGTACCTGTCGGCGCGCGGCGGCGGCGTGAAGGGCGTGGGCGGAACGCGCAACTGCGAGTGGTGGCTCACCAACGAGGGCGTCATCCTCGACACGGCCGGCCGCTACACCACGGAGGACGATGACCGCGAGGAGTGGCTGAGCTTCCTCGACATGCTCAAGCGCAACCGCCCGCGCAAGCCCGTCAACGGGCTGGTGGTGGCGGTGAGCGTGGGGGAGCTCATCGGCATCGACGAGGAGCAGACGGTGCAGCTCGCGCAGACCATCCGCGAGCGCGTGGACGAAGTGATGGAGCGGTTGAAGATGATCGTCCCCGTCTACGTGATGTTCACCAAGTGCGACCTGCTCGCGGGCTTCGTGGACCTGTTCGGGGACCTCGCGAAGACGGAGCGCGGGCAGATCTGGGGCTTCACGCTGCGGCCCGAGGACGCGCGCGAGGCCATCGGCGAGACGTTCGCCGTGCGCTTCGACGAGCTGGCGGAGGTGGTGGAGCAGCGCTCCATCGTGCGCCTGGGCTCGGAGCGACACCCGGAGACGCGCGAGCGCATCTTCCGCTTCCCCCAGCAGTTCGAGGGGCTGCGCGGCAACCTCATCGAGTTCGTGCAGGCCCTGTTCGCGGAGAACGTCTACGCGGACACGCCGGTGATGCGCGGGGTGTACTTCACCAGCGGCACGCAGGAAGGCAGCCCCATCGACCGGGTGATGAACAAGATGGCGGAGGCCTTCGGCATCCGTCGCACCACCACGCCCTCGGGCAGCCGCCCCGCGGTGGAGTCCCGCTCCTACTTCCTGCGGGACATGTTCGCGGACGTGGTGTTCCCGGACCAGAACCTGGCGATGCGCAGCTCCGCGGAGGTGCAGCGCCAGAAGCGCATGCAGCTGGCGTACGCCGGAGGCTGCCTCGCGGTCGCCCTGCTCATCCTGCTGTTCCCGGCGATGTCCTTCTTCGAGAACCGCAAGTTCATCCAGACGACGCGCGTGATGGCGCAGGCGCTCAAGCTGGAGGAGGCCAACAAGGACGGCGGCGCCGGGAAGATGGTCGACGCGATGATGCCCATGCGGCAGCAGCTCGACCAGCTGCTCCTGTGGAAGGAGGACGGCCCGCCCACCGGGATGCGCTTCGGCATGTACCGGGGCGACGACCTGCTGGGGCCGCTCGGCGCGTTCTATGGCGCCACCGTGCGCCGCGTGCTGGTGGACCCGGTGCTCACGGGGGACCTCAAGGACTCGAAGGCCTGGGTGGAGAAGGCGCGCGACCGGGAGGAGCGCCCCACGGCGAGCTCTTACGCGCTCTACTTCGACCGGTTGAAGCTGCACCTGCTGCTCTCCGGACCTCGCACGCCCCGCGAGCCGCAGCTCGGTGAGGCGGAGCGCGAGTGGATCGTCAACAGCCTCCGGGAGCGATGGGGGCGCAAGGCGGGCTTCACCGAGAGCGCCCACCGCACCATGCAGATGGCGAACCACATCGACCTGTACGCGAAGCTGCTGGCGCAGGACCCGGCGCTCGCCTTCACGCGCAATGACCAGGTGGTGCGCGACGTCCGCGTGGTGCTGGACCGGCTGCCGTTCTCCGAGCTCGCGCTGGCGCAGCTCATCTCGGAGGTGTCGCGCAAGAAGGACCAGTACGACGTGACCCTCTCGTTCATCCTGGGCAGCACCGCCCAGCACATCAAGGGCACGGGCCGCGTGCGCGCCGCCTTCACGCGCAAGGGCTGGGAGAAGGTGGTGGAGCCCAAGCTGGAGCACCCGCTGCAGGGCGCGGACATCTGGGTGCTCGACAAGGACGCCAACTCCACCAACGAAATCGAGCTGGCGCGCCAGGAGCGGGCGCTGCGCTCCGCCTACTACAAGCAGTACATCGAGGAGTGGAAGGAGTTCCTCAGCACCCTGAGCATGAAGGAGCCCACGGACGCGACCGTGGCGCTGGCCATGCTGGAGGACCTCACTCGCGGCGAGCCGCCTCCGCTGGGAAAGCTCTTCCGCACCGTGGCCTTCAACGTGCGGCTGGGCGGAGAGCAGGTGGAGGGCAAGTCCGACGTGGACGGCATGCTCGAAAAGCTCAAGCAGAAGCTGGGTCCCAAGGGGAAGGTCATCGAGTCGGGCGTGCGGTTCGCCAACGGGAAGCTCTCCGAGGACGAGGCGCCGAGCGAGGAGGAGGAGCGTGACTACACCGCGGATGACGTGGAGCCGGCCTTCGCGGGCCTCTTGAAATTCGGTGCCGCGCCGCCGCAGGCGAAGGGGCCCGACGCGCCTCCGCCCGAGGCCATCCCCCTGGACATCTACCAGGAGCAGCTGCAGTTCCTCCGCGACGCGCAGCGCGCCTCCATGGAGAGCCAGTCGGAGACGGCCGCGATGATGACGCGGGTGCAGACGGCGCGCGTCATCATCCAGTCGCTCATCCAGGCGCAGGAGGTGGGGTGGCGCCCGCGCATCGAGGCGCTCTTGTGGCCGCCCATCGAGAAGATCTCCGACCTGACCATCCGCGAGCAGGGTGGCAAGGCGAGCGACCAGTGGTGCAGCGAGGTGGCCAACGCCTTCAAGCAGAAGCTCGCGGGGCACTACCCCTTCAACCGCAACGGGCAGGACGCGGCGGTGGCGGACGTGGGGGACTTCTACCGCTTCGAGTCCGGCACGCTGTGGGGCTTCTACGGCGGCGTCCTCAAGAGCCACGTCGAGCAGTCGGGGACGCGCTTCAAGTTCGTCACGCGCGCGGGCCGCGCGGGCGGCAACATGTACTACGGCTCCGTGCTCTCGTTCCTCGCGCGCTCGCGGGAGATCTCCGAGTCGCTCTTCGGCGCGCGGGACCCCGAGCCGGGCGTGAAGTTCGCCTTCCACATCCGCCCCTCGCCGAAGCTCTCCTCCATCCGCTTCACGGTGGACGGACAGACGGTCGAGTACAACAACGGCCCCGAGGAGTGGCACAACTACGAGTGGCCCGGGAAGGGCGGCAAGTCGTTGGGCGCCACCATCCGCGTGCGCAACAACCAGGGGAAGACGGAGACGCTCGAGCAGGAGGGCGAGTGGGGCCTGTTCCGCCTGATGGAAGAAGGCACGCCGAGTGTCTCGGGAGCCGGTCGGACGTTCTCGGTGACGTGGTCGATGCCCTCGCTGGATGCCGAGGTCGTCATCGACTTCCGGCCGACGCGCAGCGCCTCGCCGTTCTTCGGCGTGTCCCCGGGCCGCACCCCCAAGCTGATGCAGCCGTTCCGCGCGCCGGGGATGAGTCCTCCACGTGTCATCGCGAAGGGAGGCTCGGGATGCTCGGGGTAGTCGGCCGCAACCAGGTGGCGCTCTTGGGCAAGGCGCCGTGTCAGGGCGACTTCATCCGCTGGAACGCGGCGGACGCGGTGTCGCAGGCCTTCCACCGGTGGCTGGAGGAGTCGCACGAGGCGGTGCGGCGCGCCAACACCCAATTGCCCTCGGAGCCCACGTGCTTCGTCTTCACCATGCCCGGCGGACGCCAGGCCCTGGTGGGCACGCTGGCGACGAGCACGGACAAGGTGGGGCGCGTCTTCCCGCTCGCCGTGTACGTCGCCGTCGACGCGGCGGGCGCGGCGGAGCAGTTCCCCTCGATTCCCGACAGCTTCCGGGCCTTCTTCGCCGCCGGCGCGCGCCTGCTCGCGGACGCCGCGACACTGTCCGCCAGCGAGCTGGAGTCGCGGGTGGAGGCGCTCTGCGCGGTGTCCTCCGCGGACGCCATGGGCGCGAGCGCGCAGCGCCGACGGTTGGAGTCGAGCCCCGCTGGGCCGCTCGTCCAGCGCCTGCAGGGCGACGGCGCGGCGCCCGGCGTGGCCTACTACGCGTTCAACACCTTCCTGAAGGCCTGTCAGGCCGAGCGCGGCAAGGAGCCCGCGAAGCCGGGCGTGACGCTGGAGTGTCCGTTCCCGGAGGCGCTCGGGCCCTTCTGCTGGGCGGAGCTGGCGAAGCGGCAGCTGGCCTGGCGCTCGATGCCCCCGGCGATGTTCTGGCACCAGGGGTCGTCGCCACGGCTGCTCCTGTCCATCGGCACGCCGGGCGTCGCGCTGCTGATGCACCTGGCGAAGCCCGAGCACTCCAGCATGAAGGTGTGGCCGCTGCTCACCCGGCAGCAGTCCGCCATCGACAGCGCGCAGAAGGCGCTCACTCCCGCGAGACGACAGGCGCTCGAGGACCCCACCACCACGGTGGAGTCCCTGCTCGCGGCGTTCGGGACCTGAGCACGAAGTCCGCACGGCGAAAGGAGGGGAGATGGCGATGACGTTGGAGCAGCTCAAGCAGCGCGCGAAGGAGTGGTTGGAACCCGTGTCGGCGGCGTCCCCCGCGGGCAAGGCGGCCAAGGCGGACCCCGGCTATCTCGCCGTGCTCGCGGAGGTGGCCAAGTTGGAGTCCGTCACCGGCGGCGCCGTGGACTGGGCGCTCGTCCTGGACTCCAGCGGCAAGGTGCTCCAG
This sequence comes from Myxococcus guangdongensis, assembly GCF_024198255.1. Classification (NCBI taxonomy): domain Bacteria; kingdom Pseudomonadati; phylum Myxococcota; class Myxococcia; order Myxococcales; family Myxococcaceae; genus Myxococcus; species Myxococcus guangdongensis. Next base: position 149,362 of record NZ_JAJVKW010000022.1, read on the forward strand.
TCGAGCTCGAAGGACCTGCGCATCGCCACGTATCTGGCCCAGGGCCTGTACCAGACGCAGGGCCTGGAGGGGCTCGCCACGGGCCTCGTCGTCGTCTCCGAGCTGATGGACCGCTACTGGCCGGAGCTCTTCCCGGAGCTGGCGCGCATGCGCGGACGCTCCAACGCGGTGACGTGGCTGGTGGAGCGCGCGTCCAATCAGCTGCCGTCGCTGGAGGTGGGCGCGTCGGACCGCGAGCGCGTGGAGGCGCTCGACGTCGCGGCCAAGCGCCTGGCGGAGGTGGCGCGCCAGAAGTTCGAGGTGAACGGGCCCGCGATGCGCCCGCTGCTGGAGAGTGTCCAGCGCCTGCTCGCGTCGCTGCCCGAGGCCGCGCCGCCCCCGCCGCCCGTTGCCCCCGTCACGTACAAGCCCGCACCCGCGCCGAGCGCGCCGACTCCTCCTGTCGCGGCGCCTCCACCTCCGCCGAAGGTCGCGCCGGTGGCCGCGCCCACGGCGGCGATGCCCGAGGTGGGCGCGCTCGCGAGCGCGGAGGGCGCGGTGGACTTCCTGCGCCAGACGGGCACGGCGTTGGCCAGCGCGGCGGGGCTCGTGCGGCGCGCGTCGCCCGCGGAGCCCATGCCCTACCGACTGCTGCGCGTGGGGCTCTACCTGCACCTGGCCCAGCCGCCTCCAGGGGACGCCAGCGGCAAGACGACCATCCCCGCGCCGCCCGCCGCGCTGCGGGCCAACCTGGAGCGCATGGCGGCGAACGCGCGTTGGGTGGAGCTGCTCGAGGAGTCCGAGTCGGCGCTCGTCCAGCACCGCTTCTTCCTGGACCCGCACTTCCTCAGCGCCCGGGCGCTGGGCGAGCTGGGACACGGCGCCGCGCGCCAGGCGCTGATGGGCGAGCTGGCCTCGTGGCTCAAGCGCATGCCCGCCGTCCCCGGGCTGCTCTTCGGCGACGGCACGCCCGTGGCCTCCGGCGAGACGCGGACCTGGCTGGACACGGTGCTCGCCACGCCTGTGGCGCCATCCGTTACACCCGCCTCGAGCGGCGAGAAGGACGACGGCGGCGAGGACGTGCTGGCCGAGGCGCGCAAGCTCTTGGCGGGTGGGAATCCCGCGGGCGCCATCGGGCTGTTGCAGACCCAGGTGGGCGCTGCGGGCACGGGCCGCAAGCGATTCGTGGCGCGGCTTTCCCTCGCGCGGCTGTGCGCGGCGGCGGGGCAGGCCCCCGTGGCGCGGGCCCTCTATGAGTCTTTGGACCGGGAGTCGGTGACGCACGGGCTGGATGTCTGGGAGCCGGCGCTCGCGGCGGAGTGTCTGGAAGGATGGCTTGCGCTCACGCGGCCTCCTCCAAAGTCGCCCGAGGCGCTGGTGTCTGACTTCACTGCCCGTTATCATCGGCTTTGTCTGCTTGATCCCGGTGCTGCGCTGAAGGTGTCTCTGTGACGGGGGGCAGCGAAGCCATCCCCAACCAGGAGGTCGTGCGGTGAGCAAGGAAGGGTCTGTGGCTCCGAAGGAGCGCGTCAACATCGTCTACAAGTCGGAGACCGGCAATGCGCAGTCGGAGGTCGAGCTGCCGCTGAAGGTCCTCGTGGTGGGCGACTACACCGGTCGTCAGGACGAGCGCCCCGTGGAGGAGCGCGCGCCCATCAACATCGACAAGGGCAACTTCAACGAGGTGATGGCCAAGCAGGGGCTCGCACTGGATGTGAGTGTGCCCAACAAGCTCTCCAACGAGCCTGACGCGTCCATGTCTGTCTCGCTGAAGTTCCAGACGCTGGCGGACTTCACGCCGGAGGGCATCGTCAACCAGGTGCCGGAGCTGCACCAGCTGCTGCAGCTGCGCGCGGCGCTCAACGCGCTGAAGGGCCCCCTGGGCAACGTGCCCGCCTTCCGCAAGAAGATCCAGATGCTGCTCGGGGACACCGAGGGACGTCAGCGATTGATGGCGGAGCTGGGGCTGGACAAGAAGTCGGAGTAGGGCGGCATTCGCAAACGCACTCAGAAAAGGCGTGACACAGATGAGCACTGAAGCCAAGGCGTTGGCCCCGGTCGAGACCGCCGATGCCGCCCCCTCGCTCCTGGACGAAATCCTGTCCGAGACGAAGATGAAGCCCAACGACGACGGCTACGACGTGGCCCGTCGAGGCGTGCAGGCCTTCATCGCGGAGATGCTGGCCCCGGGCCGGTCCGCCGAGCGCGTGGACAAGGCGCTGGTGGACGCGATGATCGCGGAGGTGGACCAGCGGCTGAGCGCGCAGGTCAACGAAATCCTCCACCACACGCAGCTCCAGTCGCTGGAGTCCGCGTGGCGCTCGCTCAAGTTCCTGGTGGAGCGCACCGACTTCCGGGAGAACGTCCGGGTGGAGGTGCTCAACGCCTCCAAGCAGGACCTGCTCACCGACTTCGAGGACGCGCCCGAGGTGGTGAAGTCCGGCCTGTACCGCACCGTCTACTCCAACGAGTACGGCGTCTTCGGTGGCAAGCCCTACGGCCTGGTGGTGGGCAACTTCGACATCGGACCGGGCGCGGAGGACCTGACGCTGCTGCGCAACATCGCCTCCGTGGCGGCCATGTCCCATACGCCCTTCGTGGCGAACGCCTCCCCGGAGTTCTTCGGTCAGCCGTCGTTCCTGGAGCTGCCGGCGCTCAAGGACCTGAAGTCGCTGTTCGAGGGGCCGCAGTACGCGCGCTGGCACTCGTTCCGCGAGAGCGAGGACGCGCGCTACGTGGGCCTGTGCATGCCGCGCTTCCTGTTGCGGCTGCCCTACAGCGAGAAGACGGTGCCGGTGAAGTCGTTCAACTTCACCGAGGACGTGGTCGGCTCGCATGACCGCTACCTGTGGGGCTATGCCTCCACGGCGTTCGCCACGCGCGTGACGGACTCGTTCGCCAAGTTCCGCTGGTGCCCGAACATCATCGGCCCCCAGGCGGGTGGCGCGGTGGAGCAGCTGCCGCTGCACCAGTACGAGGCCATGGGGGAGATTCAAACGAAGATCCCCACCGAGGTGCTCCTCACCGAGCGGCGCGAGTACGAGCTGTCGGAGGAGGGCTTCATCGGCCTGGTGTTCCGCAAGGACACCGACAACGCGGCGTTCTTCTCCGCCAACTCCGTGCAGAAGCCCAAGTTCTTCGGCAACAGCCCCGAGGGCAAGGTCGCCGAGACGAACTACCGGCTGGGCACCCAGCTGCCCTACATGTTCATCATGTCCCGCCTGGCGCACTACGTGAAGGTGCTCCAGCGCGAGCAGATCGGCAGCTGGAAGGAGCGCTCGGACCTGGAGCGCGAGCTCAACCAGTGGATCAACCAGTACGTCGCGGACATGGACGACCCGGCGCCGTCCGTGCGCTCGCGCCGCCCGCTGCGCACCGCCCGCATCAAGGTGGAGGACGTGGAGGGGCAGCCGGGGTGGTACCGCTGCAACCTGCAGGTCCGCCCGCACTTCAAGTACATGGGCGCATCCTTCACGCTCTCGCTCGTCGGCAAGCTGGACAAGGAGTGAGCTGAGCGGGCGTGAGACCCGAAGCCGAAGGGTCCTTCAGGTCGCCGTTCCAGTCAGGGGCGGCGGCCACCATGCAGTCCGGAGCCTCGCGGCACGGGGGCTTCTGTTCCACGTCGCAGGCGTCACACCACCAACAAGCAGGGGGAGAGCCACATGGCCGAGACAGTACATCTGTACCTGAAGGCGAACGGGAAGGACATCAAGGGCGCGAGCACGCAGACGAGCCTCGGTCGCGAGGACTCCATCGAGTGCGTCTACTACGAGCAGGGTGTCGTCACCGCGCGCGAGGCCGGTTCCGGTATCGCCACGGGCCGCCGCCAGTACCAGCCGCTGCTCATCCGCAAGCGCATCGACAAGGCGACGCCGCTCCTGATGAAGGCGCTGACGAACAACGAGGCCATCGACGCCACGTTCAAGTTCTTCCGCCCCAGCCCCACCGGTGACGGCACCACGGAGCAGTTCTACACGGTGACGTTCTCGAAGGGCCGCGTCGCCAGCGTCAAGCAGGTGGTGGAGAACACCATCGTCCCCGCGACCGCGACCAACCCTCCGCTGGAGGAGGTCTCCTTCGTGTTCCACACCATCAGCTGGACGGTCAGCGAGGGTGGCGTGACGCACGAGGATACGTGGGACAAGCAGCAGTAAGGGGCGCCATGGCGCGTGCTCCCTGAAGGGAGCGCGGGCCGGGGCGGCGAGGCAGGAGGGAGCGACGGGATGGGACGCGGGTTGTTGTCGCGAATCGAGGTGGGGACGGGCTCGGCCGAGCGTGAGCAGGACATGACTGACTCCATTGCCCAACACCTGCGCGTGCTGCTCAACGCGCGCAAGGGCGGCTCGGCCACGGTACCGGGCTTTGGAGTCATGGACTTCACCGACCTGGTGCACACCTTCCCCACGGCCATCCAGACGCTCCAGTCGGCCATCCGCGCGACGGTGTTGGAGTTCGAGCCGCGCATCCAGCACGTGAGCGTGCGCCACGTCCCGGACGTGGACCCGCTGCTCTTGCGCTTCGAAATCACCGCGCAGCCCGCGGGCAAGGGCGCGCGGGGGATGCTCCGCTTCCGGACGCAGATGTCGCCGGGCGGCAAGGTCGAGGTCTGGTAAGCGAACCGGTACGGCGGGGGAGTCGCGGTGTTCAGCAAGTACTACCAGAGCGAGCTCACATATTTGCGGGAGATGGGCCGCGCGTTCGGCACCGTCAACCCCGCGCTCGCCGGGCTCCTGGTGGAGCGCGGTGGCGACCCGGACGTGGAGCGGCTCCTGGAGGGGTTCGCGTTCCTGACGGCGCGGGTGCGCGAGCGCATCGACGGGGCGGTACCCGAGGTGATTCACGGGCTGACGGAGCTCTTGCTGCCGCACTACCTGCGGGTGGTGCCGGCGTGCTCGGTGGTGGAGTTCACCCCCCATGCGCGCCTGCTGCGCGGCCGCTCCCGGATTCCCGCGGGGACGGAGGTGGGCGCCAAGCCCGTGGACGGTACCGTCTGCACCTTCCGCACGACGCAGCCGGTGGACCTGCTGCCGCTGACGCTGGCGGAGACGACGCTGGACCAGTCCTCGCCCGCGGCGCCCGTGCTGCGCGCGCAGCTGCAGCTGGTGGAGCAGGGCCGGGCGGAGATCTTCACGGAAGAAGGCCTGTCGCTGTTCATCCAGGCGGAGCTCCCGGTGGCGTCGATGCTGCTGGTGTGGCTCTTGCGCCATTGCAAGGGCGTGGTGCTGCGCAACCCCGCGGGCGGTCCGTCCGTGCGACTGGGGCCGGAGTGCATCCGCGCCTCGGGCCTGGAGGCGGGCAACACCCTGTGGCCGTGGCCGGCGACGGTGCCGGAGGGCTACCGGCTCCTGCAGGAGTACTTCACGCTGCCGCAGAAGTTCCTCTTCATCGACGTGAAGGGGCTGCAGGCGGCCAGCGAGCTCACCGGCCAGAAGCTGGAGCTGCTCTTCGAGTTCGAGCGTCCGCCCACGCTGCCGGGGCGGCTGCCCAAGGACGTCTTCCGGCTGCACTGCGTGCCGGTGGTCAACCTCTTCGCCGCGTCCGCGGACCCGGTGCGCACCGGCTCGTTGGGCCACGAGCACCTGGTGCGCGCCTCGGGCGTGGAGCCGGGGCACATGGAGGTGTACTCGGTGGACTCCGTCACGGGGCTGCCGCAGGGCCGCACCGAGCGCCAGCAGTACCGGCCGTACTTCGACTTCGCGCACGCGACGGGCAACGCCTCGCGCTTCTATCGGCTGCACCATGGGCTGTCGCCGCTGGATGACGCGATGGACGTCTCGCTGTCGTTGGGCAGCCCGCGCGACGCGACGCCGTCACTGACGGATGAGACGCTGTCCATCGAGCTGACGTGCACCAACCGCTCGCTGCCCGCGCGGCTCCAGGTGGGGGACTTGAGCGTGCCCACCGCGGCGTCGCCCACCACGGCGCGCTTCCGCAACATCGTCGCGGTGACGCGGCCGTCCAGGCCGCCCATGGGCTCGGAGCTGCACTGGCGGCTCTTGTCCCACTTGAGCCTCAACCAGCGCTCGCTGTTGGAGCCCGGCGCGCTGCAGTCGATGCTGGCGCTCTACAACTTCCAGGCGACGGCGGACCAGTCCACCGCGCGCGCCAACGAGCTGCGCGTGGGCGCGCTGCGAGAGGTGAAGGGACAGCCCATCACCCGCTTCCTCCAGGGCGCGCCCGTGCGGGGCGTGCAGGTGACGGTGGAGCTGGACGAGGCGGGCTTCACGGGCCCGGGGGACGCGTTCCTCTTCGGCTGCGTGCTCGACGAGCTGTTCGCCTCGCACGTGAGCCTCAACTCCTTCAGCGAGCTCGTGCTGCGCCTCCAACCCTCTCGACTGGAGTACCGGTGGCTTCCCCGGAACGGCCGACAGACGATCTGCTGAAGGCCGTCCAGAGCTTGAGCGAACGCCCCGGGCAGTGGGCCTTCAGGCCGCTGGTGGCGCTGCTCGAGCGGCTGACGTCGGAGGCGGTGCCCGTGGGCGGCACGGGGCCCGTCGTCGAGGAGGCTATCCGCTTCCGGCATGACCCGTCGCTCACCTTCAGCTCGGGTGACGTCAGCCGCATCCGCGTGCTGCCCCCGTCGGGCGAGCTGGAGGGCTCCGCGCGCGTGGTGGAGGTGATGACCACGTTCCTCGGGCTCACCGGCGCGGTGTCGCCGCTGCCGGACTACATCCCGGAGGAGATTGCCCAGGAGGACCCGGACTCCGCGCGCCGACGCGACTTCCTGGACCTGTTCCATCACCGGATGCTCTCGCTCCTGTACCGGGCGCTGTCGCGCTACTCGCTGCAGGCGGAGACGACGCGCGAGGGCAGCGATGTCTGGTCCCAGCGGCTGTTGTCGCTCGCCGGGCTGGACACCTATGAGCGCCCGTACCCGGGCCTGTTGTCCTCCGCGCAGCTCTTGCGCCTGGCGCCCCTGCTCGCCGCGCGCTCGCGCACGGCGGGGACGTTGGAGCTGGCGCTGACGGACGTGCTGGCGCCCGTGCTGGGCGAGGCGAAGGTGTCGCTGCGTCAGTTCTCGGGCCACTGGGTGGACATCGAGGCGGACAACCGGATGCGGCTGGGGCGGACGAACACGAACCTGAGCCGCACCGCGCTGCTCGGCTCGAAGATGTTCGACCGCTCGGGCAGCTTCGACATCCACATCGCGCCCCTGGAGGGGGACGTCTACCGGCGGCTGATGCCCGAGGGAGACTTGTCCCCGGTGGTGCGCGAGGTGGTGGACCTGGTTGTGAGAGACCCTCTGGACTGCTCGCTGGTGCTGGGCGTGCGCGAGGCGGAGCTGCCGCGCTTCCGTCTGGCGACCCAGTCGGCCTCCCGGTTGGGCCAGGACTGTTACCTGGGGCAGCGCCGGAGCGACACGCGTCTGCGCCTGCGCACCGTGCCGCTCCCGGCCGCCCCCCGCCGCGCCGCGCCGCCCTCGCCGTCATGACGCCGTCCTTTCGGTGTTCCCACCCGCCGCCAGCAAAAACCCTGGAGCGAAATCATGCGCGTTGAACCCAAGACCCTCGTACGGCGCCTGACGCCCTCGGCCACGCGGATGCTGGAGGCCGCCGTGTCGCGGGCGAGCACCGCGCGCTGCTACGAAATCATCCCCGAGCACCTGCTGCGCCAGCTGCTGGAGGACGAGGACGGCGAGGCCTCGCGGCTGTTGCGCCACTTCCAGGTGGACCGCGCGAAGGTCATCGGCTCCATCGAGGACGCGCTGCGCGAGCTGCGCACGGGCAACGCGGGCCGGCCCGTGTTCTCCGAGAGCCTGTTCCAGTGGTTCGAGGACGCGTGGCTGGTGGCCTCGCTGGAGCACGGGGCGGTGCGGCTGCGCTCGGGCACGCTGATGTGGCAGTGGATTGCGCGCTCCTCGCGCTACTCCGCGGAGTCCTATCCGGCGCTGGACGCCATCTCCGTGGAGGCGCTCAAGAAGGTCTTCGACGAGGTGGTCGGCGGCTCGAAGGAGGCGGCGGAGGTGGGCAGCGCGGCCTCGGCGGCGCCGGCGGCGGGAGGCGGACGGGGGGAGGAGGCCCTCACGCGCTTCACCAACTCCTTCACCCAGAAGGCGCGTGACGGGAAGATCGACCCCATCTTCGGACGCGACCGGGAGATTCGTCAGGTCATCGACGTGCTGGCGCGGCGGCGCAAGAACAACCCCATCATCGTGGGCGAGCCGGGCGTGGGGAAGACGGCGCTGGTGGAGGGGCTGGCGCGGGCCATCGTCGCGGGCGACGTGCCGGAGTCGATGCGCAACCTGGAGGTGCTCGGGTTGGACCTGGGCGCGCTGCAGGCGGGCGCGGGGGTGCGCGGGGAGTTCGAGAACCGGCTCAAGGCGGTCATCTCCGAGGTGAAGGGCTCGCCCAAGCCCATCATCCTCTTCATCGACGAGGCGCACACGCTCATCGGCGCGGGAGGCCAGCAGGGCGGCGGCGACGCGGCGAACCTGCTCAAGCCGGAGCTGGCGCGCGGCGAGCTGCGCACCATCGCGGCCACCACGTGGGCCGAGTACAAGAAGTACTTCGAGAAGGACGCCGCGCTGGAGCGGCGCTTCCAGCCCATCAAGGTGGACGAGCCGTCGGAGGAGGACGCGGTGCTGATGCTGCGCGGCCTGACGCCGACGTATGCGCAGTCCCACGGCATCACCATCCGCGACGAGGCGGTGGTGGCCGCGGTGGAGCTGTCCCACCGCTACATCTCCGGGCGGCAGCTGCCGGACAAGGCGGTGGACCTGCTCGACACGGCGGCGGCGCGCGTGAAGATCGAGCAGAGCGCCCGGCCGGACGAGCTGGTGGAGGCGGAGTCCCGGCTGGCGGCGCTGGAGCGTGAGCTGGGGGTGCGCGAGCGGGAACTCGCCGCGGGGCACGTGCCGAAGGAGGAGGACGAGGGGCCGACGCTGGAGGAGAAGCTCTCCGCCACGCGCGACCAGGTGGCCACGGTGAAGGCCCGCTGGGAGCAGGAGCGGGCGGCGGTGGACGAGGTGAAGAAGGCCCGCGCGGCGCTGGAGGCGGCGGAGCCCGGCGCGGACACCGCGAAGCTGAAGGCGGACGTGGCCCAGGCGCGCGCGAAGCTGGAGACGCTGCAGGGCGAGTCGCCGCTGATTCACGTGGAGGTGGACCCGGACGTGGTGGCGCGCGTGGTGGCGGGGTGGACGGGCGTGCCGGTGGGCAAGCTGCGCAGCAGCTCCGTGGGCGCGGTGCTCTCGCTGGAGCAGACCCTGCGCTCGCGGGTGCGGGGCCAGGACGCGGCGCTGCGCGCGGTGGCGGAGACGCTGCGCATGTCGCACGCGGGCATCCGCAACCCGAACACGCCCATCGGCGTGCTGCTCTTCGTGGGGCCCAGCGGCGTGGGCAAGACGGAGACGGCGCTGGCGCTGGCGGACTCGCTCTACGGCGGGGACCGCTTCCTCACCACCATCAACATGTCGGAGTTCCAGGAGAAGCACACCGTCTCGCGGCTCATCGGCTCGCCGCCCGGCTACGTGGGCTACGGCGAGGGTGGCGTGCTCACGGAGGCGGTGCGCCAGCGGCCGTACTCCGTCGTCCTCCTGGACGAGTGCGAGAAGGCGGACCTGGAGGTGATGAACCTCTTCTACCAGGTGTTCGACAAGGGCATGTTGTCCGACGGCGAGGGGCGGCTCATCGACTTCCGCAACACGGTGGTCATCCTCACCAGCAACCTGGCCACGGACGCGCTGATGCAGCTGTACGCGGGCCCGGAGGCGCCGAGCACGGACACGGTGAGCGAGACCATCCGCCCCATCCTCAGCCGGCACTTCAAGCCCGCGCTGCTGGCGCGCATGTCGGTGGTGCCGTTCCTGCCCATCGCCCGGGACGTGCTCAAGCAGATCGCCGAGATGAAACTTTCAGCCCTGGCGGAGCGGCTGCACACGTCGCACCGGGTCAAGACGGAGTTCGCCCCGGAGGTGTACGAGGAGTTCGCCCGGCGCTGCCAGGACAACGACTCGGGGGCGCGCAATGTGGACCACGTGCTGCGCGCCTCGCTGATGCCCCGGCTGTCGTTGGAGGTCCTGGAGCGGCTCGCCGCGGGAGGCGTCCCGAGCCGCCTGCGGGTGGGCCTGGGGGCCGGGGGCGAGTGGGACCTCGCATTCTCAGACACGTGACAGTCGGGTGGTGCATCTCGGACCTGGGGGAGGGATGATGCCTCCCGCCGGGCCGTGACGAACTCTCACGAGGTACACCCCCGGGGGGGCGCCCCCCCACCGCTTCGGGATAGGAGTGAGCCGTGCTGCCCCTCGTCATCCGCATCAAGGACCTGGAGACGCAGCCGCCGAAGGAGCGGCAGTATGTCTTCACGCATTCGCCTGTCCGCATCGGTCGCAACCAGCTCAACGACATCTCCATCCCGAAGACGTTCGTGTCGCTGTTTCATGCGCTCGTGCGGTTCAACCCGAAGTCCATCCACGTGGTGGACCTGGGCTCGACGAATGGCTTGAGCATCGACGGGCGGCGCATCGACAAGAACGTCCCGGTGCGGGTGGGCGAGGAGACGCGGGTCACCATCGGCACCATCGAGATGCGCTTGTCGCGGGAGGCCGCGGCGTCGGTGGGGGATGGGCAGTCGCGCATGACGCAGTTCCGCGCGCTGGCCACGCTACAGGGCCCCGATGACGGGACGCCCATGAGCTTCAAGCCGACGCCGGTGCAGGGGCGCGAGCAGGTGGTGGCCACCTCCATGCTGCCCGCCCTGAGCGACGCGGCGATTTCACAGGCCCGCCGCCAGGACGAGGTGAGCCCGCGCACGCTGCTGGTGCCGGCGCTCGACGAGGAGCTGGAGGGGCAGGACCCGGGGCAGCGGACCATCGTCTCCGGCATCCCCATTCCGGACCCCGAGCCGCCGACGGCTCCGGCCGGACGCCGCGCGACGAGCAACAGCGTGCGCGTGGTGGCGCCGCAGCCCGCCGCGTCCTCGAGCAGCGGCTTGCAGAGCACCATCCAGCAGCTGGTGCCGCTCTACAACGCGTATCGCGGCGCGTGGCAGACGCTGCACGAGTCCATGGTCCGTCAGGCGGGCACGCTGCCGGAGGCGGACCGCGCGTCGCTCATCGCGCAGCTGCAGCGGCGCCTGCCCGGGGTGGCGTACGAGCCGCAGTTCGGGCAGTTCGCGCGCTCGTTGGGGGTGGCGCTGCCGCAGTCGTCCGGGGGCAACTCACAGGTGACGCCGGTGCCGGTGGCGCCTGGGGGCGCCAATCGGCTGGATGTGATGGCGCGGGAGTTGTTGGGACAGTTCGTGCGCTCGTACCTGCCGGGGAGCAAGGGATTGGAGTCGGGGGCGGACATCGACCGGTTCCTGGACCGGTTGGCGGACGTGCTGGAGACGTTCGGCCGCGCCTTCGTGGAGCTGCGGCAGGGGCATGACCAGTTCGGTCAGGAGATGGCGGTGATGCTGCCGCGGGACGTGACGCCGCTCTCCAAGAGTCGCAACACGCGCGAGGTGTTGCGCTACCTGCTGGACTGGAAGGCGCCGGACAGCGCGGAGCGGGTGCAGGAGCTGATGGGCGGGTTCGTGGACGTGATGATCCACCAGATTGCCTTGCTCAACGGCATGCGCGAGGGCGTGAAGGACCTGCTCCAGCGCTTGTTGCCGGGCGAGTTGGAGGGGAGCAAGGGGGGCTCGTTCCTCTCGCGGCTGTGGCCGTTCCAGGCGTCGCGCAGGCTCAAGCGACTGGAGGAGCGGGTCCGGACGTTGATGGAGGAGGAGCGCGAGCTGAGCGCGGTGTTGTTCGGACCGGAGTTCGCGAAGGCGTACCACGCCATCGTGGGCGACGCGGCGAACAAGAGTGGTGACGGGGAGGTCTCAGTGGTGTCCAAGCGCCGGGCTCGGGAGTCATCAGGGACATGAGGAAGACACGGTTGTTGAAGTGGGGTGGGGTGTTGGGGTGCGCGTTGGCGCTGGCCGGGTGCAAGAGCACCGCGCCGGTGCGCGCGGCGCCGGCGGTGGCGGCGTTGTGTTTCTCGGAGCGGCCCACGGGGGTGCACGCGCTGTCTCCGGACCAGTGGCGGGCGGAGGTGCTCTATCCGTTGCTGCTGAGTGGTTACGACACGCGGACGTGGCAGGTGGCCACGCCCGTCACGGACTGCATGGGGACGCCGGTGCTCTGGCAGGACCCTGCGCCGGGGGAGTGCGTGGAGGCGGGCTCCACGGCGGCGATGTTGCCTCCGACGACGCTGACGGCGGGGGACGTGGTGGTGAGTGAAATCCGGCCGGAGCTGCGGCTGGTGTGGGCGGTGGCGCGTCACTTCGCGGATGGCGAGGGGCTGGGGCCGGTGGCGTTGGTGGAGTCGACGCCGCGAGGGTTGGCGGTGAAGGCGTTGGGGGTGCTGCGCTCGCGGACGAAGAACGCGAAGCTGCGGTTGGAGCGGATGGGCGGGGTGGAGATGCTGGTGGCGGAGGGGGAGCGGTGCGCGGGGCCGATGGGGACGGCGTGCCAGCGCGCGGTGCGGGTGTTGTTGCAGCGGGGCAATCGCTTCATCAACGAGCCGGTGTTGACGGCGGAGGGGGCGTGCGCGAGCCCGGCGCTCTTCCAGTTGAACCGGACGGCGTCGCGCTCGTTGCCGAGCCGGTGGCTGCGTCGGTACGACTACACGGCGGCGCTGAGCTTCACGACGGAGGTCATCCGGTTGCAGGAGCAGATGGTGGTCAACGACATGGACCCCAAGCAGCCCAGCATCCCGCCGAGGCAGTTCCGCAAGGCGCAGATCGACCGGAGCGTGAAGCTGTCCGCGGGACGACTGGTCGTCGACGACTCGTCCCTGTGGGGCCGGCTGTTGGAGGACGGCGCGACCGAGTCGACGAAGTAACGCTCTGTCGGTGGGGCTGAGCGCGACCGAGCTGCAGCTCCGATTGCCAATAGGCAATGCCAATAAGGATTGCCAATAAGCGCGCCGTGGGCATGCGTCGCGCGGGTCTGTGAACCGCGGTTCACGACTGCGCTAGGGTGCGCGCATGACCACGGTCGATGAAGCCGGAGGCTCGCTCGCGAAGACGCCGCGGCGGCAGCAGTTGGACGCGATGGAGAACGACGCGCTTCGACAAGCGGCCAACTGGTTCATCCTCGCCGCCGGTACAGCGAACGTGATCATGCAGCTGTCCCGGCAGGCCGTCGCCTACGGCGTCATGGAGAGCAAGGTCGACGAGGGCAGCCTCTTCAAGAACCCGAAGCGGCGGGCCCGCACCACGCTGGCGTACGTCGCGGTGACGATGCTCGGCGGAGCGGAGGAGCGCGCCGCGATGCGCCGGGCGACGAACGCCTCCCACGCGCGCGTCCGCTCCGAGCCCGGGCATCCGGTCGGCTACAACGCGTTCGACCCTGGTCTCCAGCGCTGGGTGACGGCGTGCCTGTACGTCGGCGCGGAGGACGCTTACCAGCGCGTGCACGGCCCGCTGCAGGGTGAGTTCCGGGAGCGGTTCTACCAGCAGGGGAGCGTGTTCGGGACGACGCTGCAACTGCCGCCCGAATCGTGGCCGGCGACCCGCGACGACTTCGGTGCGTACTGGCAGGCGGAGGTCGCGGGGCTCACGATGGACGAGCGCACGCGCGACTACCTCTCCCGGATCGTGCGACTCGAGTACCTCGGTCGCCGCATCCCCGCGCCCGTCCTGCGGCTGCGGCAGCGACTGGTCGCGGGCTACCTGGGGCCGGAGTTCCGCGCGCTGATGCAGTTGCCGTGGACGGATGACGACGCTCGGACCTTCGAGAAGTTCAACCTGCGTCTGGCGCGTTTCATGCGCCTGGTCCCCGCCGCCGTGCGCGAGGCGCCGCTGCGTCGTCAGCTGCGGGACGTGCGCCGGCGGCTGGCCGAGGGGCGCCCGCTCTTCTGACAAGGTCGGCCGTCAGCGCGGGGAGACAACCCGCCGCCCGCTGGGTGGCGGCCGCTCGGGCCTGACGACGAGCTTCTCCGAACGCTCCTCCCCGACGAAGCAGCCTGACCCTCAAGCGGCACTCCCCTCAGGAGGGCCCCGGTGACGAGGCCCTCCTCGGGCCTACGCCGCCCCCGCCGTGGCGAGCAGGGCCCTCAGGTGCGCGAGGTACGCCGACGACAACTCCTCGAGCGTTCCGCGCGCATGCAGGTTCTCGCTGTACGCCCACGCGAGGTGGAAGGTGCCCTCGGAGACGTAGGCCGTGATGTCCAGGACGCGTGAGCGGGGCCCCCCCAGTGCTCGCTCAGGCCCGACGGACTCCGACGCGGGCCGCAGCGGCGCGTTGCCCGAGCGCACCAGGTCGAAGTGGCCCAGGTAGTTGAAGCACACCTCGGTCCTCGGCAGCCGCGCGAGCTGTTCCCGCACCGCGGTGTCCCGGCTCAGGTAGCGCAGCACTCCGAAGCCCACGCCTCGATTGGGCACCGCCTGGAGCTGCTCCTTCACCGACTGGAGCAACGTCCCCACGGAGGCCCCCGCGGGTTCCTCCACCACCACGGGGCTCAGCGCCGTGAACCAGCCGACGGAACGTGACAACTCCACCCCGTCGAGAATCGACTCGCGGCCGTGATTGTCCAGTTCGAGCAGATGGGCCGCTCGGCCCGTCCACTGCGTGAGCGCCCGCACCAGTGCCGCCAGCAACACGTGGTCCACGTTGACGCCGTGCACCTCGCGCATCCGGTGGAGCAACACGCGCGTCTCGTCCTGCGTGAGCGCGCCCTCCACGATTCTCGTCGAGCCTTCGAGATTTCGTCCCTCGGGGAAATCTCGGGGAATCGGCGCCACCCGGCCGTAGACCTCGGAGGTCCACGTGGGCAGCTCCTGCCGCGCCTTGTCCGACTGCGCGTACTCGGACAGCTTCCTCGCCCACGCCTGATACGACGTGCTCTTGGGCGGAAGCTGGAGCTCCTTCCCCGCGCCGAGCTGCTCCCACAGTGTCTGGAGGTCCTCCATCAACACCCGCCACGAAATCCCATCCGTGGCCAGGTGATGGACGATGAGCAGCAACCGCCCCGGCTCCTCCCGTCCCCAGTCGAAGAAGGCCACCCGCATGAGCGGCCCCGCGGACAGGTCCAGGCTCTTCTGGAGCGAGGTCGATAGCCGCTCCTGCTCCTGGACGCGCTCGCTCGCGGGCAGCGCACTCAAGTCGTGGTGGCTGAACGGCACTGTTACGTCCGGCCCGGCGTAGGACTGCTCCCATCCGGCGGAGCCCTGCACGAAGCGCAGTCGCAGCGAGTCGTGGTGCCGCATCAGCTTCCGCACCGCCTCCTCCATCTGCGCGGACGACAACCGCTGGTGCACCTCGAACAGGAACGCCTGGTTCCAGTGGTGCCGCTCCGTCGGATACAGCTCGAAGAAGCGATTCTGGATGGGCGTGAGCGGCAGCGTTCCGGACACCGCCTGCTCGTCGAGGGTCTCCTCGGGGCTGCGCACGCGCGCGGCGAGCTCCGCGAGACTCTGGCACTCCAGGATGTCCAGCGGCGTGAGCTGCAGCCCGGCCTGGATGGCCTTGGCGACGACCATGATGCTCAGGATGGAGTCGCCTCCCAGCTTGAAGAAGTTGTCCGACGGGCTCACGTGCTCGACTCGCAACACCTGCTTCCAGATGTCCGCCAGGAGCAGCTCCGTGGGCGACTGGGGCACCTGTGCCTCGGCCGGCTTCGGAGCGCTGGGGCTCACGGGCTCGGGGAGCGCCTTGCGGTCCACCTTCCCGTTGGGCGTGAGGGGCAGCGCCTCCAACACCATGAGGACCGCCGGCACCATGTACTCCGGCATCTGCTGCGCGAGCCGCTCGCGCAGCGGCTCGGTGGCGAGCGTCTGTCCTGGGTGGGAGACGAGATACGCGACGAGCCGCTTGGTGCCCACGTCGTCCTCGCGCGCGAGCACCACGGCGTCACGCACCTCGGGCTGTTGGCAGAGGATGGCTTCGATCTCCCCCAGCTCGATGCGGAAGCCGCGAATCTTCACCTGATGGTCGATACGGCCGAGGAACTCGAGCGCTCCGTCCGCGAGCCGTCGCACCACGTCTCCTGTCCGGTAGACGCGCTCCTCGCCGAACATCACGAAGCGCTCAGCGGTGAGCTCGGGCCGTCCCAGATAGCCGCGCGTCACACCCGGTCCACCGATGAACAGCTCTCCGGGCACGCCGACAGGCACGTGCTGCCGGTGGGCATCGAGGACGTGCGTGGTGGTGTCTCCGATGGGGAAGCCGAGCGGCACGGTGGGCGCGGGCTTCGCGACGAGGCGTTGCGGCACGGCCCAGGTCAACACGCCGATGGTCGTCTCGGTGGGGCCGTAGTGGTTGATGACCCGGCACTCCGGCGCCAGGGTCTGCACCCGCTCCATCAGCTCCCAGCGCGATGCCTCGCCGCCGAGGACCAGCCGCTTAGCAGGCAGGACGTGCTCGGGACGGGACGCCGTGAGCAGCGCCGTCAGGTGCGACGGGACGATCTTCAGGCAGTCGATGCTCCGCGAGCGCATGTACTCAGCCATGGCCTCGGGATTGGAGGCGCACTCGTCGGAGATGATGTGGAGCGCCCCGCCCGTGGCGAGCGCCGGGAAGACCATGGTGTTGCCCAGGTCCGCGGCGAACGTGGACACCGTGGCGTAGCGAAGCCCTGGTGGCACATCGAGGACGCGGGCGATTCCTGACAGGTAGTGGCTCAGGTTGCCGTGCGTGATGCCCACGCCCTTGGGCCGCCCCGTGGAGCCGGACGTGTAGATGACGTACACGAGGTGCTGGGGCTCGACGGTGAGCGGTGGATTCTCGCGAGGCCGCCCGTCGAGCTCCTTCCATTGTGAGTCGACGCAGAAGACGTGCGCCTCACCCGGAGGAATCGATGCGCGGAGGGATTCCTGCGTGAGCACCACGGGCAGTCGCTGGTCCGACACCATGAACGCGAGTCGCTCCCGCGGGAGCCCCGGGTCCATCGGAAGGTACGCGCCACCGGCCTTGAGGATGGCGAGCAAGCCCACGAGCAGGTCGAGCGAGCGCTCCAGGTACAGGCCCACCACGCGGTCCGGTCCCACGCCGAGCGATTGCAGATGCGCGGCGAGCTGGTTGGCGCGCTCGTTGAGCTGTCGATAGGTGAGGGATTGGTCCTCGGACACGAGCGCCGTGGCGTCCGGCGTGGCGACGGCCTGTTGCTCGAACCGCGCGTGGAAGCACGTCGAGGGGGCCGCCAACGCGGGAGCCGTGTTCCACCGGGTGAGCTGCCGCTGCTCCTCCGTCGTCAGCAGGGACACGGTGGTGATGGGCACATCGGGGTTGGCCGCGATGTTCTCCAGCAGCTGGCCCAGGTGGCCGAGCATCCGGCGGATGGTCTCCGGCTTGAAGAGGTCCGTGCTGTACGCGAAGGACGTCTGCAGGCCCTCGGCGGCTTCGCTCATGAAGAGGTGGAGGTCGAACTTGGTGTAGTTCCACTCCGTCTCGAGCATCGACACGTCGAGCCCCGCCATCTTCAGATGGCCATAGGGGCTGTCCTGCAGGTTGAAGCGGACCTGGAAGAGGGGCGAGTAGCGAGGGTCTCTCGGAATCTGGAGCGCCTCGACGACCTGCTCGAACGGGACATCCTGGTGGGCATACGCGCCCAGGGACACCTCACGCACGCGACGCAACAGCTCGCGGAACGTGGGCTCGCCGGACAGCCGCGTGCGCATGACCAGGGAGTTGACGAAGAAGCCGATGAGGCCCTCGAGCTCCGCGCGGTTGCGGTTCGCGATGGCCGTACCGACGCTGATGTCGTCCTGTCCCGAGTAGCGCGAGAGCAGGAGCTGGAAACCCGCGAGCAGCGTCATGAAGAGGGTGGTGCCCTCCTTCCGACTGAGCCGCACCAGCGATTCGAGGAGCGCGGGCGGCAGTGTGATGCTCTCGACGGCGCCACGGAAGGACTGGGAGGGAGGACGCGGGAAGTCCGTCGGCAGCGGCAGGAAGGACGGCGCGCCCGTGAGTTGCTCCTTCCAATACGCGAGCTGGGCGTCCAGCCGCTCACCGTGCAGCCACTGGTGTTGCCACACCGCGAAGTCGGCGTACTGGATGGCCATCGGCGCGAGGGGCGAGGGCTCGTCCCGCGTGAACGCGGTGTAGAGCGCGCTCAGCTCGCGGAAGAGCACTTCCAGCGACCAACCATCCGAGACGATGTGATGCATCGTCAGCAGCAGCACGTAGTGCTGAGGCGCGGTCCGCAGCAGCGTCGCGCGGATGACGGGTCCTTGCGCCAGATTGAAGGGCCGCTGCGCCTCTTCGACCGCCAGCGCGCGCGCCGTCGCATCAGCGTCCGGCTGGGTGGAGAGATCGAACAGCGCCACATGCAATGACTGCGAGGGCGCGATGAGCTGGAAGGGCTGACCGTCGTGGAGAGTGAAGGAGGTGCGCAGGGACTCGTGCCGCTCCATGAGGGCGTCGAGAGCGCGCTGGAGGGCTGGGAGAGAGAGCTGGCCGGAGAGGTGGATGGCGAGAGGGACGTTGTAGGCGGCGCTGCCGAGCTGGAGCTGGTCGATGAGCCAGAGGCGCTGCTGAGCGAAGGAGAGAGGGAGGCGAGCGTCCCTGGGGGAAGGGACGATGGGGGACTGGGCGCCGGAGAGGGAAGCGGAGAGGACGCGAGCGAGAGA
>NZ_JAJVKW010000023.1 GCF_024198255.1 Myxococcus guangdongensis
TGGCACAGCGCTCGTCAGCGCAGACTCGCGGGCGCGGCACCTCCGCACACGGCGTCACGGCGCGCCTCCCCTCCGGTACGCGGGCGTCACGAGGTCCGCCCAGGAGCGGGCCTTCCCCTCTGCCTTCGTCGTCTTCACGGTGGACGCCCTCTCCTTCCTGGGTGCGCGCGCGGGGCGCGTCCGAGGCGCCAGTGCCACAGGAGGTGGCGGGGGCGCCACAGCCTCCTGTGCGCGGACGGCGGTGATGAGCTCGTCCTCGCCCCAGGACAGCTCCACCAGCACGGACGGCTCTCCCAGCGCTTGTGCGTACAACCACCGCACCAGGGGTGAGGCATCGTCCAGCCGGAGCTGCCGGGCCACCTCGTCGCGCACGCTCTTCAGCGCGGCGGGGAGGTTGTCTCCCCCGTCCAGGAGCTGCGACGCAACACGCGTGAGGCGCACCACCAGCAGCACGGGCCCTGTCCACCCGGGCCACAGCAGCTCGAGCGCCTGGCGCTGCCCCTTCGCCCGCCGCGCGCGGGCCATGTGGTGCTCCCGGGTGTTGGTGGGGTTCTTCGTGCCCACCGGCAGCGTGAAGACGATACGCGAACAACTCACGCGTCCCCACCCTTCGGCGCCCACTGGCGCTCCACCGCGGCGAACGTCTCGCCCACGCGCGCGTAGACGTCGTCCCACACGGCCTGGGCGATGACGGTGCCCTCCGGAAGGACGCCGGACGACGCCTCGAGCCCGGCCACGGCCTTCGACATGGCCTGCGCGTTGGGATTTCCCAGGCGCTGCTGCTCGGTGACGTAGGCGCGGGCCACGTGGGCGACGACGGCGCCGTTGCCCGCGTTGTACGGCCCGGCGGCGACGCACGGTTGGTGGGACGGCTTCCTGGTACGACGGCACCGGTTCATGACGAGAGGACCTCCAGCACGACGCGCACAGCCCACTTCCCGGACGCCCCACGGTGCCGCTCCAGCAGCTCCGCCAGCACCTGGACCTTCCACTCCTCCGAGGGCAACCACCCGCCCGCGCTCCCGGTGTTGCAGTCGTAGATGGACAGCGCCCCGCCGTCCCGGTGCAGGCCCACCCAGTGCGTGTGCCGGTACTGGGCGCGCTCCGGCGCGCTGTCCCACGAGCCCCGGAGCTGGAGGAAGGCTACCCCGTGGACGTCTCCGCGCGGCATGCCCTGCTGGACGCGGTGGTGCAGCCCCTGGGCGGCGAGTGCGGCCGCCATGCTGGTGGGCGTCGTCCAGGGCTTCGCGGGGAAGCCGGGGAAGCTGCCGCGCACCAGGCGCAGGGGCACGCCCAGCACCGCGGCGAGGGCGGACGGCCCGCAGTTGGCCTTCCACGCACCGTTGGCCTCAAGGAGGTCCGGTGGTGCGTACAGCTCACGGCACGGCGTCATGAGGCGCCTCCTGGTAGAGCAACTCGGCGGCGGGGATGCCCTCCGCGCGCAGCTTCACGAGCGCGTCCTCCAGCCGGAGAAAGGTGTGGATGGCCCGGGTGGTGACGTCGTAGACGGCCACGGCGTCCTGGGAGCCCAGGCGGACGAGGTGCCAGCTCCTGGACTCGGACTGGCCCCACAGGCGCCGCGCGCGCCCACCCTCGATGTCATCCACCAGCCGGGCCAGGGCCCGCGAGGTGAGGGCCACCCGGAAGCGGATGGAGGCGTGCCGCTTCGCGCAGCGGGCCGCGCCCCGGGCATGCGCTTCAGTCGTCATGGGAAGCACTCCTCGGAGAGCAGCCTTCCATCGGGCGAGAGGAGCAGCACGCGCCCCTGCCAGCCCTCCGCACGACAGAGGCTAACCATGTGCCGCGTACCCCTTCCGAGTCCCGGGTCCGTGTGCGCGGCCACCCAACCCACGGTGAAACCGCGCCGCGCGTACCCGCGCAAGGCCTCCCGCATCAGCTCGTTCCTCGCGCGTCCGGCGCGCTTCTCCATGCCCTTCCAGTCCGCGCGAAAGCGGTCCACGGCCTCGCGGTGGAAGCGGGGCCACTCGACGGACGCCGCCACTTCCCACAGCCAGTCCGCCCCAAACGCGTCGGGGGCGTCGTCGCGGCGTGGCTCCCCGGCCCCGTGCACGAGCTGCACGTCCGGCGAGCGGGCGAAGCGGCGGACGTAGCCGCGCAGCGCCGGCAGGTGCGCCAGCGTCAGGCCCGAGGCGCCACAGGCGAGGAGTGCGCGGCGGCACGTCATGCCCGGCCCCCTGCCGCACACGAGCTTGGAAGCAGCGTGCTGGGGTACATGAGGCGTGCGGCGAGTCCCGGCGGCGTCCGCATCCGCTTGAGCGCCGCCCCTTCGCTGCACAGCACCGGCGGGAGCTGGCCCGTCCGCCGCCACCACGGCACCGCGTCCATCGCGTAGCCGCGGCTCCGCTCGGCGCTGTCCCGCCTGCCGCCCAACCGCTCCAGCACGGACTCGCGCAGCCACCACCAGCGGCGGTACCGCACCTGCCACGGCACCTGGATGTCGTCGTGAAGCTGGGCCGCCAGCGCCCTCGCGCCACGTGGCTCCAGGAGCGCGGCGAGGTGGCCATTCTGACCAGACGCCCCCTCACCGAGCGCATCAGGGAGCATGTACTCAGGCACCAGGCATTCGAGCGCGACTGGGCCGGAGACGCGGGAGACCAGGTAGCGGACGCGCCACGGCGTGCGGACGTGCTCGATGCTCACGGCGTCCCCCCGCGGCGCAAGTCACGCGTGCCGCAGTCGTGCAGCAGATAGGTGCCCTGGCGGCACATGCGCGAGACGACGCGGGCCCCCACGTGCTCGGAGAAGTCGCTGCCGCCGCGCTCGGCGTCGCGCCGGACGGAGAGGTTGGTGGTGTAGGCCGTCACCAGCCCCGGCCTGTCCCGCCGGTCCACGAGCTCTTCCAGCAGCTCTCGGTGGCGCGGCCCCACCACATCCCCCGGCAGCCCGCCCAAGTCATCCAGCACCAGCACGCGCGCACGGTGGGCACGCTGGAGGAGGAGCCTGTCCTCCGTCTCGTAGTCGCTGACGCGCTTGAGCTGCGCCCAGCGGAGGAAGAGCCCCGCGGACGCATCCCACTCGTGCAGTCGCTGGCCCGTGCGCGTCTCGGCGCGGACAGCCGCGTGGAAGAGGTGACACGCACCCGTCGTCTTCCCCACGCCAGTGCCCCCGGACAGCAGCAGGGTGCGCAGCCCCTCCCGGAGCAGCTGGCGCGCGGCGCGGACGGCGGGCGTCTCCAGCACCTTGCCCCCAGCGAGGGCCGCCACAGCTTCAGCCGGCGCGCCGCACAGCTTCAGGTGCAGGGGCCACGCCTCCACCTGGGCGGCCTGGTGCCGTGCCCTCTCCGCCGCCTCGAAATGCTGGAGCTCCAGCTCCCGTTGCTTCCAGCCCGCCTCGAGCTGGCCCAGCCCGGGGACGGAGTGCTGCCGGGCCTGCGCCATGCCCCGGCGCAGCAGGTCCGCCAGTCGCTGGGGGCCCTGGCGCTGCACCGCGGGCATCTCGTTGTCTCGGCTCATAGACTCTCCACCCGCCCTTCCTCGTAGTCGTTGTTGTTGAGGGGCCTGCCCGGCGCGCGCGCGGGCACGGCCCGCTCCTCAGGTGCGGCGTTGTCATTCCACTTCCGCGCCAAGTCGCCGAGGTGGTCGCAGCGCTGCTTGAAGCGCGCGCGCAGCCCGTTGCTCAGCCGGCGGAGAATCTCCGGGACGCCCCCGGCGCCAGCGAGGGAGAGCAGCGCCCGGGACGCGTCGTCGTCCGCGCGGCCTCGCCAGCGGTAGCTGTAGCCCTTCACTTCGCGAAAGACGCGCTCCACCCCGTCCGGCAGGGACTCAGCGGGCGGCTCCTGCTGGGGCGGCAACTCGAATGGGAGGGTGTCTCCCGGCTCGGACACCAAAGCCGGGGGCGCGGACGGCACTTCCTCCTCGTCCTCTCCCTCCGGGACCACGAAGCGCAGCCCGGCCAGGCCCTGGGCGGCCAGGAGCTCTTGCAGCACGACGCGGTAGTGCTCCTCTGCCCACCCGCGGGCGAACCTGTCCCTCACCTCGACGACGAGGTGCCCGTCCTCCACCGTCACCGGGCGCGCGGACTGGAGCTGCTTCAGCGCCTCCACCATCCTCCGGGCCTTCAGCACGGCCAGGACGCGGCCCCACGCACGCACCGCCTCGGTGCCCTCGGGCACGTCCTCGAGGCACACGGAGACGCCGGGCTCCTCCTCGGGCGCGGGCACCGTCGGCAGCGGGTCCAGACTCCATGCGCCGCTGAGGAGCTGCTCGGCCACCTCCGCGCCAGCGCGCGTCCGCCCCAGCACCCAGACGACGGTGGCGCGCATGCGGCTGTCCAGCTCGCCTCGGCACACCGGGGAGCGCGGGACGCGGGCGAACACGTCTTGCCACGCCGAGAGGGGGTGGCGCGCGAGGGCAGACAGCGCGTCCTCCAGCATCTGCACGGAGGTGCGCTCGCCCCAGCCGTAGAAGCCGTGCGGCGCCACCAGCGTGTTCCATGCCTCGCGCAGCGCCCGGACGTCTGGCGGGAGGCTCTCCGGCTTGCGGTGCTCGCGCAGCTCCAGCCCCATGTCACGCTGCGCCTGCGTGACACCGCGCCGCGCGCCCCTCCTCTTCCCGGCAGAGGGAGGGGGAGGAGGCCGTGAATTGTCGGCTGTCACGCTGTCACGCTGGGCGTCACGCTGCCGTTGGAGCCGCTTCCTAAGCGTCGCAGGCTTCGGAAATTCTTCGGCTTTCCCCTCCCCCCCTCCCCCCTCCTTCTGCTGCGTCACGCTGACTGTCACGCTGCTGGAGGGGGTGTCACGCTGACTGTCACGCTGCGCCAGCGTGACGGGGTTGGAGCGCTGCGTGACAAGCGAGACGGCGGGCGTGGCGAGAGGCGCGGCAGCCAGGGGCTGTGCAGGGCGCGCGCCAGCCCACGGGGCCAGCAGTGCGATGGCCTGGCGCCAGCCGTGGTCGACGCCGGCCGCGTAGCTCTCCGCGCGCAGCCGGGACTCGCGCTCCACCAGCAGCTGCGCGCGCAGCTCCGCCACCTGCTGCTGGGCGCAGGGGCATGCCTCGGCGAAGAAGTCAGGCGGCAAGCCCGGGTCCTCGCCGCACGCGCGGGCGCCACTCCCCGGAGGGGGAATCACCTGCTGGGCCTGCGCCTCGGAGACGAGCTGGCCGCTCAACAGGCGCACCATGCCCGGCGGCACCTCGGACTCCGGCGGCGTGAGGGGGTTGCAGGCGGGCATGACTACGGCACCTCAAGGTGAACGGGCACAGAAGGAAGAAGGGGCGACGGCGCGCAGCAGCACGCGGGGAGGACGGGCTGGTTGCGGCACCCGGCGCGGTACAGGGCGCCGTGCAGGCACGTGGGCCACTCGCCCGGGTGGGCAGCGCGGACGCGCTCGGTGGGGGCCGTGGGCGCATGCGGCGCCAAGGCGCCGAGCTCGGTGACGTCCTCGCCGAGTCGGGGCGCGCCGCACACCGTGCAGAGGGAGGCGCGGAGGAGGCACCGGCTCATGCGGCACCTCCAAGAAGGACAGCCAGGGGGAGTCCACGGAGCGGCTCATCCGCGGGCGCAAGGCAGTGAGGGCTGAGCCAGATGCGCTCGCGCAGCGCGTTCTCGTGGTTGCCGCGCGCGGCCGCGTACCCACCCGGCGCCTTCCATGCGACGCAGCGCCAGCTCGCGGGCATCCCGTGCTCACCCTCGTAGCCGCACAGGGCGATGCGCAGCCGGGGGTTGTCCCCGTTGGCCAGGGCCCACTCACGCACCCGGTGGGCCACCTGCAGGTCTTCCTCCGCGTAGATGCTCGGGTCCCGGTCGGCCGCGTCCGAGTACGGCGGGTCCAGCAGCACGCCCGTCACGCCAATCCGCTCGGTGACGTTGGGTGAGAGGACTCGGCTCCAATCGCCACAGCAGACGCGCACGTGGCGCAGGCGCTCGGCCAGGGCCTGCATCCACGCCAAGACGCCCCCGCGCTTCCCGCTCGCGAGGACGCCGCGCCCGGTGGCGCCGCTGTCTCCCTTCAACATGGGAATCTGCTGGGACAGGCCGTGCACACCCTTCCCGCCGCGAGCGAGGCTCGGCCGCTTCGCCCACGTGGCCGACTCGGAGAGGCTCTGCACCCGGCGCGCGTGGACGCTGCTGCTGTTGAGGCTCGGGCGCTGGGCATGCTCGGACGTCGACGTCCCGCGCACGGAGAGTTGGTGGATGCCCCGTCCCGGCTTGTCGAGCATCGGCCGCTTCGAGTACTCGGACGTCGCGATGCCGCACGTCTTCTCGGCGCCGGACGAGGCCTGCTCCTCCCATGCGGGCTGCGAGCACCAGCCGCTGCCAATCCACTGGCAGATGCCCCACACCCACCAGCCGGCCACCTTCGCGTCGAAGAAGTCCGGGTCCTGGCGCATCCGCTGGCGGAAGTCCCCCTGGGCCACCAACCACCGGTGCCGGGCGTGCAGGTCCGCCTCGTTGACGGGCCAGTCCGCGTGCCGCGCCACCTCATCCGGCGCGGCGCGGAGCGCCCGCCAGAAGTTGGCCAGGTACGTGTCCAGGTCGTTCACCGTCTCCACGCCGGGCGGCGTGGGACGCGCGAGCAGCACCGCGAGGCTGCCGGCGAACGGCTCCACGTAGTTGGCCACGTCGCCGAAGGCGCTCCACACCAGGTGGGCCGCGCGCGACTTCCCGCCGAACCAACCCCCCAGGGGAAAGGCGCACGCAGCACCCTTCCCCCAGTCACACCTCCAATCCCGCCGCTCATGGCGCCCTCTGTGCGCACAGTCGATGCGCGTGTGATGTTGAAATGCCGAACTCGGTGGAGATGTCCTTGAGTCGCGCGCCCGCGGCACGCCGCGCTCTCACCGCGAGGACCTGCTCCTCGGTGAGCAGCGCTCGCCCCACCCGCCACTCACCCGCGCGAGCCTTCTTGCTCCACGGACGCACGCGACCGTTCGCGTAGGAGTGCTGGATGTTCCCGGCCCCGGTGACGACCTCGAGGTTCGACGGGCGGTTGTTCCTCTTGTCGAGGTCCCGGTGGTTGATTTGCATGTCCGCCGGCACAGGCCCGACGAGAGACGCATAGACAAGCCTGTGGGCCATCACCTGCACGAGCCCCTGTCCGGGAACATGGAGCGTCACGCGCAAGTAGCCGTTGCCGCTCTTGTTCTCCGCGCGGCGCGGGGCAACGTCCTTCCACCCGGACCGGGTGCGAATGGCGCAACGCCACACCTGCCCGTCAGCGTCGATGCGGAGCACTCCTCCGTGAACGTGAGCGAGCGCATACGCCATCGCGTCGCCCGTCCACGGAAAGGGAGCTCGAAGTGGAGGGCACGGAGTCATGCCGCCCTCCGATTCTTGAGGAAGGACTCGGCCAGACGCCGCACACGGTGCGCGTCCGTCTCCAGCTTCTCCATGAGGCTGGCCTGCGGGTCGCGGATGCCCTCCATCTGGTCCCGCTTGATGCCCAGCACGTCGGCCACCACAGGGTCCGAGCCGCTGTCGGAGACGAGGAAGTAGGCCATGACGGGGTCCACCTGCCCGTCGCGGTGGACGCGCCCACACGCCTGCTCGTGGACGCCCGGACTCCAGTCCAGCTCGCCGAACACCACCGTCCGGCAGGACTGCTGCAGCCCGTCCAGGCCCGCGCCCGCGCGCAGGGACATGATGAGGATGGGCGTCTGCCCGGACTTGAAGCGCTGGGCCTCCGCCTCCTTCTGGGCCGGGGACTCCTGGCCCGTGAAAATGGCCGGGGAGAATTCGCGGAGTCGCTCCTGCCACAGCCGGTACACCTCGTGGTGCCAGCCGTAGAGCAGCACGCGCTCTCCGTTCTCCACCAGCATCCGGACGAAGTCCGCGACGAAGGGGGCCTTCGCGATGCCCGTGGCCTGCCGAAGGCGCCAGGAGAGCTCTCCGGAGGCATGCAGCCTGTCCTCGGGCTTCACCCCACCCTGCGCGAGGATGATGCGCGCCAGCTCCGCCGCCTTGTCCTCGACGGCGTCCAGCACCTTGGTGTCCGAGTCCACGGTGTGGAGGACACGCGTGAGGGCGGGCAACTCCCGGCCCACGTCCGCGCGCGTCCGGCGCAACATGAGTCCCGTGTCCCGGAGGTACGTGCCGAAGGCCCGCGGGTCCTTGAAGGACAGCTTGTCCTCCACGCCCGTGCACCACTCGCGGCTGAACTCCTCGCGCGTGCCCAGCACACCGGGCTTGAGCGCGTCGAGGACGTGAAACATCTCCCCGCCGTAGTTGTAGATGGGGGTGGCTGACAGGCCGATGACGAAGCTCGCGCGCTCAGCGAGGTAGTGCGCGGCGCGGTACTTCTCCGAGTCGGGCCCTCGGCGCAACTCCTGGCACTCGTCAAAGACGATGGTGCGCACGCCCGCGCTGACCAGCGTCTCCGCCCAGCCGGACAGCTTGTGGTAGTTGAGGACGAGGACGTCTGGCCACGGCAGCTTCCGCCCTCCCCGCCCCTGCGTGACTTCCTCAGGCGTCGCCTTCTTCGCGACGTGGACGCGCAGCCGGGGCAGGAAGCGCGCCAGCTCCCGTTGCCACTGGCGTGGCAGGTGCGTCAGCGTCACCACCACCGCGGGCAAGGTGCGCGTGTCCGTGAAGGCCGTCAGCGCGCTTGCTGTCTTTCCCAGACCCACGTCGTCCGCCAACAGCAGGTGCTGCATGCGCAGGAACATGTCCGCCGCGCGCCGCTGGTACTCGCGCGGAGGGACGTTCATCTGGAAGTCCGGAACCTGGTACTTCGCGGAGAGCAGCTCGGCGACGGCAGCCTCACGCCGCGCATGCTCCCGCGCCCCGTGCTTGAGGAGGGCCTGCGCGTCCTTGCCCACCACCTCCAGCGGGTAGCGCTGGATGAACCACTCCAGCTCCCGCGCCGTCTCCTCCGTCGCCGCGAGCAGCACCTCGCCCACGTCGCCCTTGTTGGCCCTGTCGAAGACGCGCTTCAGCCGCAGTGACACGTGCGGCTCGCACTGGACGACCCAGGCGGGCCTCTCACCGCCACGCGCGCCCAGCTTCCGACTCTCCAGACGCAGCGTTCCGAAGCACTTCACAGGAGACCTCCTCGCAGCACAGCGACACGGACGGGCTTGCCGCGCAGGTGCGCCGGCAGGCCGTCATGGTGAGAACGGGTGGTGACGAGCAGGAGGCCGTGGACTTCCTCCCGCTCCGCGTAGTCCAGGAGCTGCCGGGTGACGGCGGAGATGCTTCCCTCCACCTTCACCTCGAGCCCCAGGTGGCCCAGCAGGAAGTCGATGCGGCCTGCCTCGCCCAGCATCACTTCGCGGTGGAACGACACTCCAGCGCCGGCGAGGACCTGCGCCAGCGCGGACTGCAGCTGAGCCTCTCCGGTGCAGCGGTAGCGGTGGGCCAGGACGAGCGAGCGCAGCTGGCCCAGCTCTTCGAGAAGGGGCGTGCTCATGCCGCCCTCCTGCGCACAACGGCGCCGCCGACATTCGCCCGGACAACAGCCGCCGCCGCGTCCGGGCACACGCTGTTGCCGATGAGGCGGACCTTGTCTGCCTTCGACGTGGCCGCGCTCAAGTCGTAGCCCTTGGCGTGGTCCCCGAACTGGGCACGGAGGAGTTCGCTCGGCTCCAGCATCCGGAGGCCGATGTCGACGAACTGATAGTCGACGGAGGCGACCGTCACCAGTCCGAGGCGGGCCTTGGTGGTGATGGTCCGGAGGGGCTCCGTCAGGCGCTGCCCTTCGCTGCCCTCCCCGTAGTACGCGGAGAGGAAGGCGCGGACCTCGTTCACGTGGTTCGACGCAGCGGACTCGGGACGCTCGAACGCGACAGCCGCGAGGTGGTGGTGGTCCTGGGTGGTGATGGTGTCCAGGGGCCCGTCGGCGCGGATGCCCGGCGACGCGTGTCCGCCGTAGCCCTTCGCGATGAAGGAAGCCGCGAGGCGGTGCTCACGAAGGAAGGCGCTCACCAGGGCGTGCTTGCGCCCCTGGGCCATGATGGTGCCCAGCGGCGCGTGCAGGTCCAGCGTCCGCGCGGCCTGCCCCTTCCGCTCTCCGTAGCCGACCTGGATGAGCGTGTGTGCAACCAGTGCATGGCGGGCCTTCGTCACGATGGTGGAGAGCGGCTCGTCCACAGGGCGCGCGGTGTCCCGCGTGCTCTGTTGATCGATGGTGAGGACGAACGGCGCGGGGTTCTCGAACACGTACTTGCGGATGCCCTGCGCGACGCGTCGGAGCGTGTTCGGCACGAGCGGCTTCCGGCGTCCGAAGATGCTCTGGACGGGGATGCTCCAGTCGATGCACTCCGCCGCAGTCCGAACCGGCAGAAGTCCAGGCCCGTGGGTCGGCGCAGGCCAGGAGACGGGGAGCCCGTCCCGGCGCGCCACGAGGAAGAGCCGCTTTCGCTTCGTCGGCGCCCCGTGCTCACTCGCCGTGATGAGTCGCCAGTCGACGCTGTACCCGAGCAGCCGCAACTCACCGACGAACCGCTGGAAGTCCTCGCCCGCGCGCTCGGGGATGGGCATGTCGATGAGCTGGTCCCCTTCCTCGAGGACCCGCCCGTCGGGCATGACGTGGCCCACCGTGTACAACGGGCCCCAATCGACGAACTCCTCGACGTTCTCCAGGAAGATGAACTGCGGCGACACGTCGCGCGCGTAGTGCGTCACGACGAAGGCCAGCGAGCGGATGTCCTTGCGTCTGGGCTTGGCGCCCTTCGCCTTAGAGAAGTGGGTGCAGTCCGGGGAGGCCCACAGAATCCACACCCGCTTCCCGCGGCGCTGCGCGAGCGCGACCACCTGCCGTGGCGGCGTCTTCCACACGTTCTCGGGCCTGCAGATGGTGGTGGTGTGGTTGGCCTTGTAGACGGCCATCGCCACCGGGTCGTGGTTGAGGGCGATGTCCGGCTCCCGTCCGACGGCAGCGGCGATGCCGGTGCCCGCGCCACCGCCACCGGCGAACAGGTCGATGATGAGCCCCTGGTCCATCATGGAGAGCTCCGGCGGAACGCGGCGACCACCAGGTAGGCGCCGCCGAGAAAGAGGACGAGGGCCACCAGCCCCCACCCTCCAGCCTCGACGTACGCGCAGGCGCGCCACTCGGCGTGGGCATGAGCAGCGGCAACGCCACACAGGGCCGCGGCAAGAATGGCGAGGACGAGACGGCGGCTCACCACCGGCCCTCCTTGAGGCGCGCCACCTTCTCGCGCTCTTCGCGGAGCCGCTCAGCCCATGCGGTGCGGACGGCATCACCGTGGATGACGGAGTGCTCTACGAAGCGGGCGCCGCGCACCGTGGCCTTGACGCCGCAGTACGCGCACTCCATGGCGCACTCGGGGATTCCAGCCTGGCCCTGCTGGAGCGCCTCCTCGAGCGCCCCCAAGGACACCGGCACCATGGCGGCGTTGCCGCACCCTCGGCACTGGGCGACGGGGCCCACGGGCGCGGCGGGGAAGCCATGGACAGAGGGCTTGCGCACGCTCATGGCTGGGCGCCTCCGGGGTGGGCCTGCTGCTCGGCGGCCAGCTCAGCGCGGATGGCGACGGCCAGGGCCGGCATCACCTCGCGCGCGAAGCTCTGCACGTCGGGCGGGTAGTCGTAGCGAGCGAAGCCAGCGGCATCGGCGATGCTCGTCGCGTGGTACCACCGGCCGAACTGCTCAAGGTCGATGTCCAAGGCATCGCGAGGCACGCCCCCGGTGAAACAGTCGAGGGACTCGGCGAGCACCCGCCACTCCTTGGCGGCATCCTCCTTGGACAACGAGCGTTCACGCCGGCTGGTGAGGAGGTACTCGCGGATGCGCTTCAGCGTCCCCTCGCCGTCGTACCAGTCGCGGCTCTCAAGCTTCCCGCTCACGTAGTCAGGGGACAACGCCAGCCGGGCGACGAACTCCCGGAAGGGGCATCCCGGGCTGCTCCACCGGCAGGCGTAGTTGCCCCAGTCGCTCACGGTGGCGAAGAAGCCGTCCGAGCGGAGGATGACGTCCGCGAGCCACGCACCCTTCTCGGTGCGCAGCCGGTACTGCCAGATGCTGGGCGCACTCATGACGCCCCCGCCTTCCCCATGTCGACGAACTGGGTGCGGCCGGCGTGGATGCAGTGCAGGGTGGCCATGTCCCTGTTGCTCAGAGCGGACATCGGCGCGCGCAAATCGTCGATGCCCTTGGTCCAATCGAGCGGCAACGACAGGAGCGCCGCGACCAGGACGAGTGCGTGGGTGCCGTCAGTGAGCACCGGGGCCAGCCAACACCCGGACGCCTCATGGGTGATGGAGTAGTGGCCCTCCTCGCAGGCGATGGCCAAGCCAGCCCGGCGAAACACGCAGGGCCGTGTCACCGTGCCTTCAGGCATCGTGATGATGACGGGAGCGAGTCCCGACTCGAACTTGAGCCCGGTACTCACGAGTCACCTCCAGCCGGGAACAGCACCCGGGCCACGGACTCGAGCTGGCCCACCTGCGAGGCGGAGAGCCCGCGGTACGTGATGAAGGAGCGCAGCCCAGCGCTCACGTCCCCCTCCTGCGGCGCGTCGCCCAGCGACACCAGCGTCGCCACCGACACGTCCAGCGCCGCGGACAGGGCCAACAGCGTCTGGAGGTGCGGCGCACGCTCGCCGCGCTCCAGCATGGACAGGTACGAGACGCTGATGTCGGCCCGCTCCGCGAGCTCCTCCTGCGTCAACTTGCGCTCGGTGCGCTGCTTCTGGATGTACTTGCCCACCTGCTTGACCAACGACTTCGTGTTCTCGTTCACGGTGACCTCGGGGTAGTGCCGGCGCGCGCGCGGCTGCTGGCGCGGCGCACTGGAGGGAGGGACAGCGCTTCGGCGGGGGCGGCGCTCACCAGTCCGATGCCGGCGAGCGCCAGGAAGTCGACCGCGGCGAGGAGCCAGCAGGCGCCGGCCTCGCGCGGGTGGTACTGCTGGAGGCTCGCGCCCAGCCACACCAGGACACCGGCGGACGCCGCGAGCGCAACGCAGAGGGAGACGACGAGGACGGGCTTCATGGCGCGCCCTCGCTGACGTGGTTGTACTCGCCGAAGAGCGCCGTCTGCTCTCGCAGGCACCGGGCCCGTGCGGCACAGCCGTCCTCCGTCACCCGGAGGCTCCGGTGTCGACGCTTCCTCAACGCGACGAGTCCCCGCGCGGCCAGGCGCCGCAGGACATCCGCCGCGCCGTTGGGGGACTTCCACCCGAAGCGCTCGCTCAGCTCGTGGACGCTGGGCGGCTCGCCGCGCGCGGCGATGAAGGCGCAGGTGTAGACAAGGACGGCGAGCTGGAGGCTCGTCGGCTGGCCACGCGCGGAGCCGTGCTCAGGTGGCGGACGAAGGTTGCACGCCGTCATGCCACCCTCCGTTCCCACGCGGGCGTCATGGACGCGGCCCAACGGACGGAGGCCTTCTCCGCGATGTTGAGGAGTTGGTGTGCGCTCTGCCTCGACGCCCCCAGCTCCGCGCCGATTTCTTCGAGCGTGTCCCCCTTCAGGCGCAGCAGGTACGCCCGCAGCGCCTTGACGCGCGTTGGCTCGCGCAGCCCGGGCCGGAAGTGCGGACACATCCGCTCGCCGAGGGTGGCGCCCAGGCGGTGAGCTTCGGCCAGTCGCTCCTGCGACGGCGCAACGGCAACGTCGAGCACGTCGTCGAGCGGCACGTACTTCCCAGCCACGGGCTTGCCGTCCTCGTCACGGACGGCGCCGATGAGGGACAGCCAGCCTCGCGCCACGTCCCGGCGGATGTACCGCTTCGCGAAGGTGCGGTAGCTGGCACCACCCTCCGGGTGCCAGCGCTGGGCCGCAGCCATCGCCCCCATCCACGCGTAGGTGGAGAGGTCATCCTCGAAGCCGCGCGCGGCCTCGTGGCGACGGACGTAGGAGTGGACGCACCACCAGACGACCTTCTCGGCCGTCAGCACCAGCTTCTGCTCCGCCTTGGTGAGCGGGCGCTGGGTGTACTTCGTGACAGGCTCACCCACGGGCCACCTCCTCCACGCGAGCCCCAGCACAGAGAGCGGCGCGCTCCCGAGCCAGCCACGCCAGGCGCTCGCCGATTTGCAGTCCCGCCAGGGGCTCCACCAACGTCCACCCGACGGGCAGCCGGGAGCGCAGGGCGTCGACGTACGGCGCGCCCGCGAAGACCAGCAACTCGGCCTCCGGCACCTCGAAGCGCCACTCCAGCTCGTTCATCACCAACTCGCCCCACGCCTCCCGCTGGCAGCGGGTGAGTCGCAGCAACGACAGCTCATAGGGCTCCATGCACACGTCGAGCGGGACGAGTCCGTGCTTGGCACTCAGCACCATGACGTTCACGCCACAGCGAGCGGAGGCAACCTGGAGAGCCCCCCTGAAGAGGGAGCCCGTGTAGAGCTGGCACGCGGGCGCGGCGTGGGCCAGCTTCGCCTTGCCGCAGCCCACCAGTCCGATTCGCAGAGGCGCGCTCACGGGAGCCTCCTCAACGGGCGCCTGCCCAGGCTGAAGCTGCGGGGCGTCCGCGCGCGGCGCAGCTCGTCCACCAGGGCGGCCCTGGCGTCGTCCATGGCCTCCCCGCGGGTGGCCGCGTGCGCCTCCACCTCGGCACTGGTGGCGCGTAGGGTGACGACGTGGCCCAGGGGGCCGCGCGCGGAGATGCTGGCGAAGTGGGCGGAGCAGCTCATCGCGCACCTCCCACCGACACAACCAGGGCTGTGCAGTTGTCGCGGCTGCCGGCGTCCAGTGCGCGGCGCACCAGCTCCTCGGCCGCCCAGCGCGCGGCGAGAGTGGGGAGCTCGGCCAGCACCTCGCGGAGGGACTCGTGCTCGAGCGTGTCGGCCACCCCGTCCGTGACGAGGAGCCACACGTCTCCGGGCATGGACTCCAACACCTGGACGTCGGGCTCCGCTGAGCAGTCAGGGGACGTCGCGCCCAGGCAGCGGTTGAGGACGTGCCGCTCTTCCCGGTGGTCCTCGGTGAGTTGCTCCAAGGAGCAACCACGCAGCCGGTAAACCCGGGAGTCACCCACGTGGGCCACCACGGCCTGCGTGCCTGACAGCAGCAGCAGGGCCAGCGTCGTGCAGCCTCCGGTGCCCAGCACCACACGGTGGGCGGCCGACACCGCGTTGCGCGCGAGGGCGTCCAGCGAGGGCGCCGCCTCGGCCGTCGGCAGTTGGGCGAGCCCCACCACTGAGTCCACGGCGGCCTGGCTGGCCACGTCCCCGTTGGGGTGCCCGCCCAGGCCATCCGCTACCGCGAAGACGGACACCACCGGGCCCACCTCGTGCCCCAGGGCGTCTTCCTGGCTGGTGCGCAGCCCGCGCTCCGTGCATCCGGCCGCACCGAAAGAGAGGCGCTCAGCCATGGCTGGCCTCCATGTCGGCCACGCCGCGCGCCTGGGCGTCCTCGATGCGCCGCTGCCCCTCGTTCCGGCAGGCCCCGACGAAGGCCGCGCAGTAGGAGGTGCTGGCGTCGGGGTTGTCCTTCCGCGCGCAGGCCAACTCGTCCGCCCCGGCCAGGACGTTGCTCATGTCCCGCCAGCACACGACACACCCATTCCGGGGGCGCTCACGCACCAGCTCCACCAGCACCATCAGCGTCCGCGAGCGCGCGAAGACGTCCCGCTGGCGCAGCGTCAGGTGGGTCCATGCCACCGCGCCGAACGCGCCAGCCGGAGGGGCAGCCACGATGCGGCGCGGGGGCTTCGTGGCGCGAGGCGCGCGCACGCCCCGCTTCAGGTCGACGGCGGCGCTCATTCCGCACCGCCGTTCTTGGACTCGGGGTCCGCAGGACTGGACGGTTGGGTGACAGCCGCGTTCGCCAGCGCCTCCACCTGCTGGGCAAAGCCCTGAAGCACCGCAGGCGGGACGGATCGCAGGTAGGACGCAGAGTCAACCTGCGCGCCAGCCATCAACGCGATGGCGGCGAGGTGATCCTCAAGCCACCTGACGCGAGCGAGCAGGTCACTCAGTTGCGGTTCAGCACCGGGTCTGGCGAGACTCGACCTGACGGCGCTCATTGCGCACCGCCCTTCGGCCGCGCAACGGCAAGCACCTCAAGCGCTGCAGCAGTGGCTTCGAGCGGCGTCTGGCCGGCGACCGACGTGCCAGGCGAGACCTCAACGGCCCAACCGTCAGGCGTCTCTTCAAACTGAAGCGAAAACCGAGCAGGAAGCCCAGCTCTAGGGCAACCGGAATTAGCTCGGAAAGGACTCTCGGCCAGCAGGCCCCGCCCTTGCGGGCGGGGCCCATTCCTCCAACAGTTTTCAGCTGTTGGAGCAACGCCCCAACCAGGACTCGAACCTGGGACCCCCGACTTAGAAGGTCGGTGCTCTATCCAGCTGAGCTACTGGAGCTCGCTGGCCGGAGGACTGCTTCCTTCGCTACTCAAAAATCGGGGCGAGAGGATTCGAACCTCCGACCCCCTGCGCCCAAGGCAGGTGCGCTACCAGGCTGCGCTACGCCCCGAAAAGTAGAGTCCGGCATTGTTGAACCATCGCGGACGGACGCGCAAGGCCCACGTGCCTGACCTCGCGATTCACGGACGCGAGGCGAGCGAGAGCAGCTTCGGCTTCATCTTCCGGAAGGCCGCGCCCCGGTGGGAGATGGCGGACTTCTCCTCGGCGGTGAGCTCCGCGAGCGACCGGCCACTGTCCAGAAGCATGAAGACGGGGTCGTACCCGAAGCCGTGCTCACCGCGCGGCGCGTGGCCGATGCGCCCCTCGCACCGCCCCTCCTCCACGTGCGTGCGCCCATCCGGCCACGCCAGCGCCAGCGCGCAGCGGAACGAAGCGGTGCGCTTCTCGTCGGGCACTCCGCGCAGCTCCGAGAGCAGCTTCTCGTAGCGGTCCTTGTCGTCGCCGGGCGCGTAGCGGGCGGACAGCACCCCGGGCTGGCCGTCGAGCGCGTCCACGCACAGCCCCGAGTCGTCCGCGAGCGCCGGCAGGCCCGTGGCCCGCGCGTACGCCACCGCCTTCTTCACCGCGTTGGCCTCGAAGGTGTCGCCGTCCTCCTCGGGCTCCGGCACCGGCGGCAGGTCCGCGAGCGACACCACCTCCACCGAGTCCCCCACCAGCTGGCGCAGCTCGCGCAGCTTCCCCTTGTTGGTGGTGGCGAAGAGCAGCTTCGGGAGCGCCGCGCTCATTCGAGCGCCTTGGCCTGCGCGGCGACGAGCTGATGGATGGCGGCGAGCCCCCCGTCGAGCATCGCGTCCATCGTCTTGCGGTCGAAGAGCTGGTGTTCGGCGGTGCCCTGCACCTCCACCATGCGTCCATCTCCCGTGGCGACGATGTTGAGGTCCACGTCCGCCTTGGAGTCCTCCTCGTAGTCCAGGTCCACGCGCACCTCCCCGTTCACCACGCCCACGGACACCGCGGCCATGGGGGTGAGCTTGGGCTGCTTGGTGAGCGTGCCCTGCTTCTGCAGCGAGCGCAGCGCGAGCACCACCGCCACATAGGCGCCGGTAATCGACGCCGTGCGCGTGCCGCCGTCCGCCTGGAGCACGTCACAGTCCAGCGTCAGGGTGCGCGGCCCCAGCGTGGACAGGTCCACCGCCGCGCGCAGGGAGCGGCCGATGAGGCGCTGGATCTCCATGGTGCGGCCGGTCTGCTTGCCCTTGGCCGCCTCGCGGTGGTTTCGCGTGTGCGTGGCGCGCGGGAGCATGCCGTACTCGGCCGTCACCCAGCCGGTCCCCTTCCCCATCAGGTGCGGGGGCACGCGCTCCTCGGTGGAGCAGGTGATGAGCACCTTGGTGTTGCCGAACTCCACCTGCACGGAGCCCTCCGCGTAGCGGGACACTCCAGGCGTGAGGATGACGGGGCGAAGGTCCAGTGCACCACGTTGGAAGGAACGCACGGCGAGCTCCTGGGTAGGGAATGAGCGCGCCCCTTCTCTACCAGAGCCGCGCCGCTTGCGTGTCGTCCGAGTCGGCGCCTTGTCCACTCAGGGCGTCTGCGAGCCCGCCACCTGGGCCGGCCGGGCGGCGTCCCTGCGGCGCGTGTCCTTCAGGAAGGCGAGCACGCCCTCGCTGATGGCCTCGGCCAGCTTCTCCTGGTAGTCCCCCCGCCCCAGCTTCAGGCCCTCCTCCGGATGGGAGATGTAGCCCACCTCCACGAGCACCGCCGGACACTCCACGCCGGAGAGCACGAAGAAGGGCGCCTGCTGCACGCCCCGGTCCGTCGCCCGCGTGCGCGACACCAGCCGGGGATGGATGGCGTAGGCCAGCCGGGACGAGTCCGAGTGCGCCTCCGTGCGCACCAGGTCATCGAGGATGAGCGCCAGCGTCGAGTCGCCGCGCGCCGCCCTCGACATGGGCGCCTCCGAGTTCTCCCGGTCCGCCACCGCGAGCGCCGCCTCACCCGACGCGCTGGCCGACAGGAAGTATGTCTCCACCCCCTCGGTGCGAGCCCGCATGCGGGGCGTGGGCATGGAGTTGGCGTGGATGGAGATGAAGAGGTCCGCGCCGTGGTCGTTCGTCATCTCCACGCGCTCGGTGAGGCTCACCAGCGCGTCGCGCTCGCGCGTCAGGTACACCTCGCCGCCAGCGGCCTCCAGCTTCGAGCGCAGGCGGTGGGCAATCTGCAGCGCCACCTCCTTCTCGCGCAGCGCGCCGGGGCCCTTGGCGCCTTCCTTCAGGCCGCCATGGCCCGGGTCGATGACGATGCGCGCGGGGCGCTCGCCGGCTCCCGCCGTGACGGGAACCCAGCAGAGGCACGCGAGGAGGAACAGCAGGGAGCGGGAGGACGACGTCATGCCGGAGCGGGATGCTAGCGGAGCCCCACCCCGGGCGCGAAATCCCCGCCCCGTGCCCGGTTCAGCCGATGACGTCGATGCCCGGACGGCCCGCCCGGACCTCGCCCAGGAGCGCCGCGTCCACCCCGGCCTTGTCCAGGGCCTTGAGCGCCTTGACCGCGTCCTTCGCGGGCACGCTGGCCAACAGGCCGCCGTTGGTCTGCGCGTCCGCGAGCACCCACTGGATGGCCTCGGGGAGCCCCTTGGGGAAGCGGACCTTCTTCCGCACGTGCTCCAGGTTCGACTTCGTCCCGCCCGGCACCACACCCTCCTCGGCCAGCGAGGGCACCTCGGCGATGAGCGGCACGCGCTCCAGGTCCACCGCCGCGCGCGTCTTCGCGGCCGTCATCATCTCCAACAGGTGGCCCAACAGGCCGTAGCCCGTCACGTCCGTCAGGGCGTTCACCTTGAACTTCCCGGAGGCGAAGACCTCGCCCGCGGCGCGGTTGAGCGTGGTCATCACGCCGATGACGTTCTTCTGCAGCTGCTTGGAGGCCACGCCCCGCTTGATGGCGGTGGTGGCGATGCCCGTGCCCAGCGGCTTGGTGAGCAGCAGCACGTCCCCCGGCTTCGAGCCCGCGTTGGTGAGCACCTTCTTGGGGTGCACCACGCCGGTGACGGCCAGGCCGTACTTCGGCTCGGGGTCTCGGATGCTGTGGCCGCCGAGGATGGGGATGCCCGCCTCCTCCACCTTGGACTGCCCGCCCTCGAGGATGCGCGCCAGCACGGACTTGGGAAGGCTGTCCGGGAAGCCCACGAGGTTGAGCGCGAACAGCGGCTTCGCCCCCATGGCCCAGATGTCCGACATCGCGTTCGCCGCGGCGATGGCGCCGAACTGGAACGGGTCGTCCACCACGGGCGGGAAGAAGTCCACCGTCTCCACCACGGCGAGGCCGGGCGCGAGGCGGTAGACGGCCGCGTCGTCATTCGTGTTGAAGCCCACCAGCGCCTGCGGGGGCCGGGAGGACTTGAGCCCTCCCAGCAGTTGGGCCAGGTCCCCGGCTCGCAGCTTCGCCGCGCAACCCGCGCAGTGACTCAGCTCGGTGAGGCGCAGGCGCTTCACCGACTTCGCGTCCGCCACGGCGACATCCCTTCCGATGGAGCCCGCCCTCCCAGGAGGAGAGCGGGCTTCGTGTGCGACCTAGATGATGCGGACGTACTCGCGCTTGAGCAGGTGCACCAGGCCCTCGGCGGTGACGACGTCATCCGCGTCCGCCCGGTCCAGCACCCCGGCCAGCGTGCCCTGGTTGAGCACGAGCTGGAGCACGTCCAATAGCTCCGGCGTCAGCTCCTTGAGCGGCGGCACCAGCGGCACCGACAGCTGGAGCATGGCCTCCGGAGGCGGCAGGCTCGGCTGCAGCCGCTTGAGCTCGTCGAGCTGACGGAGCGCGTCCATCAGCAGCGCCTCGGTGGACGAGTCCAGCTCCACCATGAACTCCTGGCTGTCCGCCGGCCGCAGCTCGAAGTCACCCGACTCCCAGGTGATGATGCGGTTGAAGCTCTTCTGCGGCCCCAGGTTGTGGTTCTCGTTGATGACCGCGTAGTACACGCGGCCCTGGCGCAGGTAGATCTTCCCCTCTTGGGTGCTGTTGACCACCAGCACGCCGTTCTTCTTGGAGGTGTGGAAGAGCTGGAGCAGGTCCGGCAGGGGGATTTCCTCAATCTTCCCCGTCATGGAGCTGCCCTTGGTGGTGGTCCGCGCGGCCTGGGCGGCGGCGGCCTCCTCCAGCTTCAGCTTGGCCGTGCTCTCGTCCACGTTGGCGCCGTCGGCGCCCTGGTGCACGAGCTTGAGGATGGAGGTACCGATGAGGATGCGGTCCCCCTCCTTGAGCCCCGACTGCTTCACCTTCTCGCCGTTGACGAAGGTGCCGTTGGTGGAGCCCAGGTCCTCGATGGTGATCTTCCCATTGGAGAAGCTGATCTTCGCGTGCTTGCGCGAGACCATGTCCTCCACGAGCACCATGTCCAGCTCGCTGGAGCGGCCGATGACGATCTGCTTCTCCGCCTTCAGGGGGAACTCTCCGCCCTGGTACTTCCCGGAGATGAACTTCAGGGCATAGGTCTTCGAGATATCCATGGTCATCAACCCGCCTGCTCCACCTTGCCGGGGTCCTTCACCAGGTTGAGGTACATCTGCGCGCTCTTGTTGTCAGGGCTGCGCGCCAGCACGTCCTCCCACACCTGCACCGCCTCCGCCCTGCGTCCCGCGGAGTACAGCGCCACCCCGTACTGAATACGGCCGGGGATGTAGGACGGGTTCTGCGCGATGACCTGTTCGTACTCGGCGATGGCCGCCGCGTTGTCACCCGCGTCGCGCAGGGCATTGCCCAGCTTGAGGCGGATGTCCACGAACTGCGGACACAGGCCCAGCGCGCGGCGGTACTCCTCGATGGCGCGCTGCCATGCGCCGCTCGAGGCGAACACGTCGCCAATCTCGCCGTACATGTTGGCGATCTTCTTCTCGACGTAGGGGTCCAGCTCCCCGGGGCCCGTCTTCTGCCGGGACAAGGCGGCCTGGTAGACCTCCTTCGCCTCGGCGTACTTGCCCATGTCGTTGTAGATGACCGCGAGATTGAGCGCCGCTTCGGTGTACGCCGGATTCAGGTTCAGCGCGGACTCGAACGCCCGCTGGGCCCGGGCGAACTGGCCCTGGTCGTGGTAGATGATGCCGAGCATGTTGAACACGTCCGCGAACGTCGGATTCTGCTCGACGATCTTCGCGAGGTACTGCTCGGCCTGGGCGTACTGCTTCTTCTCGAAGTAGCCGCGCCCGAGGGTCAGTAGCTGCTTGAGGGGCTCTTCCATGACTCCGGCCCGTCCTCGGGCCCTGCCTCCGACGCGGCTAGCCTACATGAGCCCGGGCGAAAACAAGAATTCATCACCGTGAAGCGTGAGCGACAGCGACCGTTGGCCCCGGGTGTCCACCGGCCTCGACGGGAGGGAGCCCTGCAACCGCCAGTGCTCCGTCACGACTGCTTGCTCCCGCTCCAACCGGATGTACCACGCCTCCGCCCGATACAAGCGCTCTCGCAACATCTTCAGTTCATCCCACTCCGCGCCCCCCACTCCGGGATTCCCCGGAACAGAAAGCCGAGCCAGGGCTTCCGCGTCCGCGGCCTCCAGCGCGCGGCGCCGGGCCTCCAGCGCGGAGACCACGGCCACCAGTCGGGGGGAGGTGTTCTTCTCGGGCACCCAATCGCCCTGACGTCGCACGAAGGGCACCCTCTCCACGCCCGCGGTGCCCACGCGGGTGGGGCCCAGGGTGCCGTTGAAGTCGAGCGTGGCGTGGGCCTCGGCGCGCTGACCGCCGGGCTCCAGCGTCACGGTGATGCGGGCGAAGTGGAGCTCCTGAGAGACCAGGGGCGCGTCCGCGAGGGGGATGGGCAGGGAAAACCCATAGGCCTCGGTGTGCTTCAGGGCGGTGATGATCTCCGCCTCGGGGCCCGCGGCGAAGCCCAGGAGCCGGGGCACGAGCACCGCGCAGGCGGCGAGCACCGCCAGTCCGGCGATGACCAGTCCACCCAGCCGGCTCCACTCCTCGGTGGACCTCACGTGACCTCCGGGGACCTCACGTGCCCAGCATGCGCTGGGCCTTCTGGGCGGCGGGCGTCCCCGGCAGGCGGCGCAGCACCTGGCGCAGCGTCTCTTCGGCGCGCTTGGGGTCGTTGAGCTTCACGTAGGCCTCGTGCAGGTCGAAGAGGGCCTCCTCCTCGTACTGCGTGCCGGGGTACTTCGTGAGCAGCGACTCCAGGCGCTGGGCCACGGCCTTCCAGCGCTCGCGCTTCGTGTAGAAGCGGGCCACGTACAGCTCGTGCTCGGCCAGGCGCTTGCGCGCGTCGTCCGCGTGCCGCTTGGCCTCGGGGACGTACTGCGAATCCGGGTACTGGCGGAGGAACTCCTCCATGGTGGAGAGCGCGGCGCGAATCTCGCCCTGGTCCTTCTCCTTCGAAGGAGGCAGCGCGAAGAAGTCGGACGGGAAGTCCTCCACGTGGGTGAGCGCCGAGCGGTAGGCGGCGTAGTCCACCTTGGCGTGCGTGGGGTGGAGCTTGATGAAGGCCTGGTACTGGTCCCGGGCCTCGGCGAAGGCCTCGCGGGCGAAGTCCAGGTCCGCCAGGCGCAGCTCCGCCTCGCGGGCGGCTTCCTGGTACGGGTACTTCACCCGGACGTACTCGAAGTACTTCTGGGCCTTGAAGAAGTCCTTGTTCTCCAGCGCCTCGCTGCCGAGCCGGAGGTTCTCCTCCGCGTCGGCGGCGTAGTCGGGGTCTCCACCCTGGGAGCCGGAGAGGGTGGAGCAACCCGAGGCGAACAAGAGGACGACGGTCAGGAAGGCGACGACGGAACGCATCGGCGGCACGCTATTCGTCCGGCCCCGAGGGGTCCAGTGAAGGTTCGCCGAGCAGTTGCTGGATGACGTCCTCGGAGAATCCCCGCCCGGACAACAGCCGCGCGGCGCGGGCCCACGTCTTCTCGTCGAGCGGCCGGGCCATCAGCCCCCGCTTCTCCAGGACGGCGCGCGCGGCGGCCGTGGCGTCGAAGTCCACCGCGCCCGTGGCGGACTCCAGCGCGCCCTGGGCCGCGTCCTCGGACAGGCCGTGGGTCTGCAGCTTCTGGAGGACGGAGGCGGGGCCCTTGCCCGAGCGCAGGAGGGAGGCGGCGCGCTCCTGGGCGAAGCGGGTGTCGTCCAGGTAGCCCCAGCCCTCGAGGCGGGCGAGCGCGGCCTCGCGGACAGAGGGGGCGAAGCCCCTCTTCTCCAGGGCCTGGAGCAGTTCCTGGCGCGTGCGGGCGCGGATGCCCAGGAGCTTGAGCCCCACATCCGTGGCGCGCTGGACGGCCTCGGGGCCTTCTTCCTCCGGGAGCATGGCGGGATACGTAGCATGTGGTAACAGGCGCGGCATGCACCCAGTCCTCGCCCGCTACCTCACCGCTGATGTCGCGAAGGAGACGCTCCGCAAGCAGCAGGCGGGTGGCGCCCTCGACCCGGAGGAACAGTTCTTCGCCGAGGCCGCCAAGGCGCACCCGCGCCAGGCCGCCATCCTGATGGACGTGGGTGGCCGCGTCCTGTCCTCGGACGCCCAGGCGGCGCTGGTGCTGCTGGCGGCGCACGCGTCGGCGCGGGCGATTCAGGAGGACTCGGAGCTGACCGAGGCCGCCCGGAAGGCGCGTGAGGCGCTGACCGAGGAGGGCGCGAGCGAGGAGGAGACGGACGCGTTCATCGCCTCCATCCTCCTGGAGGAGGCGTTCGGCTACGAGCAGGACGTGGACAGCTTCGACCGCGAATACGTGAAGGAGTCGCTGGGCGAGGTGCCCGCGCTGGCGGCGCTGACGAAGGAGGCGGTGGACGCGCTGTTCGTCGGGTTCGTGAAGGCCTCGAAGGACGACGCCGAGCGCAAGGTGCGCGAGGTCATGGCGAGGGCGCTGTTCGACATCGCCTGGGCGGAGGGGCCGGCGCCCATCAACCCCGAGCACATCGAGGCGCTGCTGGACGCGCAGGTGGCCGACAAGCCCGAGGAGGAGCAGGAGGAGAAGGTGCACGCCACTGCCCATCTGCTCCAGGCTCTTGCGAAGGAGGGCCTCATGGGCCCGCTGCGCCTGTCGCG
The DNA here is from genome assembly GCF_024198255.1 of Myxococcus guangdongensis. Taxonomy (NCBI): domain Bacteria; kingdom Pseudomonadati; phylum Myxococcota; class Myxococcia; order Myxococcales; family Myxococcaceae; genus Myxococcus; species Myxococcus guangdongensis. The sequence continues at coordinate 24,253 of NZ_JAJVKW010000023.1, forward strand.
CCTGCGGGCCATGCTGGGCGAGGAAGACGCGTAGCCACCGTGTGACACGGCGGCGGGAGTCGAAGCCCGCCGCTCGGAGTGGATGACGACGGCGGGTCGCGCGGACCGGATTGAAGGGAGGACGACTCCCCTTCCCTGCCACGAACCCGAGCGGTGGACGAGGCCCGCTGAGCGAACGCGCCACCTCTCACAGGTCTCGTCTCGCAGGTGGACGACCGCGGAGCTGTTTCGCCTCACGGGGACCTGTCGACACGGGAGGCAGAGTTCCGAGGCAGGGGCGTTCGAGGCGCCCTGCCCTCACGGCGCAGCATCACTTCGGGGAGAGCACCGAGGCCGGAGCATTCGCGGCCTCGCGGCGACTCAGCGACCTCAAGCGGAGCACCGAGGTCGGGCCGCAAACAGCGGCCTCGACTCACGGTGCCCCAGCAACTCAGAAGCGTTCGATCTGGAAGTCGTCATCCCCCCCCGCCGCCGGAGCAGGCGCGGGGGCTGGGGCGGGAGGACGGGCCGCAGGTGGAGGCGCGGCGGGGCGCATGGCCTGAGCGGGCGCGGGCGGACGCGCGACGTTCGGCGCCGGGGGCGTCGCGGGACGCGCGACCTGGACCGGAGCCGGCGTGGGCGGCGCGGCGGGAGGCGGCGCCGCACCCACGGGCGCGCCCTTCTGCGCGAAGGCGGCCGAGCCCGGAATCGGACGGGCCTCACCCGGCTTCGCGTCGAAGCTGTCCCACTTGGAGTCGGACGTGCCGCTGATGCCAGAGAAGCGCAGCGCGAAGTCGTCCGGGTTGGACGCCTGACGGTGGGCCTCGTCGTAGGTGACAAGTCCCTGGCGCACCAGGCTCATCAGCGACTGGTCGAAGGTCTGCATCCCGTACGAGTCCGTACCCTGCGCAATCGCGTCGTGGATCTCCTTCGTGCGGTCCTTGTCCTCGATGAGCTCGCGCACGCGCGCGGTGACGCGCAGCACCTCCACCGCGGCCACGCGGCCCTTGCCGTCCGCGCGCGGCACCAGTCGCTGGCTGACCACGCCCTTGAGCACCGAGGCCAGCTGGATGCGCACCTGCTTCTGCTGGTGCGGAGGGAAGGCGGAGACGATGCGGTTCACCGTCTCCGTCGCGTCCAGCGTGTGCAGCGTGGACATGACCAGGTGGCCCGTCTCCGCCGCGTGCAGCGCCGTCTCGATGGTCTCGTGGTCTCGCATCTCGCCCACGAGGATGACGTCGGGGTCCTGCCGCAGCGCGCTCTTGAGCGCCTGCGCGAAGCTCATCGTGTCCACGCCCACCTCGCGCTGGTTCACGATGGAGCGCTTGTCGCGAATGAGGAACTCGATGGGGTCCTCAATCGTCATGATGTGGCTGGTCTCGTTGGAGTTGATGTGGTCGATCATCGCCGCCAACGTGGTCGACTTGCCGGAGCCCGTCGTGCCCGTCACCAGGATGAGACCGCGCTCCTCGCCACAAATCTTCGCCAGCACCTGCGGCAACAGCAGGTCCTGCATCGTCATCACCTTGAACGGGATGACTCGCAGCACCGCGCCCACGGTGCCGCGCTGCTGGAAGACGTTCACTCGGAAGCGGCCCAGGCCCGGGACTCCGTAGGCCAGGTCCACCTCGTTGCTCGACTTGAACTTCTCCTTCTGGAACTCGTTCATGATGCCGAACGCCATCCGCGCCACTTCCTCGGGCGGAAGGCGACGGCCGTCCTTCAACGGCACCAATGAGCCATCCACCCGGAACATGGGCGGCAGACCGGCCTTGAGATGAATGTCGGAGGCACCGCCGCGCAGGGCGATCTGGAGGATCTCATTGAGTTCCATGGGCGTCGCGAATGGTAGCAGACGCTCCCGCGCCCGCGCGACACACCATGGAGTGAGTCCCCGAAAACACCACGGCGGAGACCCTCGTGAGAGAGCCTCCGCCGCGGAGACAGCGAGCAACCAACCGGTGAGGTTAGCGCTTGGAGAACTGGAACCGGCGACGCGCGCCCGGCTGACCGTACTTCTTGCGCTCGACCGCGCGAGCATCACGCGTGAGGAAGCCGGCCTTCTTCAGCGCCGGACGGAACTCCGGGTTGAAGGCGCACAGGGCGCGGGCGATGCCGTGACGGATGGCGCCGGCCTGGCCGGAGAGACCGCCGCCGCGAACGTTCACGGTGACGTCGAGCTTCCCCTTCTGCTCGAGGATCTCGAGGGGCTGATTGAGCACCATCTTCGAGGTCTCGCGACCGAAGTAGTCGTTGATCTCACGACCGTTGATGGTGACCTGACCCGTGCCGGGACGCAGCCAGACGCGAGCGGTGGCCTCCTTGCGGCGGCCGGTGGCGTAGAAACCGAGCTCTTGGTGGATGGGCATGGACGTTGTCTCCCTTACGCCTCAACCGAGTACGCAGCCGGCTTCTGGGCGGCGTGGGGGTGGGTATCACCCGCGTAGACCTTCAGCTTCGTCATCATCTGCCGACCCAGCGCGTTGCGGGGCAGCATGCGGCGAACCGCGTTGATGACGATGTCCTCGGGGTGGCGCTGGCGGAGCTTCTCCAGGTTGGTGATCTTCAGGGCACCGGGGAAACCCGCGCGCGGGTGCCGGTAGTACATCTTGTCCTTCTCCTTCGTCCCCGTCACCTTCACCTTGTCGGCGTTGATGACGATGACGTGGTCGCCCGTGTCGATGGACGGCGTGTAGATGGCCTTGTGCTTGCCCTTGAGCAAGGTGGCAATCTGGCTCGCCGCGCGGCCCAGCACCTTGTCGGACACGTCGATGACGTGCCACTGGCGCTTGATGTCCCCAGCCTTCGCGCTGTAGGTCTTCTGCGACATTTCGTGCACTCCAAACTTCTCGCGGTCGCCAGGTGCATGCCGGGGACCGCATCTCGTGCGGAACCAACCACAGGTCCTCCACGAAACATCCGAAGAGGCCCGGAAAGGCCGAACCTCCTAGCGGTCATGGAGGATCAAGTCAAGGTTGGCGGAGCCCTCGGAGCCACGGAAGGCCCTTTACCTACCCCACCCTACCTCCAGGCGGCGCGCCTCCACCTCCCACGGCGCCCGGCGGGGGCTTCTTGAAGCGCTCCTTGAGGTTGGCGAAGAAGTTCTTCTCCTCCGTCGTCGGCGGCCCCTGACGCGGCGCATCAGGCGTCACCAGCTCGATGACGTCCTCGGGCAGGTCCTCCAGGAAGCGGGACGGCGTCCGGGGGACCTCCTTGCCACGCTTCACGCGGGTGACGGCGCGGGTGAGGTAGAGCAGCTCCTTGGCGCGGGTGATGCCCACGTAGCAGAGCCGGCGCTCCTCCTCGAGGTTCTGCGCCTCGCCCTGCATGCCGCCGTGGGGCATCAGGTCCTCCTCCATCCCGATGAAGAAGACGAGCCGGTACTCCAGGCCCTTGGAGGAGTGGATGGTCATCAGGGTGACGCGGCGATTGCTGCCCGGGACGTCCTCGTCGTCCTCCTGCTTGTTGTCCAGGCTCAGCCGGTTCAGGTAGGTGAGCAGACTGGCCTTGGGGCCCTCGCGCTTCTCGAAGCGCTCCAAGGAGTCGATGACACCGTCCACGCCCTTGAGCTTCTTGTCCGCGCTGGTGGCGCTGGTGGCGTGCGCGCGCGTGGCGTCCCGGAAGCCAATCTCCTCCAAGAGCTTGCGCGTGGCCACGGCCAGCTGCCCCGCCTCGTAAGCCGCGCGGTAGCGCTCGATGAGGTCCACGAACTCGTGCACCTTGGCGCCCGCGCCCGGGGGCAGGTCGTCGTACTCGGACGCCTTGCGCATCACCGTCCACAGCGTGACGCCCTCCGCGCGCGAGTGCGCGTGCAGCCGCTCCACCGTCACGTCGCCGATGCCGCGCGACGGGACGTTGATGATGCGCATGAGCGAGATTTCGTCCAGCCGGTTCACGATGACCTTGAAGTACGCGATGACGTCCTTCACCTCGCGCCGGTCGAAGAACTCGCTGCCGCCCACCACCTCGTAGGCGATGTTCTTCTCGCGCAGCATCTCCTCGATGGGGTGCGACTGGCCGTTGGTCCGGTAGAGCACCGCGATGTCGTCCGCGGGGACGCCCAGGGAGATGTGCTTCTGGATTTCGTGCGCGACGAAGCGGGCCTCCTCCTCGTCATTGGGGCACGCCACCACCTTCACCCGGGGGCCTCCCTTGCGGTCGGTCCACATCTGCTTGGCCTTGCGCTCGGGGTTCTTCGCGATGACGGCGTTGGCCGCGTCCAGCACCATCTGAACGGAGCGGTAGTTCTGCTCCAGGCGCACCTCCTTCCCTCCTGGGAAGAAGTGGTCGAAGTGGAGGATGTTGCGCACCTCCGCGCCGCGCCACGAGTAGATGCACTGGTCGTCGTCCCCCACCGCGCAGACGTTCTTGGACTGCCCCGCCATCAGCTTGAGCAGCTCCAGCTGTGCGAGGTTCGTGTCCTGGAACTCGTCCACCAGCAGGTAGCGGAAGCGGTGCGTGTACTTGAGGTACAGGTCCGAGTGCTCACGGAGCAGCCGCGTGGGGAGGATGAGCAGGTCGTCGAAGTCCACCGAGCCCTGCGCCTTCAGCGCGAGCTGGTAGTCCGGGTAGACCATGTGGGTGATGAGGTCGTAGTCGTCGCCGCTGCCCTCGGGCTTGGTCTCGGGCGCCTGGCCGGAGTTCTTCGCCTTGGAGATGAGCCCCAGCACCTTGCGCGCGTCGAAGGCGCGGTCGTCGATGCGGTGATCCCTCATGGCGCGGCGGATGATGGCCAGCTGGTCGCCCATGTCCGCGATGGCGAACTTCTTGGGCCAACCCAGCCGGTGGATGTCCTCGCGGAGCATCTCCGCGCCAAAGGCGTGGAAGGTGCACACGAGCACGCCCTGGGCGCGGGGCCCGGCCATGTGGACCAGGCGCTCCTTCATCTCCGAGGCCGCCTTGTTGGTGAAGGTGACGGCCAGGATGTTGCGAGCCAGGATGTGGTCTGGCCGCTCGTTGAGCAGGTGGACGATGCGGTGGGTGATGACGCGGGTCTTCCCGCTCCCAGCACCCGCGAGGACCAGCAAGGGACCCTGGAGGGTGACCACGGCCTCGCGCTGAGGAGGATTGAGCTTCGAGAGGTCCATTGCGCGCGGGGCGGGGATACCTTTTGATTCGGCCGTGCGCGACAACTTTCTCCCAAGCCTCGCCCTCCTCCTGCTCGCGCTCGCCCCGGGTGTCGGGTGTACCAAAGCGGAGGGCACCTCCGAGGACGTGACGGCCACCATCCCCGCCGCCAGTGCGCCCTGCGTGTACTTCAAGACGCTGGCACCGTTCCTGCCGGAGGAGCTGGAGGGCTTCACCGTCGCGCGCACCCAGGGCTCCACCGGCAAGTACGGTGAGGTGTCCGTGTCGGAGGCGGAGCGGCTGTTCACGCGAGGTGAGGGCCGAGAGGTGAAGGTGCGCATCGTGGACACCACGATGGGGCAGAAGATTGGTCAGGCCATCCGGGACGCGGCCGAGCGGGCCAAGGACCGACCCGCGAGCGACCCCGCGGCGCCCATCCACTGGAAGGACGCGGTGGGCTTCGTGAGGTACGACGCGGAGGAGGCGCTGGCGGAGGCGAACCTGTTGGTGGGAGATCGCTTCGTGGTGGCCGTCACCAGCCGGGGCTTTCCGGGCACGGTGGAGGTGCGGCGGGTGGCGCGAGGAATCGACCTGGCCGGGCTGGCCCGGCTTCAGTGAAGTCCGACAATGGGCAAGGAGTGTCCCGGGTGGTGAAGGCGAAAGGTACGCGGACCGACGCAGGAGAGCTGCTCGCCGAGGAGAAGGCGGCGCGGGAGGTCGTGGCCTCGCTCGGCAAGAGGGAGTTTTTGGACCAGCTCCAGAAGCTCACCAAGAGCTACGCGTCGGACCCGGGCAACCCCGGCTCCTACGCGTGCGAGGGCTGTCAGCGCTGCGCCAACTGCATGTTCTGCAAGGACTGCGACAGCTGCTTCCAATGCACGCACTGCACCCGGTGCGAGCTGTGCAACAACTGCTCGCACTGCGTGGAGTGCAAGAGCTGCCATGCGTGCGCCTACTGCCTGCAGAGCGAGAACTGCACCACCAGCGCCTACCTGGTGATGTGCCGCAACCTGCAGGACTGCAACTACTGCTTCGGCTGCGTGGGCCTGGCGAAGAAGGACTTCCACATCCTCAACGTCCCCTTCCCCCGGACCGAGTACTTCAAGGTCGTGGGCAAGCTGCGCAAGGAGCTGGGGCTGTCGTAGTGCCCCTCGCGCGGGTCCGGCCCGGCCCGCGTCAGAGCGCCCGGACGTAGAGCGCCTTGAGGTACTCCGTCTCCGGCAGGCCCGCGAGCACGGGGTGGTCCAGGCCCGCGCCCCGGCGCTCCAGAATCTGCACCGGGCGCTTCGCGTCCGCGGCGGCGCCCAGCAGCATCTCCTCGAAGCCCGCGCGGTCCAGCTTGCCCGAGCACGAGCAGGTGACGAGCACGCCGTCCGGCTTCAGGCAGCGCAGCGCGCGCAGGTTCAGCTCGTGGTACGCGCGCAGGGCGGTCTCCAGCCCCTCGCGGCGCTTGGCGAGGCCCGGCGGGTCCAACACGATGAAGTCGAAGCGGCGGCTCTGCGAGTCGAAGCGCTTGAGCACGTCGAAGGCGTTCGCGTGCTCCACGGTGACGTTCGTCCGGCCGTTGGCGCGGGCGTTGTCGCCGATGCGCGCCGCGGCCTTCTCGTCCTGCTCCACCGCGATGACGGACGTGCAGTTGCGGGCCAGCGAGAGCGCGAAGCCGCCGTGGTAGCTGAAGAGGTCCAGCGCCTCGCCACGCGCCAGCTCGCCAGCGCGCAGGTGGTTGTCCACCTGGTCCAGGAACGCGCCCGTCTTCATGTCGCCCAGCAGGTCCACGTCGAAGCGGTTGTCGCCCTCGTGGTACGTGAAGCGCGACTCGCCCTGGCCGTGCAGGAAGCGCGTCTCGCGCGGCAGGCCCTCGAAGTCGCGGCCGGAAGCGTCGTCGCGGCACACCACGTGGGTGGCGCCGGTGAGCTCCACCAGCATCTTCGCCAAGGACTCCTTGCGCGCGTCCATGCCCTCGGAGAGCGTCTGGAGGGTGAGGCCCTTGCCGTAGCGGTCCACGAAGAGGCCGGGCAGCAGGTCCGCCTCGCCGTGCACCAGCCGCAGGCCATCACGCCTGGCCAGCGAGGACCTGCGGGCAATCGCGGCCTCCAGGCGCTTGCGGAAGAAGGCGTCGTTCACCTGCAGCTCGCGCGGGGGCGTGCGCGTCAGGAGGCGCAGCGCCAGCGGGGAGCGCCGGGCGTAGAGGGCCTGGCCGATGGGGTTGCCCTGGGAGTCGACCACGAGCACCACCGCGCCGGGGCCCGTCACGTCGGGCGGGGCGGCCAGCTCGGTGCGGTACAGCCAGGGGTTGCCCGCGCGCAGGGACTTCGCGCCCTTGGGGCTCGTGCGTGCAACGGGAAGCGTTACGGGGATGGCCATTCGCGTCACTCCAGGCCGCGCGCGGCCAGTTCTTCATCGTCCTCGCCGCGCAGATGCCCGATTTCGTGGAGCAATGTCACGCGAATCTGTTCGCGGAGCTCCGCCGGCGTGCGCACGGCCCGGGCCAGGTTGCGCCGGTACAGCACCACCGAGCGGCACGGCGACTCCAACCCATCACACGGCGCGCCCAGGGGCGGACCCCGGAACAGGCCCAGAATCGTGGGGGACAGGGGCGGCTGGTTGGCCAGGAGGTCCACCTCGGCGGGCAGCTCCTCCGCGGTGACGGGGATGCCCTCCAGGTCATTGCGCATGTCCGAGGGAAGCGCGGAGACGGCGCGGGCCACGTCCACGCGGAAGGTGTCCTCGGAGGGCAAGGGCGGCGAGGGGAAGTCCTCGGGCGAGAGGGCGCGCGCCTTGTCGAAGTGCACCTGCGCCTGCTTCCACTTCCCTTCCCGCTCCAGCAACAGGCCCAGGTGCTGGTGCGCGTGCGCTGCGCGCTCCGCGTCGTCGACGAGCCCCTGGAAGGCGCGCTTCGCCTCGGAGAAGCGGCACAGCTCGAAGAGGGCCAGGGCCCGCTCGTAGAGCGCCTCACGGCTGCCGGGCTCTCGGGCGAGGACGATGGCGGCTCGGGCGAGGGCCTCCTCCGCCTGGCCCAGGTCGTTGAAGGCCATGGCCGACACCAGCGCCAGGTGCGGAATGAGCTCTGGGGGCGTGCCGGGCTGGGACAGGCCGCGCTCGGCGTAGAGCGTGCCCAGTTCGTCGCGCTCGCGCGTGGAGGTCATCTGCACCGCGTACAGGTGGGCCGCGCCGAGCAACGCGTCCGCGTCTCCCGGGTCGATGGCGAGCGCCCGGGCGAAGGCGAGCTGCGCGTCCGACTCGCGCCCCAGGGCGGCCAGCGCGACACCGCGTTCGGCGTGGGCGGAGGCCAGGTCCGGCTCCAGGGCCGCCGCCTGCGCCGCGCAGGACAAGGCCTCCTCGAAGCGCCCCGCGTCGTAGTAGCCGCGCGCCGCGTCGAGCGGAGAGCCGCCACGGGCCTGACACACCGCGAGCGGCTGCACCGGCCGCGCGGCTTCACCGGGCTCGTCCGAGGGTGCGACACTGGCCGACGAGGCCTTCGCCGCCGACACCTCGGGCGGTCCGGCGTCTCCCGTCTCCGGGGCCGAGGCGTTCCGCTTGCAGGCGGTGAGGAGGAGACAGAGGGCGAGCAGACCGCGCCGCGACATGGGCCGTCACGCTACGGCATCACCCCAGGGGCCGGGAAGCAGGGACGTGCAAGCTCGCTCGGGGGGCGGCGGCGCGGCACGCCTCGGGTGCACTAGGGTGGCGCCCCATGAGACCCTTGATTCTGGCCTCCACTTCCAGTGCCCGCCGCTCGCTGATGGATGGTCTCGCCCTGCCCTATCGCGCCGTGAGCCCGGGCGTCGACGAGACGGTGGCGGCACCTCTCTCCGCCCGCGAGGCCGTCCGGGAGCTGGCGGCTCGCAAGGCGCGCGCCGTCCACGCACGACATCCCGACGCCTGGGTGCTCGGCGCTGACCAGTTGGTCGAGGTGGACGGCCTGACACTCACCAAGCCCATCGACCGCGACGCGGCGAGAGGCCAGCTCCAGAAGCTCCTGGGCCACACCCACGACATCCACACCGGCGTGTGCCTGGTGGGCCCAGGCGGGTCCATCGACGAAGCCGTGGAGACCGCGCGCCTCACGTTCCACGACGTCACGACCGATGAGTTGGAGCGCTACCTGGACCTGAACGAGTGGGAGGGATGCTGCGGCAGCTACCGCGTGGAGGGGGCGGGACAGGCGCTGCTGGCGCGGCTCGACGGCGACCGCTCCAACGTACAGGGCCTGCCCATGGTGACGGTGGTGCGGCTGCTCCGACAGGCGGGCTTCACCTTCTTCGAGCACCACCAGCGCTGACGTCACCCGACGGTGGACAGCTCCGCGAGAATCTCCTGGTACGCGGCGCGAGCCTTGTCGGCCTGGTCCGCCTTGAAGCTGGCCGCCGCCACCACCGGATGCCCGCCGCCACCGTACCGCCCCGCGATGGCGGACAGGTCATGCTGGCGCAGCTCCGGCTTCCACGGGTTGGAGCCAAGCGACACCTTCGCGCGCGACGTCCCCCGCCCCACCCACAGCGTGTAGCGCGCGTCCGGATAGAGCGCATACGCGATGAACTTGTTGAGGCTGTCCACGCCCTCGTCCACGAGGTCGAAGAAGACGACGCCGCGCTCGTAGCGGGCCCGCGAGCGCACCAGCTCGATGTTCGCCTGGTGTCGCGCGAGCAGCGGCGCCAGCGGCCCCGCGATGAGGGGCGCGGCGGCGATGTCCGCGAGCGACTCCGACTGCATGCGGCGGATGACCTCGGGGATGAGCGCCGGGTCCTTGTTCGCCTCCAACACCGTCATGATGCGCAGCGCGGGCTCCTCCAGCGCCACCGCCATCTGGGGCGAAGGGAACTGGGCGCCGTCGATGAGCTCCGCCCAATGGATGAGGTCCGAGAGCGCGGACGCGTCCCATCCGAACCGCTCGCGCGCCACGTCCGCCAGGTACTTCGTGCAACTCTTGCGGTGCGCGTCGTGGAATTTGCGCCCGCTCGAGTCCGCGCGGAAGTGCGCCTCGTCCCCCGGCTGCTGGAACGCGGAGGCATGGTGGTCGAACCACCACGTCAGCCGCGCGTCCTGGCTGTAGCGGAAGTCGACGATGACGTTCTCCTCGCCCGTGAAGACCGCCGGGTCGATGCCCTCCGCGCCCGGCTTGTGGTTCAGCCCCTGATAGCGGAAGGCCGCGTCCGCGCGGACACGCTCCCGATAGAAGCGGGTGAACACCGCGGCGCTCGCGGCGCCGTCGAAGCAGTTGTCGTGGAACAGGACCTGGACGTTCATGGCGGGCGCCCGTTTACTGCAACGCGAGCCCCTCGCCCACCGCGGTGAAGGACTCCTGCCCTCCCGTGTCGCCTGGCCGTGCGTCACCTGACCCGGCGGCCACCACCGCGAGCCCCACCAGTCGACCATCCGGCAACAGCCCGCAGCCCAGCGTGCCCCGCGCGCCCGCGGACGTGCTCAGCGTGTACAGCTTCGAGCGCGCCCCCAACGCCGCGGGCGACGTCGTGCGCGCCTCCTCGCCCGTGCCCACCGCGCTCAGCAGCCCCTGGCAGCCCGCCTCCAGCTTCACGCCCGTGGAGCGCTCCACCCAGAGGAAACCGTAGCGCCCGCGCGCCAGGTCACCGAAGCCCACGCCACTGCCATGCAACGTCGCCGCGGGCAGCGCCAGGTGCGTGGCGAGCTGCTCCCGCGTCAGCCGCTCCCAGCCCACCGGCAGCTCCAGCCGATACCCCAGCTCGCTGCCCACCAGGAGCTGCCGCACGCCCCCGCCGCCCAACGAAGCCCCCGTGCCCGGCAGCGCCAGCAACACGGCCGAGGTCAGCGCCGTGGCCAGCCCCAACCCCAGGCCCGCATAGCGCCGCGAAGGGCCGGGCTCACCCACCACCAGGAACAAGGCCACCAGCCCCAGCGCGAAGTAGGCCACGTGCACGGGGGCCGTCGGCGCTCCACGCGCGAGCCACGCCGTGGCGAGGAGCTGCACCGCCAGGCCCATCTGAGCGATGCCCTTCACCGGCCCCCGGTTGAGCACCAGCACCAACGCGAGCACCAGGTCCAACGCCACCAGCCCGTACGTCCACGACGGGTCCTGCAGCGAGCCCAACACCCCACCGGCGCGCAGGAACCACGCGGCCGCGCCCGCCCCCAGCACCGCCGCCACCGGGCCCGGATGCGCGGAGACGGCGCTCGTCACCAGGTCGCCGCCAAAGACGGTCGCCTCGTCGTCCACCGGGTCCGCCAGCCGGTCCAGCCGCGTGCGGCCGACCTTCTTGTAGGACTGGAGATGGTCGAAGGGCTCGCCACATGCGGGACAGGCCGCGGCGCCCCGGGGAATGGGGCTGTGACCACAGCTGGGGCAGAGGGTCTGAGGCATGGTGCGCGTATACCGCACCGAACACTCCGCCCACGAGGGCGCGACGCCCATGTCAGCCCACACCCCCAACTGCCAATTTTTTGACCAAATCAGGGGGGCGCTGGCGACACCTGGGTCATTCAAGACTGAGCGCACTCGCCGTGTTCGCAGCTTGTAGTGAACTCTCGATTCTTGAACGAAACGTCGAGATTGCGGGGTTGGATGAACGAATTAACTCGACAGAACGAGGAACCCCTCCGGGGTTGCGGTGCTCTGCGTCGGGTGCCGAACCAGGAACCCCGCTCCGTGACAGGGAAAACCCTTAGTACGCGTTACCCGTCAGGTGAGCGTCCGGCTGGCACCTCGTCTGCATATGTCAGACCCCAGGTGTACTCACCCGCGCAGCAACGCGTGGTGGGAGGAGCACATGGCCAAGACGACGACACGCAAGAGCGTCACGGTGCGCCGACAAGGGCGGCGGGTGATGCCAGCACTGCGGCGGACGGCTCAGCGGGCCCGGGTGGCCGCCGAGAAGGCCCACCTCACCGTGGGGGAAGTCATCGCCGCTGCCTTCGACACGGCGGGCGGTGAGCTCGGTGAGGCGCTGGCGGTGATGACGTCACCGCAGATGACGCGGGCCCTGGGGCGCCGCATCGTCGTGGTGGGCTGAAACCCTCCGCTTTTTTCAGCGTAGGAACTACCGGTCGCCCGCACCGTGGCTCGTGAGCCTCGGCACCAGGGTTCCCAGCTTCACTCCCCGGCCATGAGCACGCCGGTGGTGTAGTGCTGTCGGGTGGGCTCACCCGCCAGCGCGCGAGCGAAGTCCTCGGCCTTGTTGGGGTGCACCAGGAAGGTGCCCGCGCGCGTCTGGAGGCGCACAGGCGCCATGTCCGGGTGCGGGTCCGCGGACACGTTGCCACCGCCGCCCGCGTCCACCGGCGAGGCCGGGAGCGTGGCGCAGCCGGCGAACAACCACACTCCCAACGTCACGAGAAGCAGCTTCATCCGCGTCCTCCGGGACAGAGGCCACCAGGCCCGTCAGCCGGGCCCCTCTATTCCCGTGGCCCCCGGACAGGCAAGGCCCGCTGCGTCGCACGCGGAGGACGACAGGCCCGGACCGTGGACCTGTCCACGGAACGCTCGAGCGGACACGTCGGTGGTCGCGGTCACCCAGACGAGGAGGGTTCAAGCCACTCCCCGCCGGGGCGTCACGACTCGCCGAGGTCCAGCGAGGCCGCCAGCGAGGAGGGTTCGGCCACTCCCCGCCGGGGCGTCACGACTCGCGGAGGTTCAGCGAGGCTGCCAGCGAGGAGGGGTCGGCCACTCCTCGCCGGGGCGTCACGACTCGCGGAGGTTCAGCGAGGCTGCCAGCGAGGACGGTGGTCGTCGCTGTCGCCCGTCTGCAGCGTGAAGCCCGCCCTCGGGTGGATGATGGCGGCGCCCTCCTGCGCGCCCGTGGCCGGGTCGATGCGCTGCACGTGCAGCTCCCCCGCCTTGATGAACGCGATGAAGCGGCCATCCGGCGAGAACGACGGCAGCGTGCCGTCATCCACCAGCCGCACCTCGGTGCCCGTGGCGGAGCCGTCCTGCGGGTTGATGGCGCGCAGGAAGATGACGTTGCCCGAGCGGTTCTGGCACGGGGACACCGCGCCGCCGCACAGCACCGCTCCGCCCGTCGTGGGCCGGAAGTAGTACGCACGCACATACGCGGCCCAGGTGCCATCCGGCGACCAGATGGGGCTCGCGATGAACGAGTCCACGGTGCCGTCGGTGGACGCCTCGGTGGACACGTCCGCGACGAGCTGGGGCGCGCCGCCGCCCGTCACGTTGATGTTGTAGAGCCGGACCAGCGGCGTGGGCGTGGTGTCGCCATCGAAGGTCACCAGCTCGTTGTTCGGGTTGGCCAGGAACAGGAGCTGGTCATTCACGCGGTTGTAGTGCGCCTGCTCCGCCGTCGTCCCGGCGTTGGCCAGCGGCGTCGGCGCGGTGCCCGCGCCACTGGAGGTGAACAGGCCCTCGCCGTTCACGTTGTAGACGAACGTCGTCCCGTCACGCGACCAGTCCGGGAACGCGCCCGTCGTCGTCGCCTGCGTCACGCCCCCGGCGCCCCCCGGCGTCACCACCGAGATGCCGGAGCGCTGGCTGCCGTTCTGCCGCACCCACGCGATGGCCGTGCCCGGCTCCCACTCCATGGAGCGGAAGGCCTCCGTGTTGCCCGTGCCGCCGTCGGCGACGACCACGGCCTGTCCCTCCACGAGCGGAACCTCGCGCACGGTGAGGTCTCCAGCGCGCTTCTCCGTCGAGGTGTCCACCGCGCCCTGCGCGAACGAGAGGTGCGTACCGCCCGGACCCCAGCGCGGATAGCGGCTGTCCGTGCCCGCCGCGCTCAGCGACGTCACGCCCGGCGTGTCGTAGCGCATCACCAGCGCCGCGGAGACGCCGGCATCGTCCCGGCCCGTCACCGCGACGTGCATCGCCTGGCACGTGAGCGGCGCGCCCTCGCAGCGAAGCCCCGGACCGCAGTCCGCGGACGCCGTGCAGGCATCCCCCTTCGCGCCGGTGCCCTGACCGCCCCCATCGGGCGTGCCCGCGTCGTCACCCGTGCCCGCGTCGATGTCCCCCCCGTCCGGCACGCCCGCGTCGGGAACACCCGCGTCCTCGTCTCCGCCGCCCGCGTCCGGCTCGGGGGTCGGCGTCTGGATGGGGCGCTGCTCGCACTTGTTGTCGCCGGTGCAGACCCACTCCTGTCCCTCGGCGGGCTGTCCCTTGTCACTGCGACAGTCGAACTGGTCCACACATTCGTCAGCACACCCCGTCGACAGAACCCACAGCGCGCAGCACAGCGCGCCGACGATTCGCTTGTCCATTCATCCCCTCCAATCGAGTGAAGGGCGTATAGCCTCGCGTCCGAGGGACGGAATGGTTCGCGAGGGCGGGTTGCAGTGAGCATGTTCCTGAATGAACGGCGATTCACTCCAGCGTGATGAATGATCGACACCCATTGCCATCTCGATGCGACGCGATTCGATGAGGACAGGACGCTCGTTCTGGAGCGCGCCTGGGCCGCGGGGCTGCAAGGCATCCTCGTCCCCGGCGTCGGCACCCACGACTGGGAGCCCCTGCTGCAGATGTCACGCGCGGAGCCGCGCCTCCAGGTGGGCCTGGGCATCCATCCCCAGCTGCTGCCGGACATGACGCCCGAGGAGGACGACGCGGCGCTGGAGCTGCTCGACGCGCTCCTGTCCAAGGGTGGCGCCATCGCGGTGGGCGAGTGCGGACTCGACGGTCCGTCCCTGCCCGGCGCGCCGCTCGAGCGACAGCTGTCCGTGCTGCGGCGGCACCTGGCGCTCGCGCGCAAGTACCAGCTGCCGGTGTTGATGCACTGTCACCGGCTCCACCCGGCCCTCATCGAGCTCTTCAAGCAAGAGCCACTGCCCGAGGCGGGCGTGCTCATGCACAGCTACAGCGGCGGCGTGGAGCTGGCGCGCTTCTATCTCCAGAAGGGCTGCCACTTCTCCTTCGCGGGCCCGGTGACGTGGGCCGAGGCGCGCAAGCCCCTGGACGCGCTGCGCGCCATCCCCCTGGACCGGCTGATGGCGGAGACGGACGCGCCGGACCAGGCGCCCACCCCTCACCGGGGCGGACGCTCCGAGCCGGCCTACCTGCCCCACATCCTGGAGGGGATGGCCCGCGTGCGGGGAGAGCCCCTCGACGAGGTCGCCCAGCGGACGACCGAGAATGCCCGGCACCTGTTCCGGGAAGGTTTTCCCCCCGCTTCGCGGTAGGCGAGCGGTCGCGTTATAGAGGACCCCCATGAACCCGCAGCCCCCACCGCCCACCCCTCCCCAGCCAGAGACCCCGCCCGCCACGACGGCCACGCCGAACGCGGCCACAGGCTCGCTCGCCCGGCCGTTCAAGCTGTCGCGCCGCTTCGACCGCACCGGACGCCTGTTGGGGGACAACGCCATGGAGCGGCTCGCCAACGCGCGCGTGGTGGTGTTCGGCCTGGGCGGCGTGGGCAGCTACGCGGCCGAGGGCCTTGTGCGCAGCGGCATCGGCCACCTGACGCTGGTGGACCACGACGACGTCTGCGTCACCAACACCAACCGCCAGCTCCACGCGACGGTGAAGGGCGTGGGCAAGTCGAAGGCGGAGCTGATGGCGCAGCGCTGCCGCGAAATCAACCCGGAGGCCCGGGTGGAGGCGGTGCGCGAGTTCTACCGCGAAGAGGTCGCCGAGCAGATGCTGCCCGCCGGCACGTACGACTTCGTGGTGGACGCCATCGACAACGTGAAGGCGAAGCTGCACCTGCTGCACCGGTGCGTGTCGCTGGGCATCCCCGTGGTCAGCTCCATGGGCGCCGCCGCGCGACTGGACCCGACGGCCATCCGCGTGGAGGACCTGTCCGAGACGCACATGGACCCGTTCGCCAAGGACATCCGCAAGCTGCTCAAGCGCAAGTACGGCGTGGAGACCGAGCGGCACACCGGAATCACCGCCGTCTACTCCATCGAGGCGCGCCGCATGCCGGTGGCCCTCAACTACGACGACGCGACGGACGGGTTCCTGTGTGTCTGCCCGCAGGACAACGAGTTCCACACGTGTGACCACCGCACGCAAATCGACGGCAGCGTGTCCTTCGTCACCTCGTGCTTCGGGATGAACGCCGCCGGCGTCGTGGTGCGAAGGCTCGCCTCCACGCGCTGAGGGCTCAGGCCACCTGCTGAGGCTGCAACGCTCTCGCCTGCTGCTCGGCGAGCGCCTCGGCCTCACGCCCGCAGGGCCTGCGGAACACGCAGCGCATGCAGGGGGTCAGCGTCTCCGAGCGGGGGAACGCGTCCGCGTCCAGCGGCGTGTTCATGACCGGGTCCTTCAGGAGCGCGCGCATCTTCGCCACGCTCGTCTCGAAGTGCCGGTGGAAGGAGTCCATGGCGCCCAGGTCCACCTGGACGTCCTGCTCCTTGCCCTCGTTGAGGTACACGAGCGACGCGCGCACCTTCTCCACCGGGAAGCGGTAGCGCTGCGACACGTACAGCGCGTAGCCGAGCACCTGCTCGTCATAGCCGTCGCGCGACTTGCCCGTCTTCCAGTCCACCACGACGGGCGCGCCGTCCTGGTCGACGAAGGCGAAGTCGGGGATGGCGAAGACCTTGAGGCCGCCGAGCGTGAAGTGGGCGAAGTCGAAGCCCGCGTCCACCTCCAGCCACTGCTCGGGCTTGAGGCTCTTGGCGAGCAGCGGCCAGCGCGAGTTGAAGAACCACGCGAGCGCCACGCGCACCGTCTCCCAGTTCTGCTTCCAGGCTTCGTCGGGGAGGACCTCGGCGTACTCGTGCTCCACGAGGCCGGTGAACTGCTTGCGGTACTTCTGCGTCCAGTACGCCTTGCCGCGCGAGTGGCGGTAGTCGTCCTGCATCAGCTTGCGCGCGCGAGCCTCCACCACGGCGGGGTCCACCACGCGGCCCGCGCGCCAGTCCAGCAGCACGTCCTTGATGCTCTCGTGCACGACGCTGCCCGCCCAACTGAAGCGGTTGGCCAGCTTCTTGAGCACGTACAGCTCCCGCACGTCCTTCGGCGCGTCCGACTCCCAACCGCCCCAGGAGCGGTAGTAGTAGAAGTAGTAGGAGCGCAGGCACTCGGAGAACTTCTCGTGACGGCTCTTGGACCAGGAGAAGTCGTTGTGGAGGGGTGGGCGCCGCATCGAGGCGGCGCATCCTAGGCGTTCGCTCGCTCCGCCAGAAGGGGAACAGGCAGGGAAACGAGCCCGGGGGGTGGGTTGAATGACAGTCCGGGTGAGGAACCCTGGGAGTATGGTCCGCGCCACCATGAAGAGCCGACCCCTGACGGAGCGAGTCGTCCTGATCACAGGCGCTTCCAGCGGCATCGGCCGCGCGGCGGCCCGGACCTACGCGGAGGCAGGAGCCCATGTGGTGCTCGCCGCCCGACGGCTGGAGCGGCTGGAGGACGCGGCCCGTGAAGTGGAGTCACTGGGGGTCCGGGCACTGGCGGTGCGGTGCGACGTGACCCGCGGCGAGGACGTGGAGCGACTCATGGCCCAAGTCCGCGCGGAGTTCGGTGGGCTGGACGTGTTGGTGAACAACGCGGGCCAGGGACTGTATGGGCCACTGGAGGCCATCAGCGAGGACCAGCTGCGGCAGGTGTTCGAGCTGAACGTGTTCGCGCTGTGGCGGGTGACGCGGGCGGCGCTGCCGCTGCTACGCGGGCGGCGCGGAGCGCACGTGGTGAACGTCAGCTCGGTGCTGGGGCATCGAGGGCTGCCGCTGCTGGGCGGGTACTGCGCGTCGAAGGCGGCGGTGAACGCGATGACGGAGTCCTTGCGCACGGAGCTCGCCGTCGAGGGAATCGGCGTGCGGCTGGTGTCGCCGGGCCTCACCGAGAGCGAGTTCCGGGAGCACCGGCTGAGTGCCCAGGGCTGGGCGCAGGACGCGATTCCGCTGAAGGCCATGTCGTCAGAGGAAGTGGCGCGGGCCATGGTGAAGGCGAGCGTGCGCGGACGACGCGACACCATCCTCACCCTCCCCGGCCGCGTCATGGTACTGGCCAACCGGCTCGCGCCCGGGTTGTTCGACCGGGTCGCCCACCGCATGGCCAACCCGGTGAAGAAGGACGCATGAGCCCCCGCAGTCGCCCCGCGAAGCCCGCTGTCTCGTCGGACACGCCGCCTGTCTTCCGCGAACAGGACGCCGAGGCAGCTTCAGGAGAGAAATCGGAGACTGGCGACGTGACCCGACCTCGCCGTGGACGCCCACCACGCGGAGGCAAGGCCGGGCCCCTGCCCTCGCGCGATGAGCCGACGCTCGCGGCTGCGAAAGCACAGAAGGCGTCCACTGGCTCGCTGTTCGAGTCCTCCTCGTCACGAGGAGAAGTGGGAAGGGGCACGCAGAGCGCCACGCCGCGCGAGGGAGTTGCCGAGGATGCGGCAAGCACGCCCTCGACACCGTCGAAGGCACGACGCGGACGGCCTCCGCGCACCGAGGCGACATCGACCCGAGCCCTCACGGCGACACCGAGCGCCGCGCCGCGCGAGGGAGTCCCCGGTGATGTGGAAGGCTCCCGCTCGACACCACCGAAGGCGCGTCGAGGACGCCCGCCCCGCACTGCGGCCACTTCGACCCGCGTCCCCGCGGTGGCACCCAGCGCCGCGCACCTGGCCAGCATTCGCGCGCCGCTGCTCGCCTGGTACGACCGCAACAAGCGCGACCTGCCGTGGCGCCGAACGAAGGACCCGTACGCCATCTGGCTGAGCGAGGTCATGCTCCAGCAGACACAGGTCTCCACCGTCATCCCCTACTGGGAGCGGTTCCTGAAGCGCTTCCCCACCGCGCTCGCGCTCGCCTCGGCGCCACTCGATGACGTGCTCGCTGGATGGAAGGGCCTGGGCTACTACACGCGCGCTCGCAACCTGCACCGCGCCGCACAGGACATCGTCTCGCGCTTCGGCGGCGCCCTGCCCTCCACCGCGGAGCAGCTGCTCTCACTGCCCGGCTTCGGCCGCTACACCGCGGGCGCCGTGGCCTCCATCGCCTTCGGTGAAGCAGCCCCGCTCGTCGACGGCAACGTCGCCCGCGTGCTCTCCCGACTCTTCGAGGTCGAGGGCCTGCCCGGAGACCGCGAGCGCGAGGCCACGCTGTGGGAGCTCGCGGGCCTGCTCGTGAAGGGCGAGCGCCCCGGCGACTTCAACCAGTCCCTCATGGAGCACGGCGCCACCACGTGCCGCCCGGAGAACCCACTCTGCCTGCTGTGCCCCGTGCTCGCGGGCTGCGTCGCCTTCAAGAAGGGCCGCGTCGCCGAGCTGCCTCCCGCCAAGGTGCGCGCCACGCCGAAGAAGCTGACGCTGGCCCTGGCCGTGTGGGCCCATGCGGACACGCTGCTGTTCGCCCGCCGCGCGGACTCGGGCCTCTTCGGTGGGCTGTGGGAGCTCCCCGCCGCCGAGGTGGACGAGGACGCCACCGGCGAGGAGACCACGCTGCGCCTCACCGCCGCGCTCGGCACCGGCGTGAGGCTGGAGTCCCTCATCGGCACCGTGAAGCGGCAGCTCACCCACCGCGACCTCACGCTGCGCCTGTACCGTGTGTCCGGCCCCAAGCGCCCCACCCACTCCGCCGCCTTCCAGGAGCTGCGCTGGTGCACGCCCGCGGAGGCCGCGGCGCTCGGCATGAGCACGGCGATGCAGCGCGCCCTGGACGCCGTGGTGGGCACGCAAGCGTAGGGCCGCCACCTCCTCGGGTCGCCGCGCCGCTCGCCCCAGCTGTCCGCCCGTCGACACGCCCCGGGACGTCGTGTTGCTTCGACAACCCCCGCCAGGTCGGGTCGCTTTCGCGCGTCTCGCACGCGACTCAAGCTTCGCGCGCCCTTTCACCGGAGGCGGCCCGATGGCTCGAAACAACGCACCCAAGTCGACCCCGCACACGAAATCCCAGCACGCGGAACACATGCATGAGCCGCAGGGCCCTCACGCGCGCTCCGACATCTCTCACGAGCAGATTGCCCGGCGCGCCTACGAAATCTACATGGGCCGCGGAGGCAGGCCCGGCAACCACGAGCAGGACTGGCAACAAGCCGAGCGCGAGCTGAAGCTCGGCCGTCATTAGCTGCCCGCCGCATGGGCCCGTGTCCACCCCGGGCCCATGCGCGCAGCGAATCAGTGGGGCGGCGGCGAGTGCAGCACGGGGCGTTCGGCCTCGAGCGCGCCTCGCAACCTGCGCTGCGCCACCTTCAGCTCCGAGAGGATGCGCTCCGCGTCCTGCACCGAGCGCATCGCCAAGCCGCACGCCGGCGTCAGCAGCACCGTGGACACGGCCCGGGGGAACGAGAAGCCCCTCGGCAGCGCGGCCTTCAACGAGGCCTCCACCGAATCCGCCAGCTCCGTCACCTCGTACGTCGACGCGAGGTCCGTGGGGATGATGCCCAGGCTCAGCGTCGCGCCAGAGTGCAGGTAGCGCTCCAGCGCGTCCTTCTCCTCCAGCATCGCGTCGAGCGACAGCCGCACGTCCAGCGACAACAGGTCCGCCTGAGCATCCAGCAGCGCGCTCCAGTCCGTGTTGCCACAGCAGTGCAGGCCCACCAGCGCGCCCTCCCGCTGGAGCGCGACAATCAGGAGCCGCAGCTCCTGCACCGCCAACAGGTGCCGCGGATTGACGCGCTGGAACGCATACAGGCCCGGCTCGTCGAGGAAGAACAGCGGCGTGGTGCCCGCGCGCCGCAGCGCCTTCACCATGGCCAGGGAGCGCGCCAGCACCAGTCGATAGATGGCCTGGTCCAGCCCCGGCACCTCCAGCGCGGACAGGCCCGAGTCCGTCCTCGCCACCGAGCGCACCGTGAAGGGGCCGGCGAGCTGCGCCTTCGCGAAGGCCAGCTTGCGGTGCTCCACCTCCCACAGGAACGGCCGCCACGCGCGGCACGCCTCGGGCGAAGGCTCGTACGCCTCCAGCGCCCCGGCGGCGAGCGCGGACTCCAGCTTCGCCTCGAACTCCGCGCGCCCCGCCTCCCAGGCCTGGAGGTCCACCGTGCACAGGCCCTCGTCGTCGAACCGCAGCCCGGGCAACCCCTCCAGCGCCGCGGGAATCATCAGCTCGGAGGGCTTTCCCACCGGCAGCTGCGGCAGGAAGGGGATGTCCATCGACAAGGCGACCTGGAGCCCCAGCTCCACCTGCGTGTGGGGCAGGCTCCCGATGCCCGTGGTCGCACAGGCGGGCAGCAACTGGACGGCTCGACGGATGTTCGGCGCGCTCATAGGCGCGGGAGTCTAACCGCTCCCCTTCGCCACGGCGCGCCTCGATGGCCCCGGGCGGGTCCCGAGGGCCCCCTACCCCAGGGGCCCCCGCGTCCGAATCAGGACACCGAGAAGTACGAGGCCTGGGGGTGGTGGAAGACGATGGCGGAGACCGAGGCCTCGGGCTCCATCATGCAGCCGTCGGTGAGCTGCACCCCAATCTCCTCCGGACGCAGCGCCTCGAAGAGCTTCGACTGGTCCTCCAGCCGGGGGCACGCGGGGTAGCCGAACGAGTAGCGCTTGCCCGCGTACTCCGCCCGGAAGCGCTCCAGCATCGTCATGTCCGGCTTGTCCGGCGTGCCCCACATGCTGCGCAGCTGCGTGTGCAAGAGCTCCGCGTAGCCCTCCGCCGTCTCCAGCGCGAGCGCCTGCACCGCGTGCATCTTCAGGAACTCGCCCTTGGCCTTGAGGCCCTCGGCCAGCTCGCGGATGCCCGAGCCCGCCGTCACCACGAACATGGCCACGTTGTCGGTGGGCACGCCGCGCTCCAGCGGCCGCAGGTAGTCGGCCAGGCACAGGCCCCCATCGCGGTCCTGCCGGGGGAAGTCGAAGCTCGCCGCCTCGCGGCCCGTCTTCCCGTCGAACAGCACCACGCGGTTGCCGTCGCTGCCCGCCTTGTAGAACTGGAACACCGCGCGCGCCTGCATGAGCCCGCCGCGCAGCATGCCCTTGAGCTCCTCCACCGCCTCCTTCAGGGCCAGCGCCTTGCGCCCCTCCTCCGTCTTCGCCAGCTCCGCCTCGGCCGGCGTCCCCAGCGCGCGCGACGACGTGCGCAGGCCCAGGTGGCGCCCGTACAGCATCACCGGGTTGATGAACTTCCAGATGTGGTCCAGCGGCGTGTTCGTCAGCACGTGCCGCTCGAAGTCCGGCGCGGATGGCACCGTGTCCAGCACGCGAATCTCCGCGCTGCGCCCCCGCGCCACCACCGCCTCCACGCGCGGACGCTCCTTGACCTCCTGGGCCAGCTTCACGCGGCGCTCGGCCAGCTCACCGCGCAGCTTCGCGTGTGACGACGGGTCGACGATCTGCTTGGCCAGGTCCAGGCCGTTCATCGCGTCCTGCGCGTAGGCCACCGTGCCGCCGCCGTACGCCGGCGCGATGTTGCGGTCCACGAAGTTGCGGCTGAGCGCGGCGCCGCCCACCAGGATGGGCACCTCCACGCCCGCGCGCTTGAGGTCCTCCGCCGTGGCCACCATCTGGTGCGCGCTCTTCACCAGCAGCCCCGACAGGCCGAGGATGTCCGGCTGGTGCTCGCGCACCGCCTGCACCAGTTGCTCGGGCGGCACCTTGATGCCCAGATTGACGACGTGGAAGCCGTTGTTGGCGAGGATGATCTCCACCAGGTTCTTCCCGATGTCGTGGACGTCCCCCTTCACCGTGGCCAGGACGATCTTCCCGCGCATGGCCGCCTTGGAGGAGCTCATGTGCGGCTCCAGGAAGCCCACCGCGGCCTTCATCGACTCGGCGCTCTGGAGCACCTCGGCGACAATCAGCTCGTTGGCGCCGAAGAGCCGGCCCACCTCGTCCATGCCCTTCATCAGGGGGCCGTTGATGATGTCCAGCGGCGCGTACTTCGTGAGCGCCTCCTCCAGGTCCGCGAAGAGGCCGTCGCGCGAGCCCTCGATGATGTAGCGCTGCAGCCGCTCCTCCAGGGGCAGCGTGCTCACCGCCACCTTGACGGCCTTGCGCTCACGGAAGTGCGCGGCGAAGGGCGTCACCGGATCCGCGCCCCGGTTGTAGAGCAGGTCCTCCGCCAGCGTGCGCTCCTCCTCGGGCAGGGACGCGTAGCGCTCCAGCTTCTCCGAGTTGACCAGCGCCATGTCCAGGCCCGCCTGGACGCAGTGGTACAGGAAGACGGAGTTGAGCACCTCGCGGCCCGCGGTGGGCAGGCCGAAGGACACGTTGGAGATGCCCAGCACCGTGCGGCACTGCGGGAAGCGCTGCTTGATGAGGCGCACGCCCTCCACCGTCTCCACGCCGCTGCCCGTGTACTGCGCGTCGCCGGAGGCGCACGGGAAGACGAGCGGGTCGAAGTAGAGGTCCTCGGCGCGCATGCCGTACTTCTTCGTGAGCAGCTCGAACGAGCGCTCCGCCACGGCGAGCTTGCGCTCACGCGTCACGGCCATGCCCACCTCGTCGATGCAGCCCACCACCAGCGCCGCGCCGAAGCGCCGGGCCAGGGGCACCACCTTCTCGAAGCGCTCCTCGCCGTCCTCCAGGTTGACGGAGTTGATGATGGCCTTGCCCTGGCTGTACGTCAGCGCCATCTCCAGGACGCGCTCGTCCGTGGAGTCGATCATCAAGGGCACGCGCACCTTCTTGACGACCACCTCCAGGAACTGGCGCATGTCCTCCAGCTCGTCGCGGTCCGGGTTGGCCAGGCAGATGTCGATGACCTGCGCGCCCCGCTTCACCTGCGCGCGAGCAATCTCCGACGCGTCCTCCAACTGCCCCGCGACGATGAGCTCCTTGAACTTCTTGCTGCCAATGACGTTGGTGCGCTCGCCGACGATGACCGGGCGCACGTCGTCCGTCACATCCAGGTAGTCCACGCCCGACAGCGTCGAGCGGGGCTTGGGCACGTTCGTGCGGGGCTTGAGCCCCTTCACCGCCTGGGACACCGCGCGGATGTGCGCCTCCGTGGTGCCGCAACAGCCGCCCACCACGTTGAGCCAGCCCTGCTCACAGAAGCGTGTGAGCGAGCGCGCAATCATGTCCGGCGTCTCCAGGTAGTGGCCGTTCTCGTCCGGAAGGCCCGCGTTGGGCACGCACGACACCGGGAACGGGCTCAGCTCCGACAAGGAGCGCAGGTGGTCCGTCATGAAGTCCGGACCCGTGGCGCAGTTGAGGCCCAGGTAGAGCAGCTCCCAGTGCTCCAGCGACGCCGCCAGGCTCTCCACGCTCTGCCCCGCGAGCATGGTGCCCATGGGCTCAATCGTGCCCGACACCGCCACCGGCAACGCGTAGCCCAGCTTCTGGAACGCGCGGTCGATGCCCAGGAGCGCCGCCTTGATGTTGCGCGTGTCCTGGCACGTCTCCACCAGCAGGTAGTCGGAGCCGCCCAGCGCGAGCCCCTCCGCCTGCACGGCGAAGTTGTCCACCAGCTCCTCGAAGGTGATGCCGCCCGTGACGCTGATGGCCTTGGTGGTGGGGCCCACCGAGCCCGCCACCCAGCGGATGCGGCCGTCCTTCGCCTCGGCGGCCTCGGCGGCCTCGCGGGCGAGCCTTGCGGAGGCCTGGTTGATTTCGAGCGCCTTGTGCCCCAGGCCGAACTCGTTGAGCACCAGCGGCGTGCCGCCGAAGCTGTCCGTCTCCGTCACGTCCGCGCCCGCGGCGAAGTAGCGCGCGTGGATGTCCCGGATGAGCTCCGGCCGGGTGAGGACCAGGTTCTCGTTGCAGCCCTCGAACTCGGCGCCGCCGAAGTCCGCGGCCTTGAGGTCATGCTGTTGCAACAGCGTCCCCATGGCGCCATCCAGCACCAGCACGCGCTCACGCATGGCGGAGCGCAGGGCCTCCACGCGGCGGCCATGCTCTCCAGGAGGGGGAGGAAGGGCGGTGGGCGTCGGGCTCGTCATGATGGCTTCACTCCTGTCAGCAGAAAGACTCGAAAGGGGCTGGCGCCGTCGCGGGCGTGCGACTCGCGGGACAGCTGCGCGAACCCGTGCTCTCGCAAGCGGGCCTCGAGCTGTGAGGGCTCGAAGCCCAGGTGGCGGTGGCCCAGCCGGTCCACCACCCAGCGCTCGTCATGCGGCATCAACTCCAGCACCACCAGCCGGCCGCCCGGCTTGAGCAGGCGCGCGGCCTCGGCCAGCACCGCCGCCGGCTCCTCCACGTGGTGCAGGCTCTGTGAAATCACCACCAGGTCCAGCTGGCCCGATTCCAACGACAGCCGGTGCAGGTCTTCGCAGAGGAAGCTCACGTTGGTGAGGCCCCCGCCGGCCGCGCGCTCCCGCGCCTGCTCCAGCGCGACGGCGTTCTGGTCAATGGCCCACACGTGCCGCGCCCACCGGCCCAGCGCCACGCTCAACACGCCCGTCCCACAACCGAAGTCCGCGACGTCCAGCGGCGGCAGCAGCGACGCCAGCGCGCCCGCCCACAGGAACCACGACTGCCCCGGCTCCAGGAGCCGCTCGTTGAGGGCCTGACGGTCCTCGCGGGCACGCAAGAGGTCCTTGAGCCGCGCCGAGTCCCCCGCCGCGTCCTCCGCCTCGCGCGCCAGCCGGATGAGCGGCCAGCGGGAGTCCTCCCCGCCCAGCGCCAGCGAGTAGTAGCTGAAGCCCGCCTGCCGCTCCTCGCGGATGAGCCCCAGCCCCTTGAGCTTGCCCAGGTGATGGGACACCGAGGACTGCGCCACCCCGACGAGCGACACGAGCTCCGTCACGTTCAGCGGCGCCTCCGACACCAGTCGGAGGATGCGCAGCCGCGTCGGGTCGCCGAGCGCCCGGAAGGATTGGGACAGAGCTTCCATATCGCCGCATCAACATACGTCGATGCCGGGCTGGAGACCAGCGGACTTTCGACGCACCGCGTGCTTCCCGGCGGACAGTGGTAGATGTGGGACATGGCATCTCCCAACCTGCAGCAGTTGCTCGAGGGCAAGCGGTTCGGCCTGGTCCTCTCGGCGGGCTACTTCGGCTTCTACGGGCACGCTGGCTTCCTCAAGGGGCTGGCGAGCACGGGGCTCAAGCCCTCGGCCTACGCGGGCACGTCCGCGGGCGGCATGGTGGCGGCGTACGCGGCGGCGGGGATGCCGGTGCACGCGATTGAGGAGCTGGTGCTGCGCCAGACGCGCGCGAACTTCTGGGATCCGGACCCGATTGGCGCCGTGCTGAACGCGGACGCCGCGGGCCATGGGCTCACGGGCCTGCTCAAGGGCGAGCGCTTCCGGCGCCTGTTGGAGGACACGCTGGGCGCGCCGACGTTCGAGGACCTGCCGCACCCGCTGTTGCTGGTGGGCGCGAACCTCACGCTGGGCACGCACGACGTCTTCACCACGGGGGAGCTGGCGCCGCGCGTCCACGCCACCTGTGCATATCCCGGCCTGTTCCGCGCGGTGCCGCTGGATGGGAACCTGTACTGGGACGGAGGCCTGGTGGACAAGGCGCCCGCGCTGTCCCTGCATGACAGCGCCGCTGGGAAGGATTTGGACGCCATCCTCGTGCACTTCCTGCCGAGCAAGACGCGCAAGGTGGTGGGCGGCCCCATGGCGTACGCGCAGGGACTGGCGGCGGGCTCGGCGGCGCTGCGGAGGGACCACTTCCGACTCCAGCTCACCGTGCTGGAGGGGCGCGGCATCCCCGTCTACGTCGTCGTGTCCAACCTGCCGCCCGTGACGCCCACGACGATGGAGCGCGGGTTCGATGCGCTGGACCAGGCGCGCCTCGCCGCGGCGGTGGCCCTGTCCCGTCCGCCCGTGCCCTTCGCGCAGGCGCAGTGGTGAGCTGAGGCTCGGGACGGCGCGTCACTTCTCGCCGGGCTCCCCTTCCTCTTCGCGCTCGGACGTCGGAAGGTCCCAGCGCTCCAGCAGCCTCCGCAACGTCGTGCGGTGCATCCCGAGCTCCCGCGCCGCCGCGCTCACGTTGCCGGAGTGCTTTCGCAGCGCGTCCTCGACCCGGGCGCGCTCCTCTCCCTCCAGGGTCCTCGCCTTCGCCGAGAGTTCGCGCCCAGCGGGGCTCGCCTCGCCTCCCGCGTCACCGAAGGCCGTCCCCGCGCCCGTGCCCAGGTGCGAAGAGGAGACACGTCGCGAGCCCTCCGCCAACGCCTTCTGGACGGCGACGCGGACTTCGACGAGCAGCTCACGCACGTTGCCCGGCCAGGGCCTGAGCAGACACGCCTCCAGCAACGAGACGTGGGTTCCCATACCAGGCTCGACACGGTCGACCTGTTCCTGGAGGAGCAACGCGAGCTCCTCGGGGCGCTCGCGCAACGGAGGGAGCACCACTTCCGGTCTGCCGATGCGGAAGTACAGGTCCTCGCGCAGGCGGCCTTTCGCGACGAGCGCGCGCAGCGACTGATGGCTCGCGGAGCAGACCCGCACGTCGACCTTGGCGGGCTTCGCGGCGCCGAGCGCGAGCACCTCTCCTGTCTCGAGCACGCGCAGCAGCTTCGCCTGGACCGAGAGGTCCAACTCCACCACCTCGTCGAGGAACAAGGTGCCCCCGTCCGCGCTCTGCAGATAGCCCTGCGCATCCGCCTCCGCGCCCGAGTACGCGCCGCGCCTTGCGCCGAACAAGAGTCGCTCGGCGAGCGCCTGGGGAATGGCCGCGCAGTTGACCGCGATGAAAGGGCCCGTGCTCCTGGGGCCCTGCGCGTGGAAGGCCCGCGCGACGCCCTCCTTGCCCGTGCCGCTCTCACCATGGATGTGCAGTGAAGTGCCGAGCCGCGCGGCTCGCGCCACCTCGTCCAACACCGCGCGGAAGGAAGGGCCGCGCAGGAAGCCGTCGAGGCGCTCGACGCCGAGCCGCTCGAGGGGACCGACGTCCGCGCTGGGGACGAGCAGCGAGGTGCCCATGCGGATGACCCGCCGCGCCTCTCGGGGCGCGCCGACGGGGAGCCGCTCTCCGTCCACGAACGTTCCGTTCTGACTGCCCAGGTCGGTCACCCAGAAGCGCTGACCATCGAAGCGGATGCGCGCGTGCCTGCGGGACATCCTCGGGTCCTCGGCCTCGCCCAACGGGGGCGTGCCCCGTCCGACCTCCAGGCTCTCGCCTCGCAGCGGTAACGCCACCGCCATGGCGACTCCCGCGCCGTACACCCCCACCAGCCCCGGCGTCCGCACGCGCGCGGAGTCCCCTTCCTCCAGGGAACCCTCGCTCGGTCCGAGCGTCGACACGTCCCGCGCCATGCCTTCATTCCTCTTCCAGGGCGCACCTCGTTGGCACAGCCCTTCGTGCCAGGGAGGCTAGCGCAAGTGTGTCAGCGCTGCTGATGGCACCGTGCTACCGGCCACGAGCATCCCTGGCACGAAGCTGGCTATGAAGTCACCGAGGACGGCCCACCTGGCGCTGTCCTCGCCACCATCCATGAGGGGGAAGTCATCCGTGAAGGCATTCGTGCGAGTCCGTCCTGGCGTGTCACCGAAGCGGCCCCTGTGGGCCGTGGGGCTCCGCTGCGCGCTCCTGCTCCTGCTGGCGAGCGGCGCCAGTGGCTGCTGCAAGTACTTCGGGCTCTCGTGCCCATCGAAGGGCCCGAGCAAGGACGACACCCTGCCCCACAAGGACTGCGCGCGGGAGAACTGCGAGACGCCTCCGTACGAGGGACGGCTCATCTCCGATGACTGCCCCTCTGGCCAGTGCGACCCGGAGAGCCCCAACGGCCTGGGCATCTACAACCTCGAGGGCCACAGCCACTGTCTGGCCATCTCCACCAAGGACCGGTACTGCCCGGAGACGTTCCTGAACACCGCGGATGGCATCGCGCTGCGGCTGCGCGACGCGAACGTGGGCGCGCAGGTCATCATGGCCGACGTCGTCGACGCCCGACTGCTCGACGAGTCGATGAGCGCCTCCGAGCCGGTGAGGGTGCTCGAGATTCAGGGTGGGAAGGGACAGCTCCGCTTCAAGGGCGTCCACGTGGGCCGTTCCACGGAGTCCTTCGCCATCGAGGGCGGCGAGCTACCCAGGCTCATCCTCGCGTTGAGCGTGAAGGACCCGAACGAGGAGCCTCGCCGCTACCAGGTGCGGTTCCGTCCCCTGGCCAGCGCCTCGATGCCGCGCGGCGCGGTGCCCAAGTACGTGATGGAGTACCAGGAGGGCGAATGGAGGCCGAGCATGTCCTGGGTCAATCCCTGCTCGGGCGTAACGGATGTGCCGGCGCGGCCCGATGCCTCGATGGCCGTGCTGCCTGACTTCGCCGTCGACAGCGTCACCGCGGGCGTCAGCCACCAGCCGAGGTCCGTCACCCTCGCCTGTGACAAGGGCGCCATCGCCACCTGCCTGGACTGGGGCTACACGCCCTGGGACAAGCAGGGACGACTCGACGAGAGCCGCGCGTACCTCTACGCCTCCTGTCTCCAGGCGAAGCGCGCCGCGTACTTCGTCCGGTTCAACAACCTCAAGAGCTACACCGCCAACAACACGCTCATCCGCAGGCGCGACGAGTTCGCGGTCGGCCTGGAGCAGAGCAGCGACCTGGAGACCCTGCCCCGCCTGGAGGCGCTGTGGAGCCCGCGTGGCGCGGAGTGCATCCTCCCGGAGAACTTCCGTCGCCCCGAGCTCGTCGACCCCAGGTGGGTCAGCCTGCTGCCCCGCTGCGAGCCCGTCCACTGGACGCAATGGGGCAAGCTCGCCACCGCGCCCGCGCGCTGACCTGGGCCCGTGCACGACGCCGTCGGGCACGTCCAGCGCGCGCAACGGCGACGGCTCAGCGTCCCGCCTGATGAGGTCCGCGCTCGGACGTGAGCACCCCCAGCTCCCGCAGCGGTCGGGCGTACTCCTCGCGGAGGAAGACATCGAGCGCCAAGGCCCGCTCCAACGACGCGCGGGCCTGCGCTCTCAGCGGTTCGCGATCCGCCGAGGGCGCCCCCTGTGAGCGCGCGAGCAGGAGCGCTCCTCGAACCGCATGAGCAGCCGCGAGCCGGGGATTGAGCCCGAGGGCGAGGTCGGCCTGCGCCAGCCCCTCGGTGAGGAGCGATGACGTCTGTGCCTCCGACGCCATCCACCAGCTCGCGCGCGCCAGCTCCAGGTGGGCTTCGTCGTAGGGATAGAGCTTCACGGCCCGCCGGGCCTCATCGAGCGCCTCGCTCACCCATCGCCGCGCCGAGTGTCCGCGCCGGCGCTCCCACGAGGCCCGAGTCAGCGACAACCGCGCTCCCAGGACACGGCAGTCCGCGCACGAGGCGTCTCCCGGGTACGGCACGGCGAGCGCCCGGCGCGCGGCCTCCAGTGATGCGCTGGGGTCCGAGCCCGAGCGCACCGCATGCTCCGCCGCTAGCAGGTGCACCGACGCTCCCAGGAAGTGTGTCCTCCCCGCCGTGGGGTTGAGCTCCAGCGAGCGCGCGACATGCTCCAGCGCCGCCGAGAGCAATGTCCCCGGCTCGCCGCCCGTGCGCGACACATGGCGCGCCTGCGTCAGCTCCGCCAGCCCCAGCTGCGTGAGCACCGGCGCATACCGCGCATCCAGCGCGAGCGCCCGTGCCCCAGCGGAGCGCGCCTGCTCGACATCCGCCGAGGGGTCCCTCCCGAGCGAGAGTTCATACTGCGCCAACGAGTTGTGAACCTCCGTGAGGTTGGCGTGCGCGAAGAGGTACTTCGGGTCCACGCGCGCGGCGTCGCGGAGGTGACGCGCGGCCTCGGCGAACGCGGCGCTCGGGTCCTGGCCATGTTCTCGCAACCACGTCCCCCGCCACCGGTGCACGAGCGCCAGGTCATTGAGCGCCCACGGGTAGCGGGGTTGCAGTCGCAATGCCTTCTCGAACCACGCGACGGCCTCGTCGTAGGCGGGACGCGGGTCCTTCCCCTCGCGCGCATCCTGGAGCCCCCGCATGAAGTGGCTGTAGCCCAGCGTGTCGTGGGCCTGGACGTTCGCGGGGTCCAACGCCACGGCCCGCGCGGCGGTGGAGGTCCAGTCGGACAGCACGGCCTTCGGGTCCGTGTCGCGCTCCTGGAAGTTCACCAGGCGGTACCAGTTCATCAGCACCCAGGCCCGCTTCGTGTGCACCGAGGAGCGTCCGGGCGCGGCCTTCACGGCCCGCTCGCTCGCGGCCAGCGCCTGCTCCAACGAGGCCCGACGCGAACGCCCCTGGCGCTTGTCCAGCTCCGACTGTTGCAGCCAGACCTCGGCCAGCGCCTCGTATCCACGGGCATCACTGCGTCCCAGGTCCGTCGCGGCCTCGTAGCGCCGGGCGGCCTCTTGCAGTCCCGTGCGCGCCACATCGTAGGCCCCGCGTTCCAGCTCGCGCATCGCCCGAGCCAGTGTCACCTCGCCCGCGAGCAACCGCGTCTCCAGGCTCCACGGTGACTCATCGACCGCATGCACCACCGTGTCCGCCGCCGCATCGAGCGAGCCCCGGTAGTACGCGATGAGCCCCTCCAGATACGCCCCCGACTCGACCTCCCGACTGCGCTCCAGCGACTGCAACGCCGGCACCAGATAGCGCGCCTCGAGCGAACGCTGACGCTCCGCCACCCACGCCGCGTCGCCACTGCGTCGAGCCGCCTCGAGCTCCTGGTGGTACAGCCCACCGAGGACCCGCCCCAACGCATGATGCAGCTCGGGTGATTCGAGCCCCTTGGCCCGCGCGGCCTCCAGTGCCTCGCGCGCGGGCTCCAGCTCGTTCATCGCCAGGTGCCCCACTCCCAGCGCCTGCAGCACGAGCACCTCACCCGAGCTCCCAAGCTCATGAGGCAGCGAGGCGATGTGGCGCATGTACTCACGGACCAGCGCCTCCTCCTTCCCCGTGTCATGCAGCGGAGCCAGGTGCGCGGCGCGAAGAATCCACTCGAGGTCCTTCACCTGCTGCCCGAGTTGCTGCGCGAGCAAAGCACGTGCTCCAGAGCGTTGCTCGACGGCCCGCGCCTCCAGCCACGAATGCACCCCGAGCACCGACAGGACCGCGATGCACACGAGGGACACCGCGCTGACGGTGACGAGCGCGCGCTGCGTCCTCCAGCGTCGCGCCAGCCTCGCCCACACGCCCGGTCGTCGTCCGAGGATGGGCTCGCCATCGAGGAAGCGCCCCAGGTCCTCCGCCAGCGCACGCGCCGAGCCATACCGCGCCGCGGGCTCCTTGCTCAGGCACTTGAGGAGCACGGTCTCCAGGTCCACGGGCAGGCCCGGCACGAGCTCTCGGGGCGCGCGGACCTCCTCGTGGAGCACGTGGTGCAAAACGCTCGCGGCGGACACGCCATGAAACGGCGCGACACCGCAGAGCGCCTCGTAGAGCGTCGCGCCCAGACCATAGACATCCGAGCGCCGGTCCAGCGCCCTGACATCCCCCCGCGCCTGCTCCGGCGACATGTACGAAGGCGTCCCCAGCACCGCTCCGGACTGCGTGAGCCCGCGCTCCAGTCCCGTCTCCTGCGCCAGGCCGAAGTCCATCACCACCGGGAACCAGCGCCCCTCGTCACTCCGCTGCACCAGGATGTTGGAGGGCTTGAGGTCGCGGTGGATGACGCCCAGTCGATGCGCCTCGTGGATGGCCAGGGCCACGTCCCGAAGCACCTGGACCTTGTCCTCCAACGACATGTCCACGGCCACCACATCCAACCTGCGCCCGGAGACCAACTGCATCGCGATGAAGTCGCGGCCCGCGACCTGCCCCACCTCGTACACCTTGCAGACGTTGGGATGGTCGATGCGAGCCTGTGCCCGGGCCTCCTGGACCAATCGCATCGCGCGCGCGGGCGAGGTCCCCTTCACGAACTTGAGCGCCACATCGCGGCCCAGGCGCGCATCCCTCGCGCGGTAGACCACGCCCATCCCACCCTGGCCGAGCAGCGTCAGGTCCGCGAAGCGCTCCCACGCACCGGGCAGCCCCGCGTCCTCCCAGGGCTCCTCCGGAGCGACGCTGTCTTCCTGGGTGGAGAGCCCCCTGGGCACGCCGGCCCCGTCCCGGCGGTCATCCGCGTCCGACATGCCCTCGACTCTAGCGCGCCAGGTCCTCCACGGTGAGCCCTGGCACGAAGCCCACGTGCCACCCGTGCCAACCCTGCGTGTCACCGCGCGACGAATCGAGGCCCACCACCGAGCAGCCTCCTCGGAGAAGCGCGTGCGCTCACGCGGGCACGAGCGGTGCACAAGGCCCCCACGCGACACGCCGAGCAGTTCGCGTGTCACCGCACCCCGAGCGGTGCGTCCCACCGATATCCGAAAGGCACCCCGTGAAGACTCACGTCACCGTCGCTTCCCTCTCCCTCATGTTCGGCCTCGTCGGCTGCGGCCCGGAGCTGGAGGTGGACTCCACGCAGGCCCCCACCACGCAGGAGCCCACCAGCACGCCCGCGGCCGAGGAGCTCGACTCCACGACGCAGGCGCTCAACCCCGGCTGCAGGGACCCGCAGGTCTACTGGCCCTTCGGCGTCATCAACTCCAACGGGACGGTCAACAACGGCTGGGCCGGCAACCTCATCCAGAGCTCGGAAGACCGCGTGTTCTTCACGTACGGCGGCGCGGGGACGGCCCCGTCCAACGTCGTGCGCATCACCCTCACGGCCGCCGCGAACATCACCTGGTGGAAGGGCATCGAGGTCTTCCGCCCGGACGGCTCGCGCCACCCCAGCGTGCTCGAGACGCACAACACCGGCCGCGGTCCCTACACGATGGACATCGTCGTCAACAACACCGACTCGCCGAACCTGTGGGCCATCAAGTTCCTCAAGGGCAAGCTGTTCGGCATCCACACCGGCATGTACTGCCTGGAGGACCTGTCGGCCTGGCGCGGCCGCAACCTGTACTTCACGTGGACCTATGACGCGTCCTGAGCAGACCTGACGGACTGGGTACCGGGTCGGGCTCCTCCACGCGAAGGGGCCCGACCGCGCGGCCTTGCTCGATGACGCCTCAGCGTCCGCCGTAGCGGCGGTGGTCCACCATCAGGCAGCGGTCCTGCACCACCTGGATGCCCGCTTCCGCGAGCTTCTGCGCCGCCGCGTCGTTGCGGATGCCGGACTGGAACCACACCGCCTTCGGCTTCTTGGCGATGAGGTCGTCCACGTGCGCGTCGATGTCCTGGGGCCTGCGGAACACATCCACCAGGTCCACCTCACCGGGCACGTCCGTGAGCTTGCGGAACACGGGCTTGCCGAGGATGTGCGTCACGTCCGGGTAGTAGACGGGCACGGGCACCACCTCCACGCCCGCGCGAGCCAGGTAGTCCGGCACATAGAAGGCCGGCTGCCCCGACTGCTGCTCCGTCTTGATGCCCAGCACCGCCACGCGCCTGGCGCTCTTCACCACGCGCTCCACTCCCGCTTCGTCCTCGACGAGGTTGTCTCTCCAGCTCATGGCGTCTCCTCCTGAAGGGCCTGCGCTCGCGACTGCATCGTCACCGTCCACGCCGCCGGGCCCACGCGGGCCTTCACCGTGAGCTCGCGGCTCACCGGCACGAAGCGCCCGTAGGCCACCACCTGCTCGCCCTCGCACGTCACGCCCGCCGTCAGCTCCGGGCGCCCCGCCGCCACCCACGCGTCCGTCAGCTCCTGCGGCGCGTCCTCCGGCACCGAGTCCAGGCACTTGAGGCTCAGCACCACCGCGTCACCGTACTCCGTGTCCCGCGTCCCCTGCAGCGTGCGCTCCAGCACATACGCCACCTGCGTGTCGCCCATCGGCAGCGTGTCCACCGCCCACGTGCGTTGACCCTCCGACAGATGACGCTGGAACAGGCCACCGAACTTCGCCTCCCACTCGCGCCGCGTGCGCGCCTCCAGGGCCTCCGGCGCGAGGAAGCGCTCCAGCGCCTTCGCGTCCACGCCCGTGGGAACCGACTGCCGCAGCGCCTCGGTCGCGGACTCCGGCGACACCAGCTTCACGAACGCGCCGTCCGCCGCCAGCTGCAACCGGAGCGCGAAGCGCAGCAGCACGTCATCCACCCAGCCCTCCACCGCCACGCCCGCGCGCGTGCGCTGCGCCCGCGTCACGGACTGGGTGAGGAGCCAGCCGCCCTCGGAGGTGGCGAAGCGGGACTCGGTGGTCAACTCCGCCTCCTCGCGCACCACCTGCCCGTCCTGCTCCACCGCGCGGCGGGCCTGCTGGGATTCGGTGAGCACGCGCCCCACGGCCGGCTGGAAGCTCAGGCGCACCCGAGGCGTCACCGAGGGGATGGGCACCCTCAAGGGCGGCGGCTTCCGACAACCGGACGAGAGCAACAGCACGAGACAGCTCAGCAGGAGACCTGGACGCATGCGCCCGCGAACGCTGGCAGAAACGGCCAGCGCCCGCGAGCGCTTCTTCCCAGGGAAGTCGCCCCTCAGGGGTGACGCGAGCTGCCGTCGGGCGCGTTCTCCACCAGGTCCCGACCGATGTTGCGCCGGTCCCTGTTCGCGCCGTCGTCGTCGGGCAGTCCCCCCTGGGAGAACCGCCGGGCGGCCTCCGCCAGGTCGCGCATCACGTCCTCGCGCGACGCATACTCCGTGCGCGGCAGGCACTTGAGGACGTTGATGATGTCGACGGGGGCCTCGCCGTCCTCGGCCGCCTCGACCAGGTCATCCCTCGTCGTGGGGTAGTCCACCGAGTCCAGGTGGGGGGTGATGGAGAGCCCGGGGTCTTCCGCGGTTCCGAATGCCATCTGCCGCTCTGCCTTTCTGCCCGGCCAAGCCCAGTCCGGACGTGAGTCACTTGAGTCCCAGGAACCTGGGGACGAAACCCACGCCGGACCACCCGGCCGTCCCCCTCCCCTCCCCTGGGCAGCCAGGGGGTCAGCCGCCCCGGCTGCTCCCGAGGTAGAGTCCCGCCGCCGTCCTGTCTCCGCCCGGAGCCCCACCCCATGCCCGCCGCCTCCCTGCTGCTCGCCTGGCTCACCTTCGCCAGTCCGCCTCCCCAGGCGCCCGCCGCCCCACCCAAGAGCGTCTACGCGCTCGAGGACGACGCCTTCGTCGCCCAGGCCCAGGAGGACCTGCGACAGCTGGAGCGCTACGCCCAGGGCCTCAGGCGGCTGTCGGAAGAGGTGAAGGCGTCACGCGCGCTGTACCTGCAGAAGCAGAGCGAGCCGTACACGCCGGACCAGAAGCAGCGCCTGCTCACCACGTGGGCCGCCTTCTTCGACTACTTCGTCTCCACCGAGGTCATCCGTCAGCGCTACTGGGACTTCGTGAAGGTGCCGTCGCTCACCCAGCCGAAGAAGCACGCCTGGGGCTTCCTGCTCACCCACGGCGCGCTCACCACGGAGCTGGCCCACGGCCTGACGTACGCGGAGCTCACCGGAGGCCGCAAGCAGCTGGAGGTGCTCCTGGACGAGCCCGCCCCCGAGTACGGCCTGCCCGCGCGCGCCTTCGCCCGCTTCAAGGAGAAGGTCATCCACGTGGGCACCACCACCCAGCTGCTCACGGGTGACGGCTACAAGCAGCAGCTGCGGCCCCTGTTGGTGAAGGCCGGCGCGCTGGATGCGCCGCGCGTCCCGTGGGTGATGCAGGAGATGAAGCTCAACAGCGAGGTGGCCAAGGGACTGCTCATCAAGCGCGGCCCCGTGCTCTTCGCCAAGGCCGCCACGGACCTCACCCAGGACAGCGCCCAGCGCGCCTTCTTCCCCGTGCAGCGCGCGGTGGCCGAGTGGATGGGCGACACGCGCGTGCACCGCTCCGGCCAGCCGCTCATCTCCCGCGAGCAGGTGCAGGCCCTGCTGGGCCGCATGGAGCCCGGCGACATCCTGGTGGCCCGTCAGAACTGGTACCTCTCCAACATCGGCCTGCCGGGCTTCTGGCCGCACGCGGAGCTGTACGTGGGCACCGGAAAGGAGCTGGCCGCCTACTTCGACGAGGACGCGGACGTGAAGGCCTGGCTCGCGACGCTCGAGGGCAAGCCGCGGAGCTTCACGGGGCACCTGGCCACGGCCTTCCCCGCGAAGTGGGCCGCGTACAACCAGACCGACACGCAGGGGGAAGCGCTGCGCATCATCGAGTCCATCAGCGAGGGCGTCAGCTTCACCGGCCCCGAGCACGGCATGCGCGTGGACTACCTGGGCGTGATGCGCCCCCGGCTGACGCGCGTGGACAAGGCGCGCGCCATCCTGCGGGCCTTCGGCTACCAGGGCCGTCCCTACGACTTCGACTTCGACTTCTTCTCCGACCAGACGCTGGTGTGCACGGAGCTGGTGTGGAAGTCCTACGCGCCCTCGAAGGAGCTGCGGGGGCTCGCCATCCCCCTGGTCGACGTCGTCGGCCGGCGCACGCTGCCCGCCAACGAGCTGGTCCGCCTGTTCGACACCGAGTTCGGCCGGGAGGACCGCCAGCTGGACTTCGTCGCCTTCCTGGACGGCCGGGAGGGCGAGGGGCTCGCGAAAGAGGCGGACGCGGCGGCTTTCCGTTACAGCTACCGCCGCGCCAAGTGGGACATCGCCCAGGAGTAGACACGCAATGACGGAAGACGTGGCCCAGGACATGCTGGAGCTGTCCGCCCAGCTCTTCGAGCGGATGATTTCCCAACAACAGGCGAAGGTGTTGCGGCTGGCCCGCGAGGCCGTCCCCAACATGACCCCCGAGGAGCTCCGCAATCCCCACGACTTCCCCCAACTCAAGGAACACCCGACTTTCGAGTTCGAGGATGGAATCCTGGCGGGATTGATTTCGGCCCAGATGGGGCTGCGCGCCGAAATCAAGGGGAGGCTGCCCTATGCGCCGCCCACCTTCTGACGCTCGGCCGCCTGCCTTTGCTGTCGGGCTCGTCGTGGGTTAGTGGTTGCCGCCGTGAGCATGACCACAGGATTCAGCCCGCCGCTGGCCCGGGAACGGTTGGTGTCGGCGCTGGCCGCGGAGCCTCCCCGCCTGGACCTGGCGGCGCTGGCGATTGCCACACTGGACAGGCCGGGGCTGGACGCGCCGGCGTGTCTGCACATGTTGGACGTGCTCGCCTGCCGGGTGCAGGTGGAGGCGGAGCGGCTCAACGACAAGGGCGAGGCGCTGGCCCCGCTCCGGGCGCTGCGTCACGTGCTGTCGGACATCGAGGGCTTCCGGGGCAACGAGGAGAACTACCACTCGCCGGAGAACAGCTTCCTGGACCAGGTGTTGGAGCGGAAGCTGGGCCTGCCGATAACGCTGTCGGTGGTGTACCTGGAGGTCGCGCGCCGGGCGGGAATCCCGCTGTACGGGGTGCCCTTCCCCGGCCACTTCCTGGTGGCGCACGACGCGGGGGACCACAAGCTGGTGATGGACCCGTTCCACCAGGGGGACATCCTCACGGAGCACGGCTGCGAGGAGCTGCTCAAGCGCGTGGCCCCGCAGCTCAAGTTCGACCGGGCCATGCTGGCGCCCGCGCCGGTGGAGCTGATTGCGTACCGGATGTTGTCCAACCTCCGGCGCGTGTACCTGGGCCGTGAGGACCGTGAGCGCGGGCTGGCGGTGGTGGACCTGTTGTTGCTGCTGGCGCCGGACCATCCCGGAGAGCTGCGCACGCGCGCGGCGCTGCTGGCGAACCTGGGCGCGTACCGGGCGGCGCTGCGCGACGTGGAGCGCTGCCTGGAGCTGTCCCCCGAGGCGCCGGACCGTGAGCGGCTGGAGCTGACGGCCCAGGAGCTGCGCGAGCGCGCGGCCCTGCTCAACTGATTGCCGTGGGGCCCGCTGGTGTGGTGGGGCCCGGAAACGAGTGCCCATGTCCCGGACGGTGAAGCCCTGGCTGCGACTGCGCCTGGGCTTGGAGCATGACTACCAGGTGCTGACGGTGCGCGAGGACAAGTGGGCGGACCCTCGCACGAACCTGGAGCACCCTCGGGTGCGGGTGGACTGCGCGGACTGGGTGAACGTCATCGCGGTGACGCCGGCCGACGAGCTGGTGCTGGTGCGGCAGTTCCGCTTCGGCACGGGCGCGGACACGCTGGAGGTACCCGGCGGCATGGTGGACGAGGGCGAGGACCCCGCGGTCGCCGCGGCGCGCGAGCTGGAGGAGGAGACGGGGTACGTGGCGGGCCGTGTGCTTCCGCTCGGCTGGGTGCACCCGAATCCCGCGCTGCAGGACAACCGGTGCTTCAGCTTCCTGGCGCTGGACTGCGTGAAGGCACATGCGGGGCAGCAGGACGAAGGCGAGGACATCGCCGTGGAGCTGCACCCGCGCGCGGACGCGCCCAGGCTCATCCTGGAGGGGCGCATCACCCACTCGCTGGTGGTGGGGGCGTTCTTCCTGGAGCGGCTCCGCGCGGAGGCGAAGACTCCGTAGGGCTCAGGGACGCTGGCAGCCGCAGCCGCAGGCGTCGAAGAAGGGCGTCTCTCCGGGGGCGCAGACGAAGAGCATGTGGCGGCAGTCCGTCGGGTCCTTGGAGATGGAGCGCCGGTCCGCGCCCGCACCGCAGCGCGCGTGGGACTCCTCGGCGACCAGTGTCGGAGGAGCCTCCGAAGCCCCCTCACCCGCGCTGCAGCCCCCGCCGAGCAGGGCCACGAGCAGGACCAGGGTGGAGCGGATCATCCTGTCGTCGAGCACCGTTCCGACCTCCTCCCTGGCCGACGACGCCCCGCCGGGCGTGCATGGCCCACCCAACATGGGAGCCCCCTCCGACAAGGGGGAGCCCCGAAGGGCACCGGCTCAGGGTGCGACGTGTGGAGGGACACAGTCGCGACGTCGCGCTGCGGACAGTGTCTGGCCCGCACGGGGCCGTGGGCGAATGACGCGGGTGGACGAAGCCGGGCGAGAGTGAGCGCGTGGCGAGGCGGGTGGCCACGCGTGTGCGGCTCAGATGTGGCGACGCCGCGAACGCCACCGGCGCATTCGCGCCCCCGTGCCCGATGCGCCGCGAGGGTCGAGGGGCTGGTGAGTCCTCGCGGGCGC
Source organism: Myxococcus guangdongensis (assembly GCF_024198255.1). Lineage (NCBI taxonomy): Bacteria > Pseudomonadati > Myxococcota > Myxococcia > Myxococcales > Myxococcaceae > Myxococcus > Myxococcus guangdongensis. Next base: position 63,807 of record NZ_JAJVKW010000023.1, read on the forward strand.
CGCGCGGAGGTGGCTTCCTTCTCGTTACGAGAACGCAGGACGCGCCGGCCGTCTTCGCCGGCTCGCGCCCCCCGCGGGGAAGCGACCGCGAGCGCCTACCGGACAGAACGCTTTCGAGCGGTGCGCGAGGACGCGGCGGCCTTCTTCACCGGCTCGCGCTCCCACGTCCCCGAGCGGCCACCCGACTTGGACTCCAGCTGCACCGCGTCCAGCACCATGCCGCGGTCCGAGCTCTTGCACATGTCATAGACGGTGAGCGCCGCCGCGCACGCCGCGGTGAGCGCCTCCATCTCCACGCCCGTGCGGTCCACGGTGCGCACCGTCACGCGCACGGTGAGCCCCTCGGCCACGGGCTCGAGCGTCACCTCGACACCGGACAGCGCGATGGGATGGCACAGCGGGATGAAGTCCGGGGTGCGCTTGGCGGCCATGATGCCCGCGAGCCTCGCCGCGGCGAGCACGTCCCCCTTCTCCATCTTCCCCGCGAGGAGGCGCTCGCGCGTCTCGGCCTGCATGCGCAAGAGCCCCGTGGCCACCGCCACGCGCTCCGTCTTCGGCTTCGCGCCCACATCCACCATCTTCATCGCGCCACCCCACGGGCCACGGCCTGGAGCAAATCGTCCACCACGTCGTCCGGGTCCTCCAGCCCCACGGAGACACGGATGAGGCTCTCGCGGATGCCCGCCGCCTCGCGCTCCTCGGGCGTGAAGCGCCGCGCGCTCGCGCTGGCCGCGTGCATCACCAGCGTGCAGACATCGCCCAGTGAAGGCCCGGGCCGCCCCACCTTCAACGCCTCTAGGAAGCGCATGGCCTCCGGGCGCCCCGCGCCCCGAATCTCGAACGCCACCATGGGCCCACCGTCCTTCAACAGCTCGCGCGCCACCGCGTGGTCCGGATGCGAGGGCAGCCCCGGGTAGATGACCCGCTCGAGCAGCGGAGACTCCGACAGTCGCCTCGCCACGTGGGCCGCGTGCTCCGCATGCGCCTTCATCCGCACCGGCAACGTGCGCAGCCCGCGCAGCGTCAACCACGCCTCGAACGGTCCCAGCACATCGCCCGCGAGGATGCGCGCGGCGCGCAGGACCTCGATGCGCTCACGCGAGCCGCTCACCGTGCCACCCAGCGCGTCGCTGTGCCCGTTGAGCCACTTGCTGGTGGACTGCACCGCGTAGTCCGCGCCCATCTGCAGCGCGCGCTGCCCCATGGGAGAAGGGAACGTCGCGTCCACCGCGAACGCCGCGCCCACGTCATGGCTCGCCTTCGCGAGGACGCGCAGGTCCGCCACGCGCAGGAGCGGATTGGTGATGCTCTCCGCCAGCACCAGCCGGGGTCGGAGCTCCCGGATGCGCGCCGGTGCGTCCGCGTCCGTCAGCTTCAGCGCGTGCAGCTCCACGCCCAGCGCCGCGCACAGCTTCTTGTAGAGCGCGCGCGTGACGCCGTAGCCGTCGGCCGGCATCACCAACCTGTCGCCGGGGCGGAAGCCCTGCGCCTCGAAGAGCGAGCGCAGCGCGGCCATGCCGCTGGCGTAGGCCACACAGGACTCGGCCCCCTCGAGCGCCGCCACGGCCTCTTCCAGCAGCGTCGTGTTGGGCGCGCTGATGCGGGCATAGGCGTAGTCCTTGCCGTCGAGCGCGCCGTCCAGGTCGTCACTGCTGTCGAACCAGCTCACCGCCGCGACGGAGATGGGGGGCGAGACAGGCACCGCCTTGCTCCCCGTCAGCCGCGTCCCGGCGTGCACCGCCAGCGTCTTCTGCTTCGTGCTCATGAGAGAGGGTCCTCGGGTCCGTTCCCGGGCGCGTGTGTCCCGGCTCGACGCGAAAAAGGCCGGCCCGCTCTTCTTGGGAGCGGACCGGCCTGGAGCATGCGTCACGCGGCGATGCGCGGGCTAGCTACTCGCCGTGCTCGATGAGCCAACGCTCGGCGTCGATGGCCGCCATGCAGCCGGTGCCCGCGGCGGTGATTGCCTGCCGGTAGTAGCTGTCCTGCACGTCACCACAAGCGAAGACGCCGGGGATGTTCGTGCGGGTGCTGCCCGGCACCGTCTTGAGATAGCCGCCCTGGTGCGTCTCCAGGATGCCCTGGAACAGCTCCGTGTTCGGCGTGTGGCCGATGGCCACGAACAGGCCCGTCGCCTTGAGCAGCTGGCTGTCGCCCGTCTTGAGGTTGCGCACCACCGCGCCGGACATCCCCTTCGCGTCGCCCTGGACCTCCTCCACCGCGGAGTTCCACAGGAAGGAGATCTTCGGGTTGTTGAGCGCGCGCTCCTGCATGACCTTCGACGCGCGCAGCGAATCGCGCCGGTGGATGAGGGTGACGTGCTTGACGATCTTCGCCAGGTACGTGGCCTCCTCCATCGCCGTGTCGCCGCCGCCGACGACGAGGACCTCCTGGTTCTTGAAGAACGCGCCGTCACACGTGGCGCACGCGGACACGCCGCGGTTCTTGTACGTGTCCTCGCCCTTGACGCCCAGCCACTTGGCCGTGGCGCCGGTGGAGATGATGACCGTCTCCGAGCGCACGCGCAGGCCGCTCTCACTCTCCAACAGGAACGGGCGCTGGCTGAAGTCCACCTTCACCACGTTCTCCATGTGGATGACCGTCCCGAAGCGCTCCGCCTGCTTCTGGAAGCGCTCCATCAGCTCCGGACCGGTGATGGCCTCCGGGAAGCCCGGGTAGTTCTCCACGTCCGTGGTCACCATGAGCTGCCCGCCCGGCACGCGCTGGGGGTGCTCCAGCGTGGGCCCACCGGCGAACACCACCGGCTCCAGGTTGGCACGCGCGGCATAGATGGCCGCGGTGTAGCCCGCCGGCCCCGAGCCGATGATGGTCACCTTGTTGATCTTCTCCTCCGCCACGGGTGGCTCCTTCCCTCTTAACTCGTTGAGGCCGCGAAGGTACCAGAGGCCCTCGGGCGCGTGATACGAAGCTGGCCTCATGGATGCCGAGCTCCTCAAGAAGGTTGCGCTGTTCGAGGGTTTGACCCAGGGCCAGCTCGCCAAGGTGGCTCAACTCGGCCAGACCAGGGACTACCCTGCGGGCGCCTTCCTCTTCCGCGAGGGGGAGTCCGGCCAGGAGATGTTCGTCATCTCCCGGGGCAAGGTCCGCATCTCCAAGTCCGTGCCCGGCATCGGCGAGGAGGCGCTCGCCATCCTGGAGCCCGGCCAGTACTTCGGTGAGATGGCGGTAATCGAGGACTCGCCCCGCTCCGCCGACGCCATCGCCCACGTGAGCTGCGCGGTGTGGGTCATCGAGCGCTCCAAGCTGGACCAGCTCATGTTCACCGACAAGGACCTGGCGTACGTCCTGCTGTGGACGTTCGTCCGGACGCTGAGCGAGCGACTTCGCGAGACGAACGACAAGATCAAATCGTTCTTCGCCATCTCCCGCTTCTGAGACAAAGCCTGGACACGGCCCGGCGCTCGTCGGGCGGCAGGCCCGTGGCGGGGCGATGACAGTCCGCCGGACGGGCCGCTGCCACGCGGGCCGGGATGGGTAGGCACATCACGCTCCAGGTAGAGACAGCGGGCACACGCCTTGCTCAATCGCCGCGCCGGTGAAGGTGGGCGGGATGGGGTGGCGGATGGGCGAGGCGTGGGCGGCGGACGAGGTGGGTGAGGGGTCGAGGGACGCGCGCAAGGGAGGGGACGTCGAGTCCTCCCGGGAGCGGCTCTTCCGGTTGGGAGCGCGGGCGCTCACGGACACGGAGCTCTTGTGCGTGGCGTGGGGCGTGGCCTCGGGCTCGCGCGGCGCGACGGAGGCGGCGCTCGCGGTGTTGAAGCGCTGCGGGGGACTCAAGGCGCTGCTGCAGGCGGAGCCGGTGGAGCTGGCCCACGTGCCGGGCCTGGGGCCACGGCGGGCGGCCCAGGTGCTCGCGGCGCTGGAGTTGGGACGGCGCGCGCAGAGGTCGCCGGAGCGCAGGCCCAGGCTGCGCTCTCCCCGGGAGATCCACACGTACCTGACGCCGGGGCTCACCGGGCTGAGGCGCGAGGTCTTCCACGTGCTGTGCTTCAACACGCGCAACGTGCTGGTGCACGACGCGCGGGTGGCGGAGGGCACCATGAACACGTGCCCGGTGGACCCAAGGGAGGTGTTCGCCGCGGCGCTGGTGTCCCGGGCGACGGCCATCGTCCTGGCGCACAACCACCCCTCGGGAGACCCGGAGCCCAGCGTCCAGGACGTGGCGCTCACGCGGCACCTGGTGGCGGGCGCGAGGTTGCTCAACGTGAAGGTGCTGGACCACCTGGTGGTGGGCGACGGCGGCTTCGTGTCGATGCTGGAGCGAGGCCTGCTCCCGGACGGGGAGTGGGAGGCGAAGCGGGAATGGAACGTGGCGGGAGGACGTGGATGATGGCGGGATGCCTGGTGGGGATGGTGCAGGTGGAGTTGCTGGAGGACACGCGCGCGCAGGTGGTGCGGCTGGAGGGCGGCCAGGCCTGCGTGGTGGAGCGAACCCTGCTCCCGACGGACGCGCGCGAGGGGGACGTGGTGGTGGACGGCCGCGTGGAGCCTGAGGCCACGGCGCTGAGGGTGATGGAGGTGGCGCGGAGGAGGGCCCGCCTGGCCGTCCCCGTGCCGCCGGGGCTGGAGCTGTGAGGGGTGGCGGGGTGTGGTTTGCGTTGACGGCTGGACCAGGATGGTGGACATGCGAGCGATGTCGGTGGCCCTGCCCTACCTCGAAGAAGCCCAGCAGGGCCTGGTGCGCCACTTCGGCCTGACGCAGTTCCGTCCGGGACAGGCGGAGGTCATCTCCACCGTGCTGTCCGGGCGCAACACCGTGGTGGTGATGCCCACCGGCGCCGGCAAGAGCCTGTGCTACCAGCTGCCGGCCACGCTGCTGCCAGGGCTGACGCTGGTGGTGTCGCCGCTCATCGCGCTGATGAAGGACCAGGTGGAGCAGCTCACCGCGCGCGGCATCTCCGCCACGTTCATCAACTCGTCGCTGACGGATTTGGAGCGGGCCGAGCGGATGCGCCGGCTGCGCGGCGGTGAGTACAAGCTCCTGTACGTGGCGCCGGAGCGCTTTCGCAGCGCGAGCTTCGTGCAGATGGTCATGGACGTGGGCGTGGACCTGCTCGCCGTGGACGAGGCGCACTGCATCTCCCAGTGGGGCCACGACTTCCGGCCGGACTACGCGCTGCTGGGACAGGTGCGCAAGCGGCTGCGGCCTCCGCGCACGGTGGCGCTCACCGCCACGGCCACGCCGGAGGTGCGCGCGGACATCGTCCGGGTGCTGCTGATGAAGGAGCCCCGCGAGTTCGCCATGGGGTTCGACCGGCCCAACCTCTTCCTCGGCAAGCAGGAGGTGGGCGGGGACACGGACCGGCACGAGGCGTGCGCGCGCCTGGCGGCGCTGGGGGGCAGCGGCATCATCTACTGCTCCACGCGCCGGGCCGCGGAGGGCATCTTCTCGGAGCTGCACGGCCGCAAGCTCAAGGCGGTGCTGTACCACGCGGGCATGGAGGACGACGCGCGCCGGCGGGCGCAGGACACCTTCATGTCCACCCAGGACGCGGTGGCGGTGGCCACCAACGCGTTCGGCATGGGCATCGACAAGCCGGACATCCGCTTCGTCGCGCACGCCAACATCCCGCGCGCGGTGGAGGCGTACTACCAGGAGATTGGCCGCGCGGGCCGAGACGGTGGGGATGCCCGGGCGGTGCTGCTGTTCAACCACTCGGACGTGTACACCCAGGAGCGGCTCATCCAGGGCAGCCACCCCTCGGAGGCGGTGCTGGCGGACGTGTGGGCCGTGCTCCAGTCGGTGGAGGAGTTCGAGCGGGGCGTGCACGTGCTCGCGGGCATGGTGAACGCCAGTGAGTTCGAGGTGTCCGCGGCGCTGCGCATCTTCGAGCGCGCCGGGAAGCTCGAGCGCGGAGGCCGGGGCGAGGGCGAGCACGGGGTGCTGCTGACGGAGAAGGCCCAGGCCGCGCACCCCCACTCCCCGGACGCGCAGCGGCTGCTCAAGTCGCTGATGGAGACGTTCCCCATCGGCCGTCAGGCCACCACGGAGCTGACCATCCTCGCGCGCCGCATCGGCCTGTCGGTGGACGAGACGCGCCACGCGCTGGGGCTGTTGGAGAAGGCGGGCGTGGTGCGGGTGCGCAGGCCCTTCTCGGGGCGCTCCATCCGCGCGCTCATGAGGCTGCCCTTCCGGGAGCTGGGCATGGACCTGTCCCACGTGCGCGAACAGGAGCGGCAGAACCTCCAGCTGCTGCGGCGGATGACGGACTACGCCTACTCGGACCGGGACTCACGCTGCCGGCGCCGCGCCGTCCTCCACTACTTCGGCCAGCAGGACGTGGAGACCTCCTGCGGCAACTGCGACGTGTGCGCGCCCGCGAAGATGCCGGTGCTGCTGTCGGGAGGGCCGTCCGCCTCACGCGCCCGCGCCGCGGCCGCCGCGACGCTGGTGACGAACTACAGCGAGCTGGCCTCCACGGAGCTGCGCCGCTGGCGCAAGGAGCTGTCGAAGGACCTGGGCGTCGCGCCCTTCATCATCTTCAACGACGCGACGCTGTTGGGTCTGGCGGCGGCGCTGCCCATCGACCGGGAGGGCTTCCTCACGGTGAAGGGCACGGGGGAGAGCCGCTGGGAGCGCTTCGGCCCCAAGGTGGTGGAGATCTGCCTCATGGCCCGCGCCGCGGGACACGAGCCGCAGGTGGCGCCCATGGCCGCGGTGCGAGCGAAGAAGCCTCGCATCCGCCGCGCGATGGGCGCCGACTGACGGCGGGCGCCCGTGACTCAGGCGCCCCGGCGCCGGGAGAGCAGGTGGCGCAGGGTGCCCATGACGGTGCCCACCACCAGCGCGAGCAGGAAGATGACCGCCACCGTGGTGAGGCCGAACACGAGGCGCACCGCATATTCGGGGATGCGCCCGTTGAAGTACGCCGTGCGCAGGGGCTCCATCGCCCCCATGAGCTCCAAGGCGCGCGCGGGCAGCGAGTCCAGCGACAGCGACAGCCGCTGGAGGAAGAGCGAGGGGAAATAGCGCAGCGCCACCTCCACCACGACGCCCACCAACAGGTAGAGCGCCGACAGCAGGAAGGCGTTGCCCCACATGATTCGCAGCAACGGGGACTCGGGCCCCGAGCCGGGGGGAGGATTCCTCACGCTAGCGGGCCGCTTTCTTCTTGAGGGACGGCAGTGCCTTCTTCACGCGGCCCGCATCCTCGCTGCCTCCGGCCAGTCGGAGGAAGGCCTCATAGGACTCCACCGCCCGGGGCAGCTCCGCCGACTCGCGCACCAGCACGTCCGCCAGCGCCAGGTGCGCCAGTCCATCCGTCGGTTCCAGCTCCACGGCCTTCAAGAGCGCCGCCTTGGCCACGGGCTCCTGACGCTGCTTGAGCGCCACCATGCCCAGGGCCAGGTGTGAGCGGCCCTCGTACGGCGCCAGGCGCACGGCCTCCTCCGCCGCCGTCCGGGCCTCCTTCAGCACGCCAGCCCCCAGGAGCACCCGGGCCATGGTGGCCTGGGCGAAGGCCTTGTCCCAGACGGTGGGCGCGCGCGAGGCCAGGTCCTCCAGCGTCCGCGCCGCGGGACGGCCGCCGCTGGGCAGCTGCGCGTAGAGTTCCCCCACCCGGCCACAGGTGGCATCCGGCCCCTCGCGCCGCGCCGCCGCGAAGGCCGCGTCCGCGTTGTCCGGGTTGCCCTGGCGCAGGAAGGCGTGGGCAATCTCGCAGAAGGTGTCCGGGTCCTTCGGGTTCAACTTGTTGGCGCGCTCGAGCGCGGAGAAGCCGCCCTTCGCGTCACCCGAGGCGAAGAGGATGGCGGCGCGCAGCCGGTGGGCCTCGGCGTCGTCCGGCGCCAGCTTCGCCGAGCGCCCCACGGCCCCTTCGGCCTCCTTGCGACGCCCGGAGTGGAAGAGCGCCAGCGCGAAGCCCTTGTGCGCATCGGCGCTGCCCGGGTTGTCGAGCTGCCACGTCTCGAACTGCTTGAGGGCCTCCGGCGTGCGCCCCAGCGCCAGCAGCGTGCGCCCCAGCGCGTCGCGCGCCTCGCCGTGCGAGCCGTTGCGCTCCACCGCCTGAGTCAGCGGCTTGAGCGCCATGTCCGGCAGTCCGCGCGCCAGCATGAGCCGGCCCAGCGAGCATGACGCCTCGTAGTCCCGAGGGTCCTTCTGCGCCTCCTCGAACTGGGACTGCGCCTTGTCGAAGGCGCGCTCACGCCAGTACACCTGTCCCAGCGCCAGTCGCATGTCGTTGCGCGGGCGCTTGCTCGCGGCCAGCGCCTTCTCGAGCAGCTCGCGGGCCTGCACCGCGTTGCCCTCCGCCGCGTCCGCCAGCGCGAGCAGCGACACGGCCTCCGGCGGGTAGCGCTCGTTCACCCGCGTGCGCGCCAGCTCCGTGCGAGCACGCCTCCAGTCCCCGAGCCGCGCGTACGCGGTGCCCCGCACCAGCGCCACCTTGCGGCCGCCGTCCGCCTCCAGGCGGGTGAGCACGTCGCGCTCCCTGTCCCGGTCCAACAGCGTGCGGCCCAGTCCCTCGCGGGCCTCGTCGCTATTGGGCTGCAGCTTCAGCGCCGCCTCGTACGCGGACTGCGCCGCGTCCAGCTTCCCGGCGGCCCGGCTCGCCGCGCCCTGCGCGAGCTGGAAGTCGAAGGCCAGCGGCCCCTGCGTGCCCTTGGCGAGCAGCGCTCGGGCCTCATCATGCTTGCCCACGGCGGACAGGAGCCGACCGTGCACCAGCTGCTGGCGAGGCCCCAGGTCTGCGGGCAGCTCCGGGCTCCCCGCCAGGGGCGCCACGTCCGCCAGCGACGCCTCCAGGTCCTGCTCCAGCGCCAGCCGCGCCTCGGCCTGACCGATGCGCGCCACGGGGTGCTTGGGGGACTTCGTGCGCGCCGAGCCGAACATCTCGATGGCGTGCGGGAAGTCCTCGGAGGCCAGGTAGTAGCCACCCAGCGCCACCAGGGCGCGCACGTTCGACGGCGAGGCCCGGAGCGCGCGGTCGAAGCGCTCCAGCGCCTTCTTCTCGTCCTTGGCGGCCAGCAGCAGGCTCGCGGCCAGCGCGTGGACCTCCGTGCTCTCCTCCGTCGCCGCGAGCAGCGCGCGGCGCGCGGGCTCGCGTCCCCGGTCATCCGCCACGAGGACGTTGGTGGCGAGCGTCAGCCCCGGCGCGGCCTCCCTCACCCCGGGCTTCTCCAGCGCCTCCAGCGCCTTGAGCCGGTCATCCGGGGACAGGCCGTGGTCCGCGAAGAGCAGCGCGTGCGTCCAGGCCTTGAGGGCCCACGCGCGGCTGCTGCTCTCGTCCATGTCCAGCGCCCGGTCCAGCTGCTGCAACGCCCCGTCCAGCGACGCGCGCGTGTCCTGGGTGATGAGGTCCTCGCTCTTGGCCAGGGCCTCGTTCAGGGTCTGCCCACCGGTGGCCGCGCGGATGCGCAGCACACCGACGATGACCGCGATGACCACCATCAGCAGCACGGCGCCGCCGGCCACCTTCACGCCGTTGCGCTTGAGGAAGGACGTCTTGGCCGCCTCGCGCGCGAGCTTCTGCCGCAGCTCCTTCTCGTAGGCGGCGGTCAGCGCCTCGGTGTCCTGCTTGGGCGCGCCAGCCTTCGCGCGGCCCGTGGCACCCGTGGCGTCCGAAGCCTCGGGCAAATCCTCCAGCAGCGAGCGCTTGGAGCCCGAGCCACGCGCCTGGGGCTGCGCGCGCGCGACGACGGGCGTGGCGGCGGTGGGCTCGGGCGGAGGCAAATCCCCCAGCAGCCCGCCCGACGCGGCGGGAACCACCGGCTTCGCGGTGGTGAACTCGCTGGAGCGCAGCAGCGCCTGCTCTTCATCCGAGTCAGGCGAATGGGTGGACGCGGCGGGGACCACCGGCTTCGCGGTGGTGAACTCGCTGGAGCGCAGCAGCGCCTGCTCGCGGGTCTCGTCGGACACCGCGCCCGCTTCCGAGGACGCGGCAGGACCGTCCCCGAAGGCGGCCGGATCCAACGCCTGCCCCGCCTGCGAAGCCTCCGCGTCGGCGCCCTCCCCCGTCGGCGCATTCGCGTCTGGGGAACGGGCTCCGTCCTCCTCGTCGAAGAGGGACAGCTCCAGGCTCGGAAGCTGGGTGCCCGACGAGGGCCGCAGCACCGGCACCTGCCGGTCAATCAACCCGAGAGAATCAGACGACGGCACCGAGGCCGACGCATCGCCCTCCGCCCCCGAAGAAGCCTGCTCGCCTCCCGCCTCCGTCGCGGACGCATCGTCCGTGCCCGGAGCACCCGCATCCCCCGGGCTCGCGCGCCCACCCGCAGCGGCGGCGCTCGCCAGGTCCACGGCGGCCCGCACACCCGCGCTCTTCGAGGCCCCCGGCCCCGAGGCGCTCGCGGCCTTCGCGGCGTCTCCGAGCGCGGCGGCGCGAAGCCTCGCGGCCGCCATGGGAGACGCGGCGGCGGGAGCACTCTCGGCGCTCTCGGGCTTCGCCGCGTCGGCCTCGGACTCACCCGCCTCGGGCTCGGCCTTCTCCAACCCCATCAGGTCCGCGAAGACCGGGGCCGGGCCACCGGCCAGGGCCTGCTGCGCCTGCTCCAGCCACAGCTTCACGCGGCCGTCGTTGGGCTGCAGCGCCACGGCCTTGCGCAGGATCGGCAGCGCCGAGCGGTACAGCCCGCGCTGCAGCAACACCTCGCCAATCAGGTTGTAGGCGTAAGGGTTGTCCTTCTCGATGGCGATGGCGCGGTCGAACTGCTCCATCGCCTCGGCGGGGCGGCCCAGTTGGATGAGCGCCTTGCCCCAGAGCACCCGGCCCACCGTCGAGGACGGATGGTGCGAGACACCCTGCTCACACACCTCGATGGCGCGCGGCGCGTCCCCCTTTTCCAGCAGGGCCTTGGCCAGTTCGACGAAAACGGAAGAAGTGGGGTCCTGCCGGAGGAGCTGCTCGTAGCGCTCCACCATCGACTTGGCCATGAGGGCTTGCGACTCCGGTGCTCGGGCGGGGAGCCGGACCATAGCACCCTGCCCTCGTCCGGGGCGGGCGCCGGATGCTACCGTTCCCCTCGTGAATCGCCTGCCTGCCCTTTTCCTCGTCCTGGCCCTGTCCGGGTGCGCAACCGTATCCAAGAAATCCAACCTGGAAGAACTCAAGCCCACGGTGGAGCAGTTCCATCAGGTCATCCGCTGGAAGGACTTCCGGTCCGCCGCCCGGTTCATCGTCCCGGAGAAGCGCAAGGCGTTCACCAAGGCGCGCATCGCGCTCAACGACGAGCGCGACCTCACCATCACCGACTACGAAATCGAGGACGGGCAGCTCTCCGAAGACGGCACGCGGGCCTTCATCCAGAGCCGCATCCAGTGGATGCGCCTGCCCTCCGCGTCCGAGCACACCTCCGTCGTGACGTCGGAGTTCGTCTACCAGCACGGCGCGTGGCTGCTGGACCGTCAGGACGACGGGCCGTTCGCGGACGAGCTGCGCTGAAAAAGAAACCGCCCACCGACTCGGGGCCGGCCGAGGCGGTGGGCGTCGGGAACTCCCCAATGGAGTGCCCTACAAGAATCCGCCCATCGGCTCGGGGCCGGCCGAGTCGATGGGCGTCGGGAACTCCCCCATGGAGTGCCCTGACATGTGGGCGGGGCGACGGTGTTGAACAGGCCCGCGTCGCCGCGCGGTGACGCCGGCCACTAGAGCAATGGCGATGCCATGCTCCGCGCACCGGCCAGCCCGCATCGCTTCACATGGAGATTCAAGGGCTTGCGAGGAGGGCGCGCCGACAGTCCTGGGGTGGAGCCGTCGGGGTCCTGACACTCGTGTCAGAGGGTCCAGCCTTCGGCGTCGTGCCAGGCACGACAACCGTGTCAGGGGACCCTCGGACTTTCCTCCGGGGCCTGGAGGCTACTCGCCGTTCACCGCGCGGATGGTCTCGCGCATGGAGTGGCGGGGCTTCCAGTCCACGTCCTGCACCCAGCGGCTGCCGTCCACGGCGCACAGGAACTGGATGTGGTCCAGCTCCGGGGGCGGGAAGTTGGCCAGCCGGTACTTGAAGAGCATGCCCAACAGGGGCCGGGCCACCGGGTGGGGCACGGGGATGGGCGAATTGCCCAATTCGCGCATCACCGCGGACAGGGGCACCTCGCCCGGGCCCACCACGTTGTAGACGCCCTTGGGCTCCGGACGCAGCGCGGCCACCATGGCGCGGGCGACGTCCTCCACGTGGATGAGCTGAATCATCGGGTCGAAGCCCGCCATCATCCACGGGTGTCGCAGGCGCAGGTAGTTGGAGGGCGCGTTCTTGATGGTGGGCCCGACGATGTGCACGGGCCTGAGAATCACCGTCTCGATGTGCGGGTGCTTCCAGAAGAAGCCATGCGCGAGCATGTCCACTTCAATCAAGTCCCGCACACCGGAGAAGCGGCTGGCCGCCATGAGCGGCGCGTCCTCGGTGAGGAAGTTGGAGTTGTCCGGGCTGGGTCCGTAGACGTTGGCCGAGGACAGCACCACCACCTTCTTCACGCCGTACTTCGCGCAGTACTCCAACAGGCGCGTGGTGCCCACGACGTTGAACGAGTGGTGCTCCTCCTCGCTCATGCGCGGGTCATGCATGATGCCCATGTGGATGACGGCGCGGACCTCGTTCTTGCGGAAGACGTCCTCGGCCTTCTTCTTGCGCAAGTCGAGCTCGTACATCTCGACGTCCTTCGGCCGGCCCGCGAAGGGACGCCGGTCGATGCCGATGATGCGCTCGTGCTTGTGGAGGAGCTTGGCGAGGGTACGGCCGAGGTTGCCGCTGATGCCCGTGACGACGACGGCCGGTCTCATGGTTGCACTCTCTTGGTCCCCCGACTCCGGGCGTAATCGCTCACCAGAACACCCCGCGGCGCTCCTTGAGGCCCTGGTGGAGCATGGACTGGATGGCCGCCTTCACGGTGCGGACCTTCTTGTCCAGCTCGCTGTCCTCGTCATCGGGGCGCCCCGAGAAGTGCATCGGGTCCCCGAAGTAGATGCGGTACTTCGTGGGCAGCGGGAAGGGCACGCCCGTGGGGGTGATGGGGAAGGACGGGAAGCCCAGCAGCTTCGCCACCGGCTTCAGGTCCATCAGCGCGGGGGCCTGCTCCTCGGCGCCCACCACGGCCACCGGGACGATGGGCGTGCGCGTCTCCAGCGCCAGGCGCATGAAGCCCAGGCCGAACTCCTGGAGCTGGTAGCGCTGGGGCCACAGCTTGTTGATGCCGCGCAGCCCCTCCGGGAAGACGAGGATGGCCTCGTCGGACTCGAGCAGCCGCCGGCAGTTCTCCGGCGTGCCGACAATCTGCCCCATGCGCGCCATGAAGGTGGAGACGTACGGGAGTGACGGCACCCACTTCTCCACCATGCTGCGCATGGCGCGGGGCGGACTGGCCTCGAGCATCAGCGACACGCCAATCATGGCGCCGTCCAGCGGCAGCTGCCCGGAGTGGTTGGACACCAGGAGCACGCGGCCGGCGGGGACCTTCTCCACGCCGAACGTCTCCACGCGGAAGTAGTTGCGGTAGAGCCACAGGAAGGGCGCCACGGCGGACAGACTGAAGTCCAGGTTGTACCCGAACGGGTCCACCCCGTACTCGTTCTGCGGCCGGGCCAAGGCCAGCATCCGTTCCTTCTGTTCGTCGTTGGCCAGGCGGTCGGTCCAGTCGCGCAGGCCCTTCTTCACTCGGTCGCCGAGTCGCTCCAGCATGGTCTCGCTCTTTACACCACCGGCCCCCGTACCGGGAGTGGAGAAACCTGGCGGTGTCCATCCGAGATAACGTCATGAGCCCACGCCCATGCGAATCTCCTCCCGCCCCACGCCGCTCCCCTCGAAGAGCGCTCCTCCCGCCCCGGCGACCGTCGCCAGCGCCCGTGCCCCGTCCGCGACCACCCTCCGGCGCGAGCCCGAACAGGCGGTGGCCTTCAGCCAGGAATTCCATGCGCGGCTGGACCTGCCTCCCGCGCGGCTGGAGGAGAAGCTGGCGCTGATGCGCGAGCGCCCGTCGTCCTTCTTCCGGATGATGCCCGCCCTCTTCCACGCGGACCTGAAAGGTCCCTTCGCCGCCGAGGCCCGGCTGGTGGACCGCCCCGCGCCCCGAATCCTGGTGGTGGGTGACGCGCACGTCGGGAACCTCGGGACGTTCCGGGGCCCCGACGGCAAGCCGGTGTGGGGGCTCAACGACTTCGACCAGGCCGGACGCGGCTCGCCGGAGGTGGACCTGACGCGCATGGCGACCAGCGCCGTGCTCACCGCGCGCGAGTCGGGCTTGTCCGCCAAGGAGCAGGACGCCGTCGTCGCGGCCTTCGCGGACGCCTACTTCTCGACACTCGCGTCGCTCGCGGGAGGAAAGCAGAACCCTGGGGCGTTCCTCACGAAGAAGGAGGCCAAGGGCAAGGTGGACGACCTCATCCGTGACGCGAACGACACCTCGCGAGAGGAGCTGGTGAAGAAGCACGCCCGGGTCAAGGGGCCGGACGCCGCGAGCTTCCGCACCTCCGACACGTTGAAGTCGGTGTCCCCCGAGAAGCAGCGGGAGGTCCGGGCGGCGCTGACGGACGCCCTGGGCGCGCTGAAGGGTCGGCAGGACATCGCCCTGCCCCCGCGCGTGCTGGATGTCGCCCAGCGGCTGGATGCCGGTGGTAGCAGCTACGGGCTGGAGCGGTACTGGGTGCTGGCGCGCGCGGTGGACCCGAAGGCGCCGCCGGTGTTGCTGGAGCTCAAGGAGCTGCTCGCGCCGAGCGTCGAGGCGTCCCCGATGCCGGCGGACGCGAGCGCGGTGGTGGATGCGCAGCGCCGGCTCTCCGGTCACACCAACCCGCTCACCGGGGCCACGCGCATGGCGGGCCGGGCCTTCCTGCTGCGCGAGGTGGAGCCGGAGAAGGCGAAGCTGCAGGACGGGGCGCTGACGGGAAAGAAGGACCTGGTCTCCGTCTTCACCCAGGCGGGGCAGACCCTGGCGCGGGCCCATGGCGCCACGCAGGCGCAGGCGCAGAAGCTGGAGGCCTGGGTGGGCGCCGACGAGGCGCAGGCCACCCGACGGCTGTCGGCCTTCGCTCGGACCTATGCCGACCAGGTGCGGGCCGACTGGAGTGCACTGCGTGACGCGGCCTGAAGCCCGGGGCTCCACGAGTGGACGAATGCCCCCGTGGCCCCGTGCCGGGCGGGGGTGACATCGCCATGTCTCGCCCCGCATGCGCGCGTTGCTCGTCCTGCTGGGCCTGGTGTGGCTCGTCTCGGGGTGTGCCATGACGGCCGCCTCGGCGCACCGTCTGGCGCCGGTGGAGCAGCGCGTGCCGGTGCTGCTGGTGCATGGCATCGGTGACGACGCCAGCGCCTTCGATTCGCTGCGCGCCCGGCTGGAGCAGTCGGGCTGGCCCCACGTCCACGCCATCTCCCTGCGGCCCAACAACGGCAGCGCGGGGATTCCCATCCTGGCCCGGCAGGTGGCCCGGGAGGCCGAGGCCCTGCGAGAGCGCACCGGCGCCCGCCGCGTGGACGTGGTGGGCTTCAGCATGGGGGCGCTCGTCACGCGCTACTGGGTGCAGTTGCTCGGGGGACGGCTGGTGGTGCGGCGCTTCATCTCCATCTCCGGTCCCCACGCGGGCACGGGGCTGGCGTTCCTGGGGCGCGGCAAGGGCGTGGCGCAGATGCGGCCGGGCAGCCGGCTGTTGCGGACGCTCCAAGAGGACCCTCGGCCCTGGGGCAGCATGGAGGTGCACAGCTTCTGGACGCCGTGGGATTTGACCATCCTCCCCGCCTCCAGCTCGCGGCTGTCCGGCGCCAGCGAGCGCCGCTTCCCCGTGCTCCTGCACCCGTGGATGCTCACGGACCGGCGCGTGCACGACGCGGTGGTGGACGTGCTCGGCTCGCCCGCGGTGGCGCGCTGAGGCTCAGATGCGCGCGGACAGGCGCCCGGCCGCGTCGCGCAGGGTGACGACGTCGCACTCCGAGCGCAACCAGCCGAAGATTTCGCGCAGCCGCTCCAGCTTTCGCGCCGCGCCGACGCGCAGGTCCCGCTGCTGGCGCACCAGCTCGCCGGGAATGCCGTCCGTCGCGTCGAGCACGTCGACCCCGTGCAGCTCGAAGTTGAAGAAGGCATCGCGCCGGCACGCGCGCCACGCGCCCCGCAGCGAGCGCAGGGGGAGCGTGGTGGCGAAGGTGCCGATGAACGGGAAGCGCAGCGCGGGCGTCACCGCCATGGGCAGCTCCAGCACGGAGCCGGTGCCACGCCGATAGGGATTCGCGGGGTCCGGCCGGTATGGCACGCGCGGAGCGAGCAGCACCCGGGGCGTGTCGAGCACCGAGCGCGAGGGCCGGCCGACGAGGGCCAGCGCCCCCATCACCGCCGCCTTCGCCGCGTAGTAGGGCGCGGCCGGGAAGGCGGAGGAGCCGTACTGGTAGCCCAGCGCCTGGGTGGCGGCGTAGAGGTCCGCGTTGAGCGTGTAGCCTGGAGCGCGGAAGCCCACCGGGCGCGCGCCCGTGGCCTGGAGGATGACGTCATCGGCGCGCCGCAGGTCCGCGAGGATGGCGTCCGGCCCCCGGCGCGTGAGCGCGTAGTCGTGGGCGTGGCTGTGACTGGCCACCTCGATGCCCGCTTCATGTGCGGCGCGCATGCCCGCCGCGGCGACGGGGTCCGACTCCAGGTCCTCGCCGATGGCGAAGAAGGTGCCGGGCACGCCGAGCGCGCCCCAGAGCTCGCGGAAGCGCGGCACCGCCACCTGGTGCACCAGCGAGCGGGCGCGGGCGTCCAGGAGCGACTCCGGCAGCCCGTGGATGCGGCAGTAGTGCGGCAGCGAGTCCAGGTCGACGGAGATGGACGCAATCCTCGTCACGCGCCCTCCCGTTCGCGTCAGGTGCCGCGCACGCGGATGACGTAGAACAGCTTGCCCACGTTCTTGAGCACGTTGGGTACGCGCTTGAAGAGGTGGATGGACGGCTGGCGCTTCTCGTGGAGCTGGATGGGGATCTCCATCACCTTCAGCCCCTCGCGCCACGCGCGGATGACGAACTCGCTGGCGAACACGTCCATGTCCACCACGCACTTCTGGATGACGGGCAGGAGCGCCTCGCGGCGGAAGGCCTTGAGCCCGTGCGTGTCCGTGCCCTGGAAGCCCAGCGTCACCTTGAGCAGCTTGTTGTGCACCCGCGTGGCCGCGCGGCGGATGAGCGGGCGCTGGTCGCTGGCGCCCTTGGCCGCCTTGGAGCCCACCACCATGTCCGCCTCACCCCGCTCCAGCCGCGGCAGCGCCGCGTCGTAGAAGGTGACGTCGCACAGGTCGATTTCGTCGCAGATGACGTACGTGCCCCGGGCCATGAGGATGCCGGCCTTGAGGGCGACGCCGTAGTTGGGGCGCTCGGAGTGGAACCAGCGCATCCGAGGGTGCTTCGCGCAGAGCTCGTCGAGGATGCTCGTGGTGGCATCCCTCGAGCCGTTCTCCGCGAAGATGATTTCGTAATCGAGCCCACGCGAATCGAGCCCCTGGCGCAACTCCTCCGCCGCCGAGGCGATGATGGACTCCTCGTTGTAGACCGGGATGACGACGGACAGGTGCGGTGCCATGGAATCACGTCCGGACGAGCGACAGTCCGGTCCGCCTAGCATGCCGCGCGTCACCCGTCGACAAGATGCGTCGGAAGTCGCAGATGTCCGTCACCCGTTCAGCGTCCGCGCACACGCCCGCCCGCCGAGGATGGCGTCCTCCATGGAGGAGTACTCCCACTGGCCGTAGCGCCCCGCCGTCTGGATGCCAGCGTGCTCCAGGAAACGGAGGATTTCCGTCTTCGCTGGACCGTAGGCCTCGTCATAGAGGACATACGCGTGGGGAATCTCCCGCGCCTGGGCGAAGAGGACGTCGTCCGCGGAGTGGATCATCTGGGAGCGGACCAGGTCCTGCACCGCGTACTGCTCGGCGGTGGCCGGGGACAGCTCGCCGTGGTGGCTGTACTCCACGTAGAAGGTGGACGTGTCCTTGGGCGCCAGCGCGTCGTACACGGCCGACGGCGAGCCGATGCGGTACGTGTGGAACTCCGGCTCCGGCAGGTAGATCCAATGCCAGGGCTGACGGTTGGGCCCACGCGCGGCCACGGCGACATAGGTGACGGTGGTGGCGCGAAGGCGCTTCGCGGCGGCGACCACTTCGTCGGGAACGCCCGAGGCCCCTTGGGCCAGCAGGCGCACCAGCCCCGGCAGGGACACGGAGGAGACGAGGCCCGAGTACGACAGCGTCCGGCCGTCGTTCAGCACCACCTTGCGCGCCTTCCAGTCGATGGAGGTGGGCTCGGTGTTGAGGCTGAGCTCGCCGCCCTTCAAGTCTCTGAGCATGGCGCGCGCCAGGCTCTCGATGCCGCCCTCGCGCGGGTAGAGGAAGGACGCGTTGTAGCCCACCGCGTCGCTGCCGGCGCCGAGCGCCCCGTCCACCACCTCCTTGAGCGAGGGGCGCGGCACGAAGCGGCCCACCCAGGCGGCGGACATCTCGCGCGGGTGCACGGTCCAGAGCTTCTGGTTGTAGGGCACCATGAAGTTCTTCGCGAAGCCCTCGCCCATGTAGCGGAGGATGAACTCCTCGAAGTCGCGGGGCTCTCGCTCCCGCAGCGCGCGGCCCTTCTCACCGTAGACGGCGTCCACGTAGCCGATGAGGTTCTCGGAGACGACCTCGGGCGGCAGCCCGTGCGTGTTCACCTGGTACGGGAAGCGCGTGAAGACGCCGCGCGTGAAGATGCCCGCCTTGCGCTGGATGCGGACCATCTGCCCCGGCAGCCACCGCGTATTGACCAGCTCCTGGATTTCAGGGTCGCGCAGGTGGAGCCAGTGGCCGGTGGGGTCGAAATAACACCCATCGATGACCTCGGTCTTGATGAGACCGCCGACGCGCTCGGACTTCTCGATGAGGCGCCAGGGCTTCTGGAGGAAGTGGGCGGTGGACAGGCCCGCGAGCCCCGCCCCGAGGATGACGATGGGTTCCATGCCGGGTCGGTCCTACCACCTCCTCCCGGTGACGGGGGAACCGAACGTGCGCGTGCCGGGAAGGCGGCGTCGACGGGCCCTCGGATGCTCGCCTGGGGAGGCGGGGGAGGAACAACGCCCTCAGTGCGGGCTTGCGCGTTCTTTCCGGGCTGGAAACGCCTCTGCTAGCCTGCGCCGCGCCGGTCCTGTCGAAGGAACCCCATGAAAGTCTCCTGCCCGTCTTGCCAGACGAATTACAACATCGATGACAAGCGGATCCCCCCGGGTGGCGCGAAGCTCAAATGCGCCCGGTGCCAGACCACCTTCCCCATCAAAGCCGAGGCCGTGAGCGCTCCGGCGCCCGCCGCCATTCCCCTCCCGGGACAGGCCAGCGCGCCCGCCGCCATTCCCCTCCCGGGCGCCGCGCCCGCCGGAGCCATGGGCGCAAGCGCCGAGGCCATTCCGCTCCCGGGCAGCGCGCCTCAGGCGGGCGGCTTCGGTTACGACGCCGGCGCCATTCCCCTTCCGGGCAGCGCGCCGCAGGCGGAGGCCTTTGGAGGCGGTGCCATCCCGCTGCCCGGTGCGGGTCCCGAGGCCATTGCACTGCCCGGCGCCGCGCCCCAGGCCGACCCGTACGGCTATGACGCGGGGGCGATTGCGCTTCCGGGCAGCGCGCCCCAGGCGGACCCGTACGGCTACGACGCCGGCGGCGCCATCCCGCTCCCCGGCAGCGCGCCTCAGGCCAACCCCTCCGCCTATGACACGGGCGCGATTGCGCTTCCGGGCAGCGCGCCCCAGGCGGACCCGTACGGCTACGACGCCGGCGCCATTCCGTTGCCCAGTGCCGCCTCGGCCATGGACGCCATCCCCCTGCCCGGCGCCGCGCCCCAGGCGGATCCGTTCAGCACGGGCTTCGACGACGTGGCGCCTCCGGAGCGCCAGGACCGCGACGTGACGCGCGTCGTGGCCATTCCGATGCCCAACGCCGCGTTCCCGGAGCAGGGCGCACCACCCGCCCGGGCCAACGGCACGCGCGACTTCGACTTCTCCGACGACTCGCTGGCGCCGCCCGTGGACCTGGACGCGTCCTCGTCCTTCAGCCAGCCCGACACGCTCGGCACCGCGCGCGACTTCGACTTCTCCGACGACTCGCTGCCCGTCCCCGCGCAGCCCCCGCCGGAGGCGGACCCGTTCGCCTTCGACGTCGAGTCGCCGAGCGGCGAGGCCACCGCCTTCGCGCTGCCTCCGACACCTGGTCACGCCAGCGCCCCCCTCGAGGCGAACCCGTTCGCGCTGCCTCCGCCTCCCGCGTACTCGCAGCCGCCCGTGAACGAGGATCCGTTCGCGCTGCCTCCGCCCCCCGCGTACTCGCAGCCGCCCGTGAACGAGGATCCGTTCGCGCTGCCTCCGCCCCCCGCGTACTCGCAGCCGCCCGTCGACGAGGATCCGTTCGCGCTGCCTCCGCCTCCCGCGTACTCGCAGCCGCCTGTCGACGCGGACCCGTTCGCGATGCCCCCGGCTCCCGACGGTGGCCCGTCGTTCGACTTCGCCGAGCTGCCGATGCCCGCGGATCCGTTCGCGGCCGGGGCGCCGGTGGCCTCGCCCGGGCTGGACTTCTCCGACCTGCCCTCCCCCGCCGCGCCGTCGATGGACTTCGCCGACCTGCCGGCCCCCGCCGCGCCGCCGCAGGACCTGTCGTTCGACTTCGCCGCGCCCTCCGGGCCCGCGCCGATGCCGGACTTCAGCCTCGACTTCGCCGAGCCCCCGCCCCAGGCCGCCCCCCCGCCGCCCGCGCCCTTCAACCCCGCGGTGGACTTCGGCGACGTGGACTTCGGCTCGCCCCCGCCCTCGGCCTCGGCCTCGCCCGGCATCCCGGACTCGCTCGAGTTCGACCCCACCGCGAGGCCCACGGATGACCTGGAGGCGGACCTGTCGGATCCGCTGCCTCCGCCGCCCAACGCCGGCCCCGCCGACGGCCTGGAGATGCTGTCGTTCATCGACGACGCCGCCGGCCGCGACGCTGGCGCCCAGGCGGGCGCGAAGGTGCGCCGCTTCCACGTCCGCCGCCGCTCGGGCAAGGTGTTCGGCCCGTTCGACGAGGGCGTCGTCGTGAAGATGCTCGAGGACGGCCAGCTGCTCGGCAACGAGGACGTCTCGCTCGACTCCGAGTCCTGGTCCGCCATCGGCACCATCCCCACCTTCGCCGCCGCCATCCAGCGGCTGATGGAGGGCCCGGCCAAGGTGGTGGCGGCCGCGCCCGTCGCCGCCGCGTCGGACTCGCCCAGCGCCCCCACCGCGGACACCAACGGACAGCAGGCGAACATGCGCCGGCTGGAGCAGCTCTACGAGGGCCGCATGGCGGCCGTCTCCGTGGTGGACCGCAGCGGCGCCAACGAGAAGCTCAAGAAGCGCGTCCCCATGTTCATCGCCGCCGGTGTCGGCGTGCTGCTGCTGGGCATCGGCGCGGGCACCGAGTTCGGCACGCGCTACGGCGCCTTCGGCCGTCGGGCCCTGTTCCCCGCGCGCGTCTCGGACGGCTCGCCCCAGGCGCAGCTGGTGAGCCAGGCCCAGCAGGCCCTGCTCCAGGACACCTTCGCCAGCTACAAGCAGGCCCACACGCTCTCCGCGCAGGCGCTCCAGGAGAAGGAGTACCCGGCGGTGCGCTCGCTGTGGTGCCAGTCCGTCTACTACCTGCAGCGCAAGTACGCCGCGGCGGTCGCGTCCGACATGGCCCGCTGCCGCGACGGCATGGCGGACATCGAGCTGCTCGGGGAGAAGGACGTCGACTTCATCAAGGTGAAGGCCTCGCTCGCGCTCACCTCTCGGCAGGCGGACGCCGCGCTGACGCCGCTCATGGACGCGTACACGCGGGAAGGGAACCAGGGCGACCTGGAGCTCGCCTTCCTCGTGGCCGAGGCGCAGACGATGAAGCGCGACTTCAACGGCGCCATCGAGACGCTGAAGAAGGTGCTCGCCGCCGACGGCAAGTCCGCCAAGGCCCACCACGCGCTGGGCAACCTGCACCAGGCCGCCGGCCGCGCCGACGAAGCCGCCGCCGCCTACGCCGCCGCGCTCGAGGCGGACCGCAAGCACGCCTCCTCCGCCGTGGAGCTCGCCGCCGTGCAGCTCCTGGTGCGCAAGGACTCGGAGAAGGGCGCCCAGTCCGTCGACGAGGCCCTGGCCGAGGACGTCCAGTCCGCGCTGGGCCCGGCGGAGCTCGCCCGCGCCCGGGGGCTCAAGGGCGTGGCGCTCTTCCACCAGCACAAGCCCAAGGAGGCCGAGGCGGAGCTGAAGTCCGCGATGGAGAAGGACCCGCAGTCCGACTTCCTCAAGGCCCAGCTGGCCCACGTGCTGCGCGCCCAGCGCAACTACGAGGGCGCCCTGCCCCTCTACACGACGCTCGCGTCCGAGGAGGGTGACAACCTGGAGTACGCCGACGGCCACATCACCTCGCTGGTGATGACCGGGAAGATGCAGGCGGCGCTGGACGCCGTGCAGAAGGCCAGCCAGCGCTTCCCCAACGAGGCGCGCATCGCGTACCTCTACGGCCGCATCGAGGACGCGCTGGACAAGCTCTCCGAGGCGGAGGGCCACTACAAGCGCGCCATCGCCGCGGACGCCAACCTGGTGGAGGCCAACCTCTACCTGGGCCGCTTCTACCTGCGTCAGCGCCGCAACGCGGAGGCTCGCACCCAGCTGGAGCAGGCCGCCACCAAGGCCCCGGACATGGCCGGCGTTCGCGCGGGTCTGGGCGAGCTGGCCCTGGCGGAGAACAACGCCCTCTTGGGCCAGCAGGAGTTCGAGCGCGCCGTGCAGCTGGACCCCAACCTCGCCGACGCCCACCTGGGCCTGTCGCGCGTGGCGCTGCTCAACGGGGACCTGGAGAAGGCCCAGACGGAGGCCAACCGCGCCCTGGAGCTGGACCCGCACCTGTTGAAGGACGGCCGGCTGCAGCGCGGACTGGTGCTGTGGCGGCTGGGCAAGCTCGACGAGGCCGTGGCCGAGCTCGAGAAGGCCAAGGCGGAGGACCCGCGCTCCACCACCATCCCCATCACCCTGGGCGCGGTCCTGCTGGAGCGGGGCGATCTGCCCGGCGCGGAGAGCAACCTGGGCCTGGCGCTCAGCAACGAGCCCTCCAACCACGAGGCGCTCTACTACCTGGCCCTGGTGAAGGCGAAGCGGCTGGAGTTCACCCAGGCCATGGACGCCATGCGCAAGGCCGTGGAGCGCGCCCCCAAGCGCCCCGACTACCACTACGCCTACGGCGTCATCCTGCGCGACGCCAAGCAGCTCCCGGACGCCATCCGCGAGTGGAACACCGCCGTGGAGCTGGACCCGGCCAACGCCGACGCGCACGAGGCCCTGGGCCACGCCCACCTGGAGAACAGCGAGTTCGACGAGGCCATCGAGTCCTTCGACGCCAGCCTCAAGTCGGACCCGCGCCGCACCCGCGTGCTCGGCTCCATCGGTGACGCGTACTTCAACGCCGCCCGCTGGAACGACGCCATCAAGCGCTACCAGACGGCGCTCAAGGCGGACACCAAGCTCACGTACGTCTATTACAAGGTCGCCCGCGCCTTCACCGAGCAGACCCAGCACGCCAAGGCCATCGACTGGTACCGCAAGGCCGCCGACGCCGAGCCGGAGAACCCGATGACCTACTACTACCTGGGCTTCGCCTATAAGGAGAAGAACAAGCGCAAGGAAGCCGTCCAGGCCTTCAAGGACTACCTGGTGAAGAAGCCGGACGCGACCGACAAGAAGGACATCGAGGAAGAGATCTACGACCTGCAGAACTAGCCGGCAGCCGACAGCCGGCCGTCCTCCCGGGGATGGCCGGCGTCAGGCACCAGGCGCCCGGGGCGTCCGCCCTTGAGCACCCCGGGCGCCAGGAACCTTGCTGACGCCCACCGAGGGTGACTACAAGGCGTCCCCCATGCTGGACCTCCGGAACGTTGCGCAGAACTTCGATGCGGTCGTCGCTCGCCTGAAGACGCGGGGCGGCAACCTGGACCTCGGCCCCTTCCAGCGCCTCTTCTCCGAGCGCCGCGAGCTGTACGTCTCCATGGAGTCCCTGGCCGCGCGCCGTAACGCCGCCAACGAGGAGATGAAGAAGAAGGCGAAGGAGGACCCCAAGGCGCTGGACGCGCTGCGCGGCGACCTCCGCGCCGTCTCCCAGGACATCAAGGAGAAGGAGAACCGCCTCAAGGAGGTCGAGGAGGAGATCAACGCCATCCTCATGGTCATCCCCAACCTCCCCCACGAGTCGGTGCCCGTGGGCGAGAGCGCGGACCAGAACGTCCAGGTGAAGAGCTGGGGTGAGAAGCCCAACCTGCCCTTCACGCCCAAGCAGCACTTCGAGCTGGGTGAGAAGCTGGGCATGCTCGACTTCGAGCGCGCCGCGAAGGTGTCCGGCAGCCGCTTCACCTTCTACAAGGGCGCGCTGGCCAGGCTGGAGCGGGCGCTCGTCACGTTCATGATCGATGTGCACACCCAGAAGGGCTACACGGAGCTGCTGCCGCCCTACCTGGTGCTGCGCGAGACGATGATGGGCACCGGCCAGCTGCCCAAGTTCGAGGACGACGCCTTCAAGACGGTGGGCGACCCCGAGCGCTTCCTCATCCCCACGTCCGAAGTCCCGGTCACCAACTACCACGCGGACGAGATCCTCGAGGGCGAGTCGATGCCCATCCGCTACTGCGCCTTCAGCCCGTGCTTCCGCGCGGAGGCGGGCGCGGCCGGCAAGGACACCCGCGGCCTCATCCGCCAGCACCAGTTCCACAAGGTGGAGATGGTGAAGTTCGCCCAGCCGGACAAGAGCCTGGACGAGCTCGAGGCCATGACGGACGACGCGTGCGACATCCTGCGGCGGCTCGGCCTGCACCACCGGGTGATGCTGCTGTGCACCGGCGACATGGGCTTCTCGGCCCGCAAGACCTACGACATCGAGGTCTGGCTGCCGGGGCAGAACGCGTACCGTGAGATTTCGTCCTGCTCGGACTGCGGCGACTTCCAGGCGCGCCGGGCGAAGATCCGCTTCCGCCCCCAGAAGGGGGACAAGCCCCAGCTCGCTCACACCCTGAACGGCAGCGGGCTCGCCGTGGGCCGCACGTCCATCGCCATCCTGGAGAACTACCAGCGCGACGACGGCACCGTGGCCATCCCGGAGGTCCTCTGGCCGTACATGGGAGGGCTCAAGGAGCTCAAGCCGCTGTAGCGAAGAAGTGTGGCGAAAAGGTGTGATCATCCGCTTGCAACGGGCGAAGAATCAGGTAGAAGGGCGGCCCCACGGTCGACGTCGGTCCGAGGGACACCGCCGGCTGGGTTGTTTGGAGGCGTGGCCGAGCGGTTGAAGGCAGCGGTCTTGAAAACCGCAGAGGGTGCAAGCTCTCCGTAGGTTCGAATCCTACCGCCTCCGAAAATGTTCTTGAGTTTTGCGGTTCTTTGACAGAGAAGAGTTGGAGAGATGGCCGAGAGGCTGAAGGCACAGGTTTGCTAAACCTGCATACTCGAAAGGGTATCGAGGGTTCGAATCCCTCTCTCTCCGCCACTTGTCGTTGTAGCAGCGCGTGAAGATTTTGCTCCCTTAGCTCAGCTGGATAGAGCGTCGGACTACGAATCCGAAGGCCGGAGGTTCGAATCCTCCAGGGAGCGCTCCCTTCTTTCACGCCGTCTCCATGAGTGACGACGAAGCTTTCATGCAGCAGGCGCTCGCGCTCGCGCGGGAAGCCGCGACACTCGGAGAGGTCCCCGTCGGTGCGGTTGCCGTCCATGATGGAAACATCATCGGCACAGGTTTCAATCGCCGCGAAGTGGATCGCAATCCCCTCGCCCATGCGGAAGTCCTCGCACTGGATGCCGCTCGAAGGCATCTGGGGGTCTGGCGGTTGACGGGCGTCACCCTATACGTGACGTTGGAACCGTGTGCCATGTGCGCCGGGGCGCTGGTCCAGTCCAGGGTGACTCGCCTCGTGTTTGGCGCCATGGACCCGAAAGCCGGCGCGGTCGGCTCTCTCTACAATCTGGCCGAGGAACCCCGGCACAACCACCGGCTCCAGGTCACTCGTGGTATCCTCGCTGAGGACAGCGCGACTCTTCTCAAAACGTTCTTCGGGCGCTTGCGCGCGAAGCGACGCGACAATTGAATACTTGGAGAGCTGGCCGAGTGGTCGAAGGCACCTGACTCGAAATCAGGCATACCGGTAACGGTATCGTAGGTTCGAATCCTACGCTCTCCGCTCCAGACTTTATGGAGAGGTGGCCGAGCGGTTGAAGGCGCACGCCTGGAACGCGTGTATATCTGAAAGGGTATCGTGGGTTCGAATCCCACCCTCTCCGTTGTTGATACTGCAGTTGATGTCTACAGCCTTTGTGGTCGGGACAACGTGGGGGCGCGAACCCCGCCAGGTCCGGAAGGAAGCAACGGTAGCGTACCACCGCGTGTGTCCCGGCCGTTCTGAAGAGCCAGTCTCCCTCGGGAGGCTGGCTCTTCGCCTTTGCGGGCTACGGCGTTCACCCTCGGCGGGAGGGCCGGCGCCCTCCCCTTCTGACTTCAGTCGCGGACGAGCAGCGTCTCGCGGCCGATGCGCTCCGCAATCCGGAAGCCGCCGGCCTGGAGCTCGGGCAGGGACCGGTCCTCGAAGGAGACGGCGCGGTTGAAGGTCCTGTCGTTCAGCCCTCGCTGGAAGGCTTCGTCGCGGGGCCAGTCACAGGTGAGCCAGGGGATTCGCTGGCCCAGGTAGAAGAAGCCGCCGGAGCCCCAGAGCCCCTCGTTGACGATGAGCAACCCCGTGGCGCCGCCCATCCGCGTCGACGCGACGATGGCGCGGAACTGGTCGGCGCGCAGGTCCTGGGGCGGGAACCAGCGGGCGGAGACGAGCCCCGTCACGAGCGCTATCGCCGTCACGCCCCAGCGAGCGGACGCGGGAACGCGCGTGGTGAGGAGGTCCGCGACGACGGGCACCGCCGCGAGCACGCCCAACACCAGCGCCGGGTAGAGGAAGCGCTCTTCCTTGTGCGCGGTGACGAGCAGCACGCCCAGGTAGACGGCGGCGCACGTCAGCGGCAGGGACATACCGGTGCGTCCTCGCCTCGCTGCCTCCAGGCCCAGGGGCACCGCGACCCAGGCCCAGACGGGAACGGCCGTCACCAGGGGCAGCAGGTAGAAGCCGGGAGCCGCCGAGCCGAAGCGGGCGGCGGCCTCGCCCGAGAGGACGTTGAAGCGGACATAGGTGAAGAACGAGTGGAAGGGGCTGCCCCAGGTGAGGTGGTCCAACAGCCCCAGCCCCGCCGCGACGACGAGCCCGCCCAGGCAGGTGAAGGCCAGCATCCGCCAGCGCCGTGCCACCAGCAGATAGAGCAGCGCGGTGAGGACACAGATGGCGGACGGGTAGCGCGTCACCACCGCGAGCCCGAGCGCGGCGCCACCCAGGAGCCCGGCCCTCGCCTCACGCTCTCGCCGGTCCAGGGCCTCCAGGGCCACCACCAGGAAGGACGTGGAGAAGGACTCCGCCAGGGTGCGTCCGGCGAAGACGAGCACCGGCCCGTAGAGGCCCACCAGCAGGACGGCCAGCCAACCTCCCGAGACTCCCGTGCGCCGGGCGGCGAAGCGGTACACGGCCCACAGGCTCCACGCATGCAGCGCGAGCTGGGGCACGGCCGTCATCGCGCGGTAGCCCTGGGGGTCGGTGATGCCCAGCATCCCCGCCAGCTTCAGGAAGCCGGCCAGGACTCCAGGGACAGCCCAGTTACGGATGCCATCGCGCCACTCCCACGCCAGCACGCCGTAGCCGTGCACGCGCCAGTACGCGGGCTCCAGCGCCTGGAACACCTCGTCGGGGTGGATGCGGCCCAGCTGCGCCACGGCGATGACGGCGGGCAGCAGCGCCACGACGACGAGGGTCGCCAGCGCGAGGCGGGAGGGCCTTGCCGGAGGATGGGGCCGAGCGTCATCCGACGGCAGGGGCTCGGGTGGCATGGGCGGGGTGGGCGTCTCGGGCAGGGCGGCGGACACGGGCGCCCGGGACTCTCCCCGGCCCCGCGGCGAGGTGCAAGCCATCGGACGTTTGTCCGCCAGGGCCTCGCTCGGGTAGGAACGCGGTTCCCTCGAGAAGGAGCAGGCCATGCCGGACGTCATCGTGGTGGGAGCGGGGCACAACGGACTCGTGACAGCGGCGATGCTCGCGCGCCGGGGCCTGTCCGTCACCGTCCTGGAGGAGAAGGACGTCATCGGCGGAGCGTGCCGGACGGAGTACCCGTTCAAGAGCGCGCCCGGGCTGGGCGTGTCCACGGGCGCGTACCTGTTGGGATTGATGCCGCCGGAGCTCCTGCGCGAGCTGGAGCTGGACCTGCCCCTCAAGCGGAGGGACCCGCACTACTTCCTGCCCACCACGGGCGAGCGCTATCTGTTGTTCGGCTCGGATGAGCGCGAGCTGAAGCGCCAGTTCCTCGAGTTCTTCTCGCAAGCGGACTGGGAGGCCAACCAGGCGATGAACACGGAGCTGGCCGCGCTGCGCGACGACCTGGCGCCCGCGTGGCTCAAGCCGCCGCTGTCCCACGAGGAGACCGCCGAGCGCTACATCCGGCCCGCGCTGCGCGAGCACTTCATCAAGCTGTGTCGAGGCTCCGCGCGCCAGTACCTGGAGCGCTTCGGCTTCAAGTCCGACTTCGTGAAGGCGATGTACGCGGTGACGGACGCGTTCTCCGGACTGGACGGCGGCTATGACACGCCGGGCACGGGGATGAACCTGCTCGTCCACAACATGTGCCGGCTGCCGGGCAGCGGAGGCACGTGGATGATTGTCGGCGGCGGCATGGGCACCGTCACCCAGTCCATCGCCAACGTCGCGCGCAAGCACGGCGCGGTCATCCGCACGGGCGCGAAGGTGACGTCGGTGCGCGTGGACGCGGGCGTGGTGAAGGGCGTGGTGCTGGAGAACGGCGAGGAGCTCCAGGCCTCGGTCGTCGTGTCCAACGGAGACCCGTTCCGCACGCTGAAGCTGGTGGACACCGCGGCGTTGCCGGCGGACTACCGCGCGAAGGTGGGCGCGATGGCGGTGCCGGGCACCACGCTCAAGGTGAACCTGTGTCTGAAGGAGCTGCCGAAGTTCACGTGTCTGCCCGAGGACAAGGGCCAGTTCGGCCCCACCATCCACCTGCTGCCGCAGGAGGACGACGTGCTCGGCGCACTGGAGCGCTCGTATCGCGACACGCAGGCGGGCAGGCTGTCCGACTTCCCCTCCATCGAGTGGTACATCCACACCACGGTGGACCCGTCGCTGCGCGACGCCGAGGGCCGCCACAACTCCGCGCTCTTCGTGGAGTGGGTGCCCTACAAGCTCGAGGGCACGACGTGGGAGAAGGAGGAGTCGCGCTACGTGCAGCAGCTGTTGTCGGTGTGCGACCGCTTCGCGCCGGGGACGAGTGATTTGGTCCAGGAGTACTTCGCCCTCACGCCCCCGAAAATCGAGAGCCACTTCGGAATCACCGGCGGCCACATCCACCATGTGGACAACAAGCTGGGCTTCACCGACAGGCTGCCCTACGAGACGCCGGTGCAGGGGCTCTACTTCTGCAGCGCGGGCTGCCACCCGGCGGGCAGTGTCATCGGCGCGGCGGGGCACAACTCGGCCCAGGTCGTCCTGAAGGCGCTCGGACGCTGAGTCGCAGCGCCTGGAGATGGATCCTTCGCGCCGTCGTGTTTAGATGACTGCCCCCATGAGCTACCTCGTCCTCGCCCGCAAATGGCGTCCGCAGAAGTTCGATGACATGACCGGACAGGAGCACGTCGTCCGGACCATCGCGAACGCCATCAAGATGGACCGGGTGGCGCACGCGTACCTGTTCTGCGGCCCGCGTGGCGTGGGCAAGACGACGGCCGCACGCCTGCTCGCCAAGGCCCTCAACTGTGAGAAGGGCCCCACGGCGACTCCCTGCGGTGAGTGCCGGGCGTGCACGGAGATTGCCGCCGGCACCAGCGTGGACGTGGCGGAGATCGACGGTGCCTCCAACAACGGCGTGGAGAACGTCCGCGAGATTCGCGAGAACGCGAAGTACCTGCCGCAGCGCGACCGGCACAAGATCTACATCATCGACGAGGTCCACATGCTGTCCGGGGCGGCGTTCAACGCGCTGCTCAAGACGCTGGAGGAGCCGCCCGGGCACGTGAAGTTCATCTTCGCGACGACCGAGGCGCACAAGCTCCCGGACACCATCCTGTCGCGCTGCCAGCGCCACAACTTCCGCCGCATCTCCGCGGCGCGGATGCTCCAGCGACTGCAGGAGATCTGCAAGGCGGAGGGCGCGGGCATCTCGGACCGCTCGCTGTCGCTGGTGGTGCGCCAGTCCGAGGGCGGCATGCGCGACGCGCTCAGCCTGCTGGACCAGGTGCTCGCCTCGTGCGGCGCGAACCCCACGGACGAGGAGGTCGCCGAGGCGCTGGGCGCCATCGATCGAACGATGGTGCAGGACTTCGCCGATGCGCTGGTGCACAAGGATGCCAAGCGCGTGCTTGAGCGCGTGGAGGAGGTCTTCAACCGGGGCCTCGACTTGAAGCGCCTCGCGGAGGAGCTGGCGATGCAGCTTCGCCACCTCTTCGTCACCAAGACGCTGGGCGAGGCGCCCGCGGAGCTGGCGGAGTCCGAGCAGAAGGCGCTCGTGGCGCTGGCGAAGGACGCGGAGAGCGCGCAGCTCACGCGGCTGTTCGACGTGGTGCATGGCTCGGTCTGGGATGTGTCGCGCGCGGCGCAGCCGAGGCTCGCGCTGGAGATGGCGCTGTTGAAGGCCATCCAGCTGTCGCCGGGGGGTTCGATTCCGGAGCTGCTCGCGAAGGTGGACCGGCTCACGGCCGGACTGCCTCAGGCGGACAAGGCCAATGCTGGAGCGCCGGGAGGTCGCTCCAGCTCCACGAACTTTCGCGCCTGAGCCTCGCCAGGCTCCGTCCATCGAAGCCGCGCCCACCCCTCGTCCGTGGGAGATGGGTCGAGCTGCGCCCACTGCGGGACAGCAGCCCGTCTCGACGCAGAGGCATGTGGGCACTTCCGCGGGAGCGCCGTCGAACGATGGCGCGTCCACGGCGATGCCTTCGGCGCAGCAGTCGCCGAATGGCGGCGTGGATCCGCAGGGGGTGGCGGTCAACGGAAGCCCGTCGTCGGCCCACGGAGCGTCGGCTCGCGGGCCGATGGGTGGCGCGTTCGACGGTGCGCCATCCGTCGCGCAGAGCGGGACGAGCAGCTCCGCGGGTTCATCGCACGCAGGGCCGTCGGCATCGCCTCAGGGTGGTCCATCGGATGCGTCCCGCGCGCCTGTGGGACATGCCCCCGTCGGAATGACGGGACGTGCTCCCTCGGGCCCACCTTGGGATGCTCCTGGGTCATCCACGGGACAGCCCACCCCTGGGGCGACGGCACGTACTCCGTCGGGCCCTCCCTGGGATGCGCCGGCTCCTGCGTCCGGACAGCAGTCCGCGGGAGACTTCGCGCGCCCCACGCAAACGTCTCGGTTCGATGCGCCCGCGTCATTCGACACGCAGCGCTCCGGCGCCTCTCGCTACGACGACGCCGACTACCAGCCCGAGCCACCGCCGGACATCGACCTGCCGCGACACAGCGGGGACGCATCCGACGAGCCACCCGCCAACATCGCGCCGCCACGACATGACGGGGCCGTGCGTGAAGTCCCCGCGCCCCAGCCAGCCGCGGGCGCGTGGACGCCTCCGCCCTCCGTCAGCGCCGCCCCTCCCGTCCCCGCCACCGGGCCGGTCATCGCCGGGCTGCCCCCCTCCGCCGCGCGCCCCCTGTCCTTCCTGCGCAACGGCGGCGGCGCCCAGGCGGTCTCGGACGCTCCGCCACCGGCCGCCTACCCCGTCGAGAATCCCCTGCCCTCGGGCCCCGTCCTCGAGGGTCTGCCCCCGTCCGCCGCGCGCCCCCTGTCCTTCCTGCGCAACGGCCCTCCCGCGCCCACGCCCCCGGCGGCACCAGCCCCGCAGCAGCCCATCGCCCCGCCCGGCCCGCATGCGGGCGCCACCCCGCTCTCCCGCACCACCGAGCCGGCGCCCACCGTCCGCGTCATCAACGTCCGCAAGCCCGAGCCGCCGCCCGGCCCGCCCGAGCCGCCGCCCTACGGCGACAGCGACGAGGAATCGCGCTTCTATCCAGAAGAGGCCTCCCCTGGCGGCTGCGCCTCCGGCGAATGCATCCCCGAGCCCGAGGCCCCCGTCGCGGAACCCGAGCCCGAGCCGCCTCCCGTGGCCGCCTCGCCTCCCCCCGTGGCGCGCGGGCGCGACAACCCCAACCTGCCGCTCATCGAGCGTTGGCGTGCCGCGGTGGAGTCCGTGAAGGCGGGCTCCCTGCGCCACGGCACCGCCCTCGCGAACGGCCGGCTCATGTCGATGAAGGCCGGGGAGATCATCCTCGGCTACCTCCCCGCGGCGGGCCTGCACCGCATGTCGGTGTCCGCCGCCGCGGGCAAGGCCACCATCGACAAGCTCCTGGCCGAGCACTTCGGCCGGCCCGTGAAGCTGTCCTTCCAGGACGTGTCCGCGGATGACTCCCGGGCCGCGCCCAGCCTCGCCGAGCGCGACGCGCAGAGCCGCGCCACCCATGAGAAGAACACCGAGAGCAAGGTGCGGAACCACGCCTCGGTCCGCTCCGTGCTCCTGGTGCTGGGTGGAGAAATCGAGCACATCCAGATCTACGAGCCCGAGCGCCCCTCCGCCGCCTCGGCCGCCGACGCTCCTGTCGAAGCCCCCGACGACAGCGCCTGACAATGGACGCGCGCAACGCTAGGGTGCGCGCCACACTCCACGCCCGTACCGAGGAAGCACATGCCCGGCGTCGACCTGAACTACTTCATCCGGCAGGCGAACAAGCTGACGGAGAAGATCGAAGAGCGCAAGCAGCAGCTGGCCGAGGAGACCGTCGAGGCCAAGGCCGGCGAGGGCCGCGTCACCGTCGTGGCCAACGGCATCCAGGAGATCCGCAGCATCAAGATCGACAAGGAAGCCATCGACCCGAACGACACGTCGATGCTCGAGGACCTCATCACCGCCGCGGTGAACGCCGCCCTGGCGAGCAGCCGTCAGCACATGCAGCGCGAGCTCGCGAAAATCTCCGGCGGCATCAAGATCCCCGGCGTTACCTGATACCGGATGACTCCCGATCCGCTGAACCGCCTCGTCGCCCAGCTCGCGAAGCTGCCAGGCATCGGGGAGAAGACCGCCCAGCGCCTCGCGTTCCACATCCTGCGCTCTCCGGGCGAGTACGCCTCCGAGCTGTCGCAGGCCATCCGCGAGGTGAAGGAGAAGGTGCACCTGTGCGTGCGCTGTTTCTCCCTCACGGACACGGAGACGTGCGGCTTCTGTCGGGACCACCGCCGTGACGAGCGGGTGCTGTGCGTCGTGGAGACCTTCGCGGACCTGATGGCGCTCGAGCGCACCCGCGAGTTCAAGGGCCGCTACCACGTGCTGCACGGCGTGCTGTCCCCGCTCGAGGGCGTGGGCCCGGACCAGCTCCGCATCAAGGAGCTGTTGGAGCGCCTCAGCGACAGTCAGGTGGAGGAGCTCATCCTCGCCACCAACCCGGACGTCGAGGGCGAGGCCACCGCGCTCTACCTGACGCGCCTGCTCAAGCC
The DNA here is from genome assembly GCF_024198255.1 of Myxococcus guangdongensis. Taxonomy (NCBI): domain Bacteria; kingdom Pseudomonadati; phylum Myxococcota; class Myxococcia; order Myxococcales; family Myxococcaceae; genus Myxococcus; species Myxococcus guangdongensis. The sequence continues at coordinate 97,297 of NZ_JAJVKW010000023.1, forward strand.
CATGGGCCTGCGCCTCACCCGCATCGCCCAGGGCCTGCCCATGGGCGGTGACCTCGAGTACGCCGACCAGGCCACGCTGGCGAAGGCGCTGTCCGCCCGCCGCGACCTCTAGGCCTATGCTCCGGCGCCGGGAGCTCCCGGCGCCGTGCTGCTTCCTACGGTGTCAGCCGCCAGGCGAACGGCACCACCGCGTTCACCTCCCCGTCGACATGCGCCGGGAAGCGCAGCCGCTCCGCCTGCGCTTGGAGACAGCGGCCCACGCCCGTCCCCGCCAGCGCCCCGCTCACGCTCGCCCGCGCCTTGCCGGTCGACGCGATGGAGAACTCCACCTGGACCTGGCCCTCGCTCGACGGCAGGTCCTTGCGGTTCTTCTCGAAGCACGCGGTGATTCGCGAGCGCCCCTGCGCCACGACGCGAGAGATGTCGGCCACGCTGAGCGACACCTTCTTCTTCGCCGTGCTCTTCACCGACTTGCCCTCCGCCGCGTCCTCCACGGGAGGCGGTGGTGACAGCCGGCTCCCCACCGCGCCCGCCTCGCCTCCAGTCCCCTGCGCCATCCCCTCGGGAGGCTGTGTCCCGACAGGTGGCGGCGACACGGGCACCGCGGCCTGCTGCGCGGGCGCTGCGACAGCTTCCGTCGAAGGCGCAGGCTCCCGAGGCACTGGGGCCTCAGCCGGCGCGACAGCGGCGATGGGAGGAGCCGCGGGAGGCACGACACCCGCGGACACCGGCGCGACCAGTCGCGCGTAGCCCACGATGCCCACCCCCGCGAGCAACAACCCACCCGCGAGCCCGACGACGAGCGGACGCCAGCCGCGCGCACGGGGCGCGGCGACAGGCGCGGGCATCGGCGCCGACTCGGTGGCCGGAGTCTTCGTCGCCGCTGGCACCAGCCCCGAGGACGACGCCGGCGAGCGCGCACTCCAACCGCGCGCCGTGGCCACGTCGGTGCTGCCCGTCGCGGAGGAGGGCGCCCCCACCACGTCCGTCCCCATCTCCACCACGCCCGTCGCCTGCGTCACCACGCCCAGCGCGGCGGAGAGCGAGGACAGCGTGGGGATGCGGGTGCGCTCGGTGAAGCGGTCCTCACCGAAGTGGCTGCGCAGGAACGCGCCGAGCTGCGGCGTCCCCGCGGCGCTCAGGTGCTCTCCGAGGAACGCCTCCAGGTCCTCGGCGAAGGCCTCCGCGGTGGGGTAGCGGTCCTGCGGCAGCGGCGCCATCGCCTTGAGGACGATGGCCTCCAACGCCGCGGGCAAATCCGGCCGCAGCTCGCGCGGACGCTTGAACTCGCCGTGCAGGAGCGCGTTGAGGACCGCCAGGTCGTTCTCTCGCGAGAAGGGCCGCACGTGCGTGAGCGCCTCGTACAGGCTGACGCCGAGCGCGAAGATGTCCGCGCGCCGGTCCACCCCCTGCCCCTTGGCCTGCTCCGGCGCCATGTACATGTACTTGCCCTTCACGACGCCGGTGCGCGTGTTGGCGAGCCTCGACTCGGCCTTGGCGATGCCGAAGTCCAGCACCTTCACCTGCCCCTGGTACGTCAGGTACAGGTTCGACGGGGAGATGTCGCGGTGCACGACGTTGAGCGGCTGCCCCATCTCGTTGCAGAACTCGTGGGCGTAGTGCAGCCCGCGCGCCGAGTCGATGAGCACGCGCAGCACGATGGGGAACGGCAGGTACGCGCGGCGCCGTCCCGCCAGCCGCAGCGTCGTGGAGAAGTCCTCGCCCGCGAGGTACTCCATGCAGATGTAGTAGCAGCCCTCGGTGAAGCCGAGCTCCTGTATCTGCACGATGTTGGGGTGCGACAGCTTCGCGGCCAGCCGCGCCTCGTCCCGGAACATCTCCACGAAGTCGGGGATGTTCGACAGGTGCGGCAGCATCCGCTTGATGACCACGTTGCGCTCGAAGTTGTCGGCGCCGAGCAGCTTGGCGAGGAAGATTTCCGCCATGCCGCCCTCGGCCAGCTTGCGCACGAGGACATAGGGGCCGTACGGGCGCAGCAGCGGCGGAGGAGCCTCCTCGGTGCCGGAGCCGGGCTGTGTCGTCTGGGGGGGAGACATCCTCAGGGCCCTCGCTCTTTCAGGGTGCGCACCGTGTGGACATCCGGAGCACCGGGTCGCGTCATTCTAAACATCAGCAGCGGGGGCGAGCCCACCGGCTCCACCCACGTGTCGAACCGATGCTTGCCATCCAGGCTGGCGGGACGTCCATTGATGGACACGCGCGCGTTCACCGGCGCCACGCCCGTGGCCCTCACCTTCGCCGCGGAGCGTTGTCCCTGGCGAGGCTGAGACACGAGCAGCATCGGCACCGAGTTGTCGTACACCAGCTCCAGCTTGTTCATCCGGCCCCCCTTCAGCTGCTCACCCGTCTCGGACAGCGGCGTGACGGACCACAGGTAGCTGCCCTCGCTCAGCGCGCCCGCATCCAACGCCGCGCGCGCCTCCGTCACCGTGCGCTCCGCCACGGGCGTGTCCAACGCGCCCGCCCGATACACCGCCACCCGGTAGCGCGCCGCCGACGTCTCCTCTGAATAGGTGAACGTCACGGCCGGCGGTTTGTCCTGGTAGAAGATGGTCGTCTTCTCCAATCCCTCCGGCACCACGTTGCGCACCCGGTCCAAGTCCCGGCCCAGGCGCTCCGGGGCGAACACCGCGCTGCCCTTCGCCACCTCCTGGCCGTCCTTGCCCTTCACCCGCCAGAAGAGCGTCCCTCGCGCGGGCGCCGGCACGTTGACGAAGGGCTGGAACACCGTGCCCGTCAGCAGGGGCTTGGAGAACTCCGCGTCCGTCGCCACCTCCACCGTCACCTCCCCCTCCTTCTCCCAGCCGAAGGCCACCTCGGGCATGTCCTGGTGGTACACCTCCGCGCCGTCTCCCGCGCCGAGCAGCAGCGGCGCGGGGCCGAGCGACTCGATGCGCGCCTCGCCCGTCTCACCCGACACGATGGCCCGCTCACCCGCCCGCAGCGGCTGCCGCGCCTCGCCGCGCACCAGCGTCACCCGCCCCGTCTGCGCGTCCACCAGATAGCCCGACCCCGTGCGCCGCACCGCCAGCCGGGAGGCCCCGTCACCTTCCAAGGTGAGCCCCGCCAGCACCACCCGGCTCTGACGGCCCTGCGCGAGCTGGAGCCCCAGCCGGCCCTGGCGCAGGTCCATCCGCGCCTCGTCGCGCGTGCCGCCCTGCCCCGCGCCCTCCAGCACCATCTCCGCCGAGGGCCCCAGGGTGAGCTGCGAGGACGAGTCCTTCAGCGCCAGGTCCACCGAGCCGCCCGTGCGCGTGCGCACGCCGTCACCGGGCGAGAGCACCTCGCCGTCCGCGCGCACCGACCTCCAGCGCTTCGTGTCCTTCCCGCGCAGCTCCGCGCGGCCCGAGCCCACCCGCACCGTCACGTCGATGGGCGAAAGCTCCACCCATCGAGAGCCCTTGAGCATCAGCTCCGCCCGGCCCGCGGACACCTCCACCGAGTCGCCTTCGGACGCGCGCAGCTGCTTGCCGTCCTTCGCCACGAACTCGATGGCGCCCAGCTTCACCTCCACGCGGCCGGAGTCCTTCGTCACCTGGACGGAGACCTCGCTGGGCTCGGAGCCCACGCGCGTGAGGCCGAAGGGCGTCAGCAGCGTGAGCGACACCTTCTTCCCGGCCGCAGCCCCCGCGGGCACGCGCGACAAGACGATTCCACGCTCCACCGTCAGCACCACGCCGCCGGAGTCCTGCCCCACGCCGACGCGGGCGTCCGCGCCCACCTCCACCGAACGCCCGTCCGGGAAGCTCAAGGTCGCCGCGCCCGAAGCCCCCGTCTCCACCGCGTCGCCGGAGTACAGCGGGCCCGCCTGGGCGGGGAGCTTCTTGCCGCCACGCTCCACCTGCACGTCGCCGGACAGGCCCTCCAGTCGGGCCAGCTCCACGGCGGGGCCCGAGTCGGGGGCCGCGGCGGACTCGACGGGAGGGGGGACTGGAGTGGCCGCCTCATCGTCGCAACCCGACACGACGAGCAGGAGGGCCAGGAGCCAGGGACACGTGTTGCTCACCGTTTCTGCCTCGGGAAGAGATCGACGTTGAAGATGGCCTGCTCGCCGTCCTTCAAGGTGACGAGCTTCGACTGCGTGAAGAACCCACGCGCGGAGATGGTGATGCGGTAGGTGCCACCGCGGACCTTGAAGGTGAACGCCCCCTTCGCATCCGTGCGCGCCTTCACCTTCGCCTGGGGAATCAGCAACGTGGCGGCGATGGGCTTGCCACCGCGCGCGTTGCGCACCTGTCCGGTGAGCGTCGCGGGCTCGCCCTTGCGCTCGGAGGCGAGCGGCACCGAGAGCGCCGTCTGCTGTCCCGCGACGATGATGGCCGCCTCCTCCGCCGTGCGGTACCCCTGGGACGTCGCCACCACGGCCACGGGCCCCGGCGGCAGCTCCTTCACGTGGACCTCACCGCGCAGGTCCGTGCGAGCCTCCACGCCGCCCACCATCAACCGCACCCCGGGCAGCGGCACGCCGTTGCCCGCGCTCACCACCGAAATCTTGAGCCCCCCCGTGGGCGGCGGCAGCTTGCGCGCGCGCACCGCCAACGCCACGCGGCCACCGTCCTCCAATGTGACGCGGCCCTCGGCGGGCGCGTAGCCCTCCGCGCTCACCCGCGCCAGCACGTCTCCGGGCGGCAGCTCCACGCCCTCCACATTGCCCTGGGCATCCGCCTCGCGCGGCGCGCCCTCCACACCATTGGCGACGAGCACCACCTTCGCGGCCGGAAGCGGCGCGCCCGACTCCGCGTCCAACAACTGGAGCGCCAGCGTGCCCATCGGCACCCGAGGTGGAGGCGGCGGTGGCACGGCCGGCGCGGAGGGCGCGTCGTTCCACGCCAGCTCCAGCGCCGCGCCCACCCGACGCATCCGCTGCTCGGAGCGCGAGCCATCCGCGAGCGTCACCGTGTCCTGCACGTGCTGGAAGTCCAGCAGCACCGTCCCGGACCAGCTCCCGCCGCCCGTCAGCGGGAACAACAGCGCGCCGCCCGCGGCGAAGCCCTTGGCCTCCGCCTTCGTGCCCGCCGCGTCCTTCACCGACAGGGACACCGGCACCTCGCCGCGCGCCTCCACCGCCAGCCGGGTGAAGAGCGGCACCCGCACGCTCGCGCTCACCAGGGCCGCGTGCCGCACGCCCCGCGCCAGCACCGGCTCGTCCGAGGTGCCGAAGACGGGCAGCTGCGCGTACCCGTAGCCCGCCCCCAGCTCCGCGCGCACCGGCCCCAGGAAGGCCCGGGCCCGGGGCCCCACCGACGCCCGCAGGAGGCTGCCGCCGGTGATCCGCACCGAGTCCTCCTTCAGGTCGAACCCCTCCCGCTGCACCGACGCCCACCCGCCCAGCCACGAACCCGCCCACGCCGTCCCCATCACCGCCAGATCATTCGGTGTGAAGCCGTCATAGGTGAGCCCAGGCCCTACATCGGCCTGCTGTCCGTTCCGAAGGGCAATGCCGTAGCGAAGGCGCAGCGAGGCTCGCTCGCGCACCTCCTCCGCCCGGACGGACGGAGCAGCGACCAGCACCAACAGCAAGGGCGCCAGACGCGCCAGGATGGGGGCAAGGAGGCGTGGGGGCGTCAAAGCCCGGCGGAGTATAGAGAAAGCCGCGAACACCCCCAAACCGGTGCCCTCAGGGCCTCCAGAAAGGTCCTGAAGGGGGTTGACCGGGGCTTCCGGAGGGTCCGAAGCGGGCGGACAAGCCCGGGACATCCTCGTTCTCACCGCCAGGAACGGATGGCTTCTTGCTGTGGTGGAGGGGCTTTGCTAAGCATCCTGACGGTCGGTAGCGCCTCGTCTAACCTCCGGGATTCACTCCAGAAACAACGGGGTGGCACCGTGAGAGGGACGAGCGAACGCTGAGGAGCGCATACGCCCATGGGCACGCAACTGGTGATGTACGAAGAGGAGTTCACCAAGATCAACGCCGTTTGCGACCGGCTCACCAAGGACGCGAACGCGAAGGTGGTCTTCCTCGTCGACAAGAACGGGCAGCTCATCTCCTCCGCGGGCCAGACGCAGAACATCGACACCACGTCCTTGGCCTCGCTGACGGCCGGCAACGTGGCGGCGATGGGCGGGCTCGCCAAGTTGATCGGTGAGAACGAGTTCCCCAACCAGTTCCACGAAGGGGCCAAGGACTCGCTCTACATGACGATTGTCGGCAGCCGGGTGGTGCTGGTCGTCATCTTCGACAACCGCACGAGCCTGGGCCTCGTCCGCCTGCGCATCAAGAAGGCCAGCGACGAGCTCACGAAGATCTTCGAGAGTCTGGTGAAGAAGACGGACAGCCCGGGTGCCGGGTCGCCGTTCGCCGAGATCTCCGACGACGATATCGACAACCTCTTCAGCGAGTAACCCGGGAAGCCATGTCCTTCATCAACTACTCATCCCGCGAAATCAACTGCAAGATTGTCTATTACGGGCCGGGTCTCTGCGGGAAGACGACCAACCTCCAGTACATCTACAACAAGACGGCGGCCGAGACGAAGGGCAAGCTCATCTCGCTCTCCACCGAGACGGACCGCACGCTCTTCTTCGACTTCCTGCCGCTGTCGCTCGGCGAGATTCGCGGCTTCAAGACGCGCTTCCACCTCTACACGGTGCCCGGTCAGGTGTTCTACGACGCCTCCCGCAAGCTCATCTTGAAGGGTGTCGACGGCGTCGTCTTCGTGGCCGACAGTCAGATCGAGCGCATGGAGGCGAACATGGAGTCGCTCGAGAACCTGCGCATCAACCTGGCCGAGCAGGGCTACGACCTGAACAAGATTCCGTACGTCATCCAGTACAACAAGCGCGACCTGCCCAACGCCGTCACGGTGGATGAGATGCAGAAGGCGCTCAACCCGCGGAACATCCCCAAGTACGAGGCGATTGCTCCGACGGGTGTGGGCGTGTTCGACACGCTCAAGGCGGTGGCGAAGCTGGTGCTCACCGAGCTGAAGAAGGGCGGCTGACGAGGAAGCGGCCGGGCAACCGGCTCCTGCACCGCGGGTGACGAGACGCCCCGCGGTCAAGGGTGTTACAACCTGCTGCCGACGGGCCGGGCCGTCCGCCTCCTGAGGTCGCACAGTGCGTGTCGCAGCCACCCTCCGACTCCTCGCGCTCGTGAGCGCCACCCTCTGTGGGTCGGCGCTCGCGCAGGAGTCGCGCTCTTCCGCGCAGCCGCCAGTCGCTGCCGCCCAGGTCCCCGCGCCCGAGGGCGACAGCACCGCGGACGAGGCCTTCAACGCGCGCGTGAAGACGCTGGAGGAGCAGGTCGTCGACCTGAAGGAGAAGATCTACCGCTCCAAGGCGCGGCTGCTGCTGCTCCAGGAGACGGTGCTCGGCGGTGACGTCACCACGGGCGCGCGGGCGCACATCGTCCACAAGAACGAGATGGGCGGCTCCTTCATCCTGGAGTCGGTGACGTACGCGCTCGACGGCGCGCCCATCTTCACGCAGCTGGACTTGCAGGGCGAGCTGGCCAAGCGCGAGCAGTTCGAGGTCTTCAACGGGCGCATCGTCCCGGGCCAGCATCAGCTCGCGGTGCGGCTGGTGTACCGAGGCAACGGCTTCGGCGTGTTCAGCTACGTGGAGGGCTACAAGTTCAAGGTGCAATCCAGCTACACCTTCAACGCGGAGCCGGGAAAGGTGTCCACGGTGCGCGTGGTGGGCTTCGAGCAGGGCGGCGTCACCACGGACCACAAGGACCGGCCGGCGGTGCGCTACGACATCGAGCTGTCGCGCGACGCGGCGCCCCGCATCGATGGCGAAGCGGAAACGAGCCCCCCGGCCACCACCTCCACTGAAGCGCGGTAGGGGCCCGCCGGTGAACGTGTCGCTTCGCGCACTCGCCCTGGTGCTCGGCCTCGCGGGTGGCGCTGTCGCCCGGGCCGACACTCCCCCTCCCCCGCCGCCCACGGCGCAGCAATTGGAGCAGCGGCTGACGACGGTGGAGCGCCAGCTCCAGCTCGCCGAGGAGAGCCTTCGTCAGGTGGAGTCGAAGTACAGCCAGCAGCCGGAGCCCGACGAGGCGCAGGCGCGCGTGCGCCGCTACTCCGACGCGGAGATTCAGTACCTCCTGGGCGACTGGACCGCGGCCTCCGTCCACTTCTACGACCTGGTGAGCGACCCGGAGTTCCGGAGCCACCCGCGGTACGCGGACGCGCTCTACTTCCTCGCGGACGCGCTGTACCAGCAGAAGAACGACGTGGGCGCGCGGCTGTACCTGCGCGAGCTGTTGTCGCTGCCCACGCCCTCGCCGCGCCACCGCGACGCGCTCGCGCGCTACCTGGCCATCAGCGGCCGGCTCAACCTCTACGACGACGTGGACACCTACGTGGAGCAGGCGCGCGGCCTGTTCGGCGGACAGCTCCCGGCGGACATCCAGTACGTCTACGCGAAGCGGCTCTTCCGTCGCACGGACCTGGCGCCTTCCGAGCGCATCGCCCACGCGAGGGCCGCCTTCGCGCCCCTGGCCCAGGCCCATGGCGGGCCCTACCAGTTGCAGGCGCGCTACCACATGGCGGTGCTGTCGATGCAGGCGGGTGAGCTGCCCATCGCCATCCTCCAGTTGCAGCAGCTGCTCACGCCCGTGGAGGGCTCGGCCGTGACGACGGCGCCGAAGACCCAGGGCAAGCCCCAGGTCCGCGCCACGGCGGACACGGACACCGAGCGCATCCGCGAGCTGGCGCTGATGTCGCTGGGACGCCTCTTGTACGAGGCGGGCCGCTTCGACGAGGCGCTCGACTGGTACGGTCGGGTGCCGCAGGAGAGCGAGTCGTTCCCGGAGTCGCTCTACGAAATCGCGTGGACCCAGGTGCGCAAGGGCAACCACCAGGAGGCCAAGAACGCCGTCGACATCCTGCTCCTGGTGTCGCCCGAGTCCAAGCTCGCGCCCGAGGCGAAGCTGCTGCGCGGCCACCTGCTCCAGAAGCTCAAGCGGTACGAGGAGGCCATCGCGTCGTACGACGAGCTCATCGGCACCTTCCGCCCGGAGCGCGACAAGGTGGATGTGCTCCTGCGCGCGAACCGTGACCCGGTGGCGTACTTCGAGCGACTCCTGGCGCGCACCGACTCCGTGCCTGACGTGCGCACGGTGCTGCCCCCGCTGGCGCTGAAGTACGCCTCCACCGAGCGCGAGGTGAGCAGCGCGATGAAGACGGTGGGCGACATCGACAAGGGGCGGAAGGGCACGCTCGAGGCGCGGGAGCTGGCCGCGCGCATCCTCACGGCGTTGGACACGCGCAAGCTGCAGACCTTCCCGGAGCTCCAGGAGGGCTTCACGCTGTCCGACTCCGTGGAGACGGCGAGCATCCAGGTCGAGGCCTCGCTGGTGGAGCTGGAGGGACTGTCCTTGGAGTCCTCGCTCACCGCCGACGAGCGCGCCCGGCTCGCGCCGCTGCGTCGTGAGCGAGAGGCGCTGGCCGTCCGCTTCGCCTCGATGCCCGCCACGCAGCAGGAGCTGGAGGAGCGGCTGCGGCGGATGCAGGCGCGCGTGGACGCGGTGGACCGCGAGGCCTTCCGACTGGGCGCGGAGGTGCAGGGTCTGCACGCCGTCGCGGCGGCGGTGCGCAAGTGGGTGGATGACACGCGGCTGCTCCGGCAGACACCTCCCGAGGAGGAGCAGGAGTTCCTCGTGCAGCTCCAGGCCGAGGTCCAGACGCTCAAGGACTTGCAGGGGGAGCTGGACCGCACGCGCGGACGGCTCGCCGATGAGCGCAACGGCGCGGCGGCGGCCCTCGCCGGGGAGCAGGCCATCCGCGGCCGGTTCGCGCAGGCGCTGCGAGCGGAGCATGAGGTGCTCGAGCAGGTCGAGAGACGACAGGCGCCCTCAGCAATCACGGCGCGCGCGCATGCGGTGCGCCAGCGCGGCGAGGCCTTGCGCGGCCGTGTCGCCCAGGCCCAGGGCGCGCTGCGTGGACGTGTGGAGAAGAAGGCCACGCGCATCCGCGCGAAGGTGGTGGCCGAGCAGCAGCTGCTCGAGCGCTACGAGGCCGAGGTGGCCGCGGTGGCCGGCAACGCGAAGCAGCTCGTGGGCCGCATCGCGTACGACAGCGTCCGGCGCGTGCGTCGACAGTTCTACGACCTGGTGCTCAAGGCGGACGTGGGTGTGGTGGACGTGGCCTTCACCGAGAAGCAGGACAAGACGACGTCCATCCAGAAGGTCTCCGCGCAGAAGGCCGAGGCCCTGCGCGCGCTCGACGCCGACTTCCGGGACGTGCTCACGTCGGAGGAGAGCCGGTGATGCGGCGCGTTCTCGCGGTGCTGCTCGCCCTGGCCTCGCTGCCCGCCGCCGCCCAGGCGACGGAGGCTCCCGCCCAGGCCACGAGCCCGTCGGACCCGCAGGCCCCCAGCCCCTCGGGTGCGCCCGCGCGGGACTACCTGAATGGCCTGGGTCGCTCGCCGGACGAGGAGCTGTTGCTCCAGGACGTCAGTCGCGCCCTGCGCACGTACGACGAGGAGTCGCGCGAGTTCAGCCGCGACGTGCAGGGGCTGATGGAGCACCGGTACGAGCAGAAGCGGGACTCGCTCGCGTCCTCGTACGAGAAGGTCATCCGTGACTTCGAGGCCCAGGAGCGCAAGGAGCGGATGGAGGCCATCGTCCGCTTCGAGGAGTTCCTGCGCCGCTACCCCAGCGAGCCGCGCTACACGCCCGACGTGATGTTCCGCCTCGCGGAGCTCTATTACGAGCGCTCGCAGGACGAGCACCAGCTGGCGATGAAGGAGTATCGCGACCGGCTGGAGATCCACGACAAGAACCCCGACGGCACGGCGTTCCCCGTGGAGCCGAAGAAGGACTACGCGGACTCCATCGCGCTGTATCGCCGGCTGCTGAAGGAGTATCCGGACTACCGCTTCAACGATGGCGCGTCCTACCTCCTGGGCTACTGCCTGGAGGAACAGGAGCAGGTGGAGGAGAGCTTCCTCGCCTATCAACAGCTCATCGCGCGCTATCCGCGCAGCCGCTTCGCCACCGAGGCGTGGGTGCGCATCGGCGAGTACTGGTTCGAGAACTACAAGGACCCGCAGGCGCTGCCGCGCGCGGCGCAGGCCTTCGAGGCCGCCTCCCGCGACACGCTCCATCCGCTCTACGACAAGGCCCTCTACAAGCTGGGCTGGACGTACTACCGGATGGACCGATTCGACGAGGGCGTGGAGTCCTTCCTCACGCTGGTGGACTTCTACCAGGCCCAGGCCGTGGCCCAGGGCAACGCCGAGGTGGGCGGAGACCTGCGCGACGAGGCCCTCCAGTACGTGGCCATCTCGCTCGCGGACGAGACGTGGGGCGGACTGCCGCGCGCGAAGTCGCTGTTCACCCGGCGCGCCGGGCGGCCCTACGAGGCGGACGTCTACCGCCGCCTGGGGCACGTGTACTTCGACCAGACGAACTACGCGTCCGCCATCGCCGCCTATCGCCAGGTGCTGGAGAAGGAGCCGCTGACGCCCGACGCGCCCGAGCTCCAGCAGCGCATCGTGCAGTCCTACGAGCGCGACCGGATGATGGCGGAGTCCTTCGCCGAGTCGGAGAAGCTGGCCACCCGTTATCAGCCCGGCACCGCGTGGCACTCGAAGAACATGGGCGACCCGGACGCGGTCTCCCGCGCCACCACGCTCGTCGAGAAGAGCCTCTACACCACCGCCACCTTCCACCATCAGCAGGCGCTGGTGTTCAAGAAGGAGGGCCGCTTCGAGCAGGCACAGGCGGGCTTCGCCACCGCGGCGCGCTCGTATGGCACGTACCTGGAGCGCTTCCCGCGCAGCAAGAGCGCGGGCGAGATGCGCTTCTATTACGCCGAGTGCCTCTACTTCTCGTTCCAGTTCGCCGAGGCCGCGCAGGCCTACGAGCGGGTGCGCGACACCGGCGAGAGCGTGAAGCACCGGGACGACGCGGCGCACAGCGCGGTGCTCGCGTGGCAGCAGCTCCTCGCCCAGGAGCAGCAGGCTGGCAAGGCGCCGAAGCTCGAGGTGCTGCGCTCCAGTGAGCGGCCGGAGGGCTCCGCGGTGAAGCCCGTGCCGCTGACGCCCACGGAGGCGAAGCTGGTGTCCGCGTCGGACCGGTACGCCGCGCTGCTGCCGCGCGACGCGAAGGCGCCGGGCATCGCGTACAAGGCCGCGGAGCTGTACTACGCGCACGACGACTTCCCCGAGGCGCGCAAGCGCTTCGAGCGCATCATCCAGACGTGGCCGAAGAACGAGGTGGCCCGCTACGCCACCAACCTCACCGTCGAGTCCTTCCTCATCGACAAGGACTGGCGCAGCGTGGAGGAGGTCAGCGCCCGGCTGGCCAGCAACGCGCAGGTCATCGAGCCGTCCAGCGAGCTCCACCAACAGCTCGTGAAGTTCAAGCTCGCGGGCCGCTTCAAGCTGGCCGACCAGCTGCTCGCCGAGGGCAAGTACGAGGAGGCGGCGCGCAAGTACACGCAGCTCGTCGACGAGGCGCCCCGGCACGAGTTCGCGGACAAGGCGCTGAACAACGCGGCCGTCGCCCACGAGAACACGCGGCGGTTCGACTCCGCGCTCAAGCTCTACGAGCGCATCTACCGCGAGTACCCGTCCTCTCCGCTCGCGGACGCGGCGCTGTTCCGCGTGGCCGTCAACGCGGAGAAGTCCTACGACTTCGACAAGGCCGTCGTCAGCTACCAGAAGCTGGTGAAGGACTACCCCAAGTCGAAGGACCGTGAGGCGGCGCTCTTCAACACCGCGCGCCTGCTGGAGGGGCAGCAGCGCTACTCGGAGGCCGCGGCCACGTTCATCCGCTACGCGGAGCTGTTCCCCTCCGCCGAGGACGCGCCGAAGAACCAGTACCGCGCCGCCGTCCTGCTGGAGAAGCAGGGGGATGCGCGCGGCGAGGTGCGCGCGCTCCAGGAGTTCGTGCGCAAGTACGCGAACAAGTCCGCGCAGGTGGAGCTGGTCGTGGACGCCCACCGGCGCATGGGTGACGCGAACCAGAAGCTCGGCAACGAGAAGCAGGCGCAGAAGGACTACACCCAGGCGGCGAACGAGTTCGACCGACGCAAGCTCAAGCCGGACACGCATCCGCTCGCGGCGAACGCGGCGGCATATGGACGCTTCCAGTTGGCGGAGGCGCAGCTTCGCCAGTTCGACAAGCTGAAGATTGGCGGCTGGGGCAAGACGCTGGTGCGCAGCTTCGCGGTGAAGCGCGCGGGCGTGAAGACGGTGAAGGACGCGTACGCGCGCGTGTATCCGTACAAGCAGCTCGAGTGGTCTCTCGCGGCGGCCTATCGGTCCGGCTATGCGCTGGAGCGCTTCGCGAACACCATCATCGAGACGCCCGTGCCGCCGGACGTGAAGCGGCTGGGTGAAGAGGCGGTGGTGACGTACCAGGACCTGCTCGCACAGAACACGGCGGAGCTGGAGGACGCCGCGGTGGAGAGCTACGCGGTGGCGCTCGCGGAGGCCCGGAAGAATCGCGTGTCCAACGAGTGGACCCGGCGCACGCTGGAGGCCCTCAACCGCTTCCGTCCGAAGGAGTACCCGGTGCTCAAGGAGCCCAAGCAGGCCCTCGCGTCCGAGGCCGCCTATCCGGAAGGACTCATCGGCCACGTGAGCGGCCCGCCCCGACCCTCTCCCGAAGACGAGCGCCGCATCACCGGGGGAGCCAAGCCGTGAGCGGCATGCCTCTCACGCCAGGACGTGCGGTCCTCACCGCCGGAGGTGGCCAGACCGTGCGCCTCCCGGGCCCCCTCGCCGGTGTCTCGGCCCTCACTGTTGAACGGCCCCAGGCAGTGAGCGTCACGGGGCACCTGCCGGAGGATTCGGCCCTCATCGCCGGAGGTGGCCAAACCAGGGGCGTCATGCCGCGCACGCCCACGTTCGCTGCCCTCTCCGCCAGAGAATGGCCCCAGGCAGTGAGCGTCACGCGGCACCTGCCGGAGGATTCGGCCCTCATCGCCGGAGGTGGTCAAACCAGGGGCGTCATGCCGCGCACGCCCACGTTCGCTGCCCTCTCCGCCAGAGAATGGCCCCAGGCAGTGAGCGTCACGCGGCACCTGCCGGAGGATTCGGCCCTCATCGCCGGAGGTGGCCAAACCAGGGGCGTCATGCCGCGCACGCCCACGTTCGCTGCCCTCTCCGCCAGAAGGCCCCAGGCCGTGAGCCGCATGCCACGTGCACAGGGGTCCGCCACCCTCACCACCGAGGGTCCCGGGCAATGAGCGTCATCGCTCCCACGATTGGGGACTCGGTCCTCACCGCCGTAGGTGGCCAGACCGCGAGCTTCTTGCCACGCGCGCCCAGATCCGCTGCCCTCATCACTGGAGGGGCTCCGCCGTGAGCTTCGTGCCACGCACGCCCGGGGCCTCGGCCCTCACCGCGCTGTTCCTCTCATCGGGGCTGTGGTTGTCCGCGTGCACCTCCGCGCCGGAGACACGTCCCACGCAGGATGCGTCCGCGCCCATCGCCCAGGACACGGTGGCGAAGGCACCTCCCGTCGTCGAGCCGCCTCGTCGGAGCGCCGCCGAGGACTTCGACCAGGCAGTGGCCATCGCCCGGACGGGCGAGCTGACGGCGGCCGAAACAGCGCTGCGTGCCCTGGTGACGCAGGAGCCGAAGCTCGACTACGCGTGGACCAACCTGGGCATCGTCCAGGAGCGACTGGGCAAGCACGATGACGCGGAGCGCTCGTATCGCCAGGCGCTCGCGCTCGCACCCGAGCAACAGTCCGCGTGGGACTGCCTGACGCGCCTGTACGGCCGCACGGGCCGCTCCGCCGCGCTGGAGACGGAGCTGCGCGGGCTCCTGGAGACGAAGCAGGACTCGGTGACGCTGCGCACGGCGCTGGCCGTCACGCTGCTCCAGCAGAAGAAGCTGGAGCCCGCGGCCACCGAGGCGAAGCGCGCGCTCAAGGGCGATGAGCGACACACTCACGCCATGCAGGTCCTCGCGCAGGTGTACTACCGCGAGGGCAAGCACGAGCTGGCGCGCATGGTGCTCGAGAACGCACGCGACATCGCGCCCGCGGACGCCGCCACCCGCAACGCGCTCGGGCTGGTGTACCTGGCGCTGAACGTCAGGCCGCAGGCACTGGAGGAGTTCAAGGAATCCGCCAGGCTGCGGCCCGACTTCGCCGAGGCTCGCAACAACTTCGGCGCGATGCTCAACGAGGCACAGGACTACGCCGCCGCGGTGACGGAGCTGGAGGCCGCCGTGCGGTCCGCTCCAGACTTCGCCGCCGCGCGCCTCAACCTGGGCAATGCCTACCGAGGCACTGGCGACTTCGAGCGCGCCAAGGCCGCCTACGAGCATGTACTCGAGCTGCGCCCGCAGCAGCCCGACCCGCTGTTCAACCTCGCCATCCTGTACCTCGATGTGGAGCCCCCGGGCGGGGACCCCGTCGGGCGATACAAGACGGCGCTCACCTACTTCGAGCGCTACGAGGCCCAGGGCGGCAAGGACGACCGCATCCCCCAGTACACCAAGGATGCGCGCAAGAGCATCGAGCGTGAGGAGCGGCGCCTCGAACGCGAGCGCAAGGATCAGCTCCGCAAGGCCGCCGAGTTGGAGAAGGCGCAGAAAGAGGCCGCGAAGCAGGCCCCAGATGCCACGGTGACCGCGCCGGCCGCGAACGCATCGACGACCTCCCCCGCGAGCCCCACGCCCCCTCCCGCCCAGTCCGACACACACGCCCCCACGGACTCGGCCCGGTCACCCATGACACCCGGAACCACCGCCCCCAGCGCGGTGTCCCAGCCTGGAACCCAGGCCACTCCTCCTCCGGCCGAGAGCCCCCCTGCCCCCACGCCCGCGAAGGCCGGCTCGGGTAAGCTGGCCGACGACAGGAACTGAGACCTCCATGCGTGCCCTTCTCACCCTCTTCGTGCTGCTCGCCGCCGGGCCCGTGCTCGCACAGGACAAGTCCTCCGCCACGAGCACCGCGCAGCAGACCTCGGCCACCACCGAGGCCGCCGCCGCGAAGAAGGCCCCTCGCAAGGTCATCCGCCTGGACGCGCTCACCGTCGAGGGACGCATCCAGAAGCCCCAGGCCTTCTACATCCTCCCCCGCTCCAACCTGAGCTTCGACGAACTCAACCGCACGGAGAGCTTCGTGCCCAAGGTCGAGAAGAGCGTCGAGCAGGAGCCCTTCTAGTCCATGGCAGCCCCTTCGCCAGCCAAGCTGCTCCGCGTCGGCCTCATCCAGAACGGCCAGATCGTCGAGGAGCACCACGTCCGACGTGAGACCGTCACCATCGGCCACGACGCGCGCAACACCATCGTCCTGCCCGCCTCGGACGACAGGCCCGCGCGCTTCAGCGTCTTCGAGAACCAGGGCCAGCAGTTCCAGCTCGTCATCAACGAGTCCATGAAGGGCCGCGTCAACCTCGGCTCCTCCGACGTGGACTTCGATGCGCTGCGCTCCCAGGGACTCGCCTCGCGCCGCGGCGACCTCTACGTCCTGCCGCTGCAGGAGACCGCCCGCGGCAAGGTGGAGCTGGGCGACGCCACCCTCTTCTTCCAGTTCGTCACGCCCCCCGCCGAGGAGGACCGTCCGCTCCTCCCCTCGGACGTGCGCGTCAGCCGCTGGAAGACGATGGACCGCGTCTTCTTCGGCATCCTCGCCATCTCGCTCCTGGTCCACTTCTCCGGCGCCGCCATCATCCTCTCCGCCGAGGCGCCCAAGGAGCAGGAGCTCGCGTTGGATCAGCTCGATGACCGCTTCGTGCGCGCCATCATCCCCCAGCGCCCCATCGAGACGCCCAAGCCCACCGCGCCCGGCCCCGCCGAGGCCCCCAAGGAAGAGCCCAAGACGGCCGAGGCCGCCGGAGACAAGCCCGCCGAAGCGAAGCCCGCCACCCGGGCCGCCGCCGAGCACCACGCGGAGATGGTGAAGAAGGTCTCCGACAAGGGCCTCTTGAAGATGCTCGGCTCGAAGGGCTCGGGCACCGGCGCCTTCCAGGACGTGCTGGGCGGCGCCAACGGCGGCAACGACATCGTCGCGGCCCTCCAGGGCGCCGGCGGCGTGGGCGTGGCCAACGAGGCCTCCGTGGGCAAGGGCAACGGCCCCCGCGGCGGCGGCACCGGCACCGTGACGGGCATCGGCGAGCTGGGCACCCAGGGCGGCGGCAAGGTCGACCTGGGCACCAAGAAGGAAGTCGACGTGAAGGGCCGCGTGCAGGACGCCGCCCCGGAGGTCGACAGCTCCGACGTGGACCGCGACGCGCTCGCCCGCTACGTGCGCGCGCGCAAGGGCGCCATCCAGAGCTGCTACGAGAAGGAGCTCAAGCGAAACCCCAACCTCAAGGGCAAGGTGGTGGTGCGCTTCTCCATCACCCCCTCGGGGCGCGTGGGCGACTTCGACATCGACGAGAACACGCTCGGCAACGAGGCCGTGGCCAGTTGCATCCGCGCCGCCATCCGCGCCTGGGTGTTCCCCTTCAAGCCCGACTCGGACGCCACCGTTTCCTACCCCTTCGTCTTCTCGCCGACGGGGTAGGCTCCACGTCCGAGCCCGGGCTCCGAGGGGACCATGGAGAAGCTGGCCGTCATCGCCGCCTCACCGCTGTTCGAGATGCTCGCCCCCGAGGAGCTGTCCCGCCTCGCCGAGCTGGCGCGGACGTTCCACTACACGGCCGGCGAGGTCATCTTCGAGGAGGGAGATTTGGGCGACAGCCTCTTCCTCCTCATCCGGGGCCAGGTGGAGGTCGCCCGCAGGGGCCAGGACGGGTCGCTGCATCCGCTCGCGCGGCTGTCTCCCCCCGAGTTCTTCGGGGAGATGGGCCTCATCGACAAGGACCACCGCTCCGCCACCGTGCGCGCGCACACGGACGCCCTCCTGCTCCAGCTCACCGCCCAGGATTTGCGCGTCTTCCGACAGACCCACCCCGACGGGTTCACCTTCGTCGTCGTCAACATCGCGCGAAGCCTGGCTGCCCGATTGCGGGATGCCAATGCCCGGCTCTCCGGTAACCACTGAATAACTGGGGGGTTGTTGGTTTGACACCCCCCTCCCCGCCTTCTACGCTTTGATCCAATGGCAAGGGCCGGGAGAGCCGTGAGGCTTATGCGCACTGTCGGATGGGTCGCCGTCGTCGTCGCCACAGGAGTGGCCGCCGCGCAGGGGCCGGTGCCGTCTCCCCGAGCCCCCAGCGCTCCCCCCGCGCTCGAGAAGGCCAGCGAGGTGCCCGACACGCAGAAGCTGGAGCGCAGCTCCCAGGCGCTCGGCGTGATGCGAGACGTGCTCCGCCAGGTCATCGGCAAGGTGGAGGAAGCGCGTCGCACCAAGGACGTGGTGAAGCTCAACTGCGCCAACGAGAAGCTGACGCAAATCAAGGGACTGCTGCGCATCTCCGAGCAGGCCGACGTGTCGCTCCAGGAGTCGCTCACCCGGCGCGAGGTCTCCACCAGCGAGCATGAGTTCACCAAGGTGATGATCGCCCGGCAGAAGGTCGGCCAGCTGCGCTCGGAGGCCGAGGAGTGCATCGGCCAGCTCGCCTTCCGCACCGACGAGAACCTCTTCATCGAAGTCGAAGAGCCGGAGAACCTGCCAGGCGGTGATCCCACCCGCCCGCCGCCTCCGGACGTCGTGCTCGTCCGTCCGCCACCAGCCAGCCCCATCAATTAGCCCCCGTGTGCCTTCTGGCTCATCGGACGAGTCCCAGTCCTTTGTCGAACAAATCTTCGGCCCCTGAAAACGCGCGTGCTATGACGCCCCGAGTCGCGGGAAGCCAATCCAAGTCATGACGCTGCGAGGGACATTCTGGGGCACGGTCTGCGGGCTGGCGCTGACAGCGCACGCCGGCGCGGCCTCCGCCCAGGAAGCGATCTCCGCGCCCGCCACGGGCGGCAATGGCATCAAGGTGGGCAACGGCCGGCTGCACCCGTACTTCGAGCTGGAGACGCGGGTGGACAGCGGCGTGGGCTACTTCGGCCGCACCGAGGGAGAGAACTATCCCGGCGGCGTGTCGCCCGATTTGTCCGGTGAGGTCGCCCTGCGCTTCCGGCCGGGCTTCAAGCTGGACATCCCGTCGCAGAAGCTCGCGTTCAACCTGAACGCCAACCTGGACTACGTGCTCTTCACCGGCCTGATGACGCCGGGCTCGAAGGCGGCCTCGCACATGGAGGGCGCGGCGGACCTGTCCGCGCGGCTCAACCCGGAGGCTCCGCTGTCGTTGGAGCTGTCGGACCAGTTCGTGCGCTCGGACCGCACGCGCACGGCGGCCATCGCGGCGGGCATCCTGAGCCTCTACAACGAGGCCCGCGTGAAGATGCCGTGGAAGCCGGGCGGCGGCGCGGTGGAGGTGACGCCCAACGTCGCCTACGCGGTGGAGTTCTTCGAGCCTTTGGCCGCGCAGGCCCCGGTGGACTGCGGCGACGGCGTCTGCGACCCGGTGCGCGCGGACCGCTTCGACTACGGCAACCTGCACCTGGGGCTGGAGAGCCGCTGGCGCTTCCTGCCGAAGACGGCCTTCGTGCTCGACACGGGCGTGGACGTGCGCCGCTACTTCAACGACGGCGGACCGGACGCCCAGGTGCTGCGCGCGATGGTGGGCGTGGCGGGCCTGGTGTCCCCCAAGGTCGCGGTGACGGCGAAGGCGGGCTGGGGGCAGACCTTCGGTGACGTGAGCGGCGGGACGGTGATTGCCCAGCTCGAGGGCACGTACCTGTACAGCCAGACGCTGACCTTCAAGGGGGGCTACCTGCGCCTCCTGGAGCCCGTGGCGGCGTACGGCACGTTCCGGGATGACCGGGGCTACGCCGAGGCGCGGGCGCTGTGGGGCGGCAAGCTCACGGTGCGCGTGGCGGGCATGGTGGACTTCCTGAGCTTCGCCGGCAGCCGTGGCGACACGGTGGTGACGGTGGACGCGGGGCCCGAGTACCAGTTCCGTCCGTGGCTCACGGGCGCCTTCGGATACACGCTGAGCAAGCGCTCATCCAACGTGGATGGCGGCGGTCTGAACTACACGCGGCACGAGGGGTATGCTCGCCTCGCCGTGACGTACTGAGGGCCCGAGGTATCGGGGCCGCTCCCCTACCTGGCTTCCTTCCCGGATGAGAACGCTCCGCCTGTCCTTCGTCGTGCTCCTGTCGGGCGTGCTGTCCGCGTGCTTCGGCTCCGCGCAGCGCCCTCCTCCGCCCATGCCCACGCCCGCCGCGGAAGCAGGTGAGGCCCGCGCTGGAGGCGGCACGCTGGGGCCCGGCGATGTGGTGGAGGTGCGCGTGTTCCAGGAGCCTGAGCACTCGGGCACCTGGCGCCTGTCCCCCGAGGGCACCATCGACTATCCGCTGTGCGGCAAGGTGCCGCTGCGAGGGAAGACGCCCAGCACCGCGGCGGACGCGCTGCGTGAGTGCCTGGCGCGCTACGTGCGCAGGCCGCAGGTGTCGGTGCTGATTCGCGAGTACAACTCGCAGAAGGTGTTCGTCTTCGGCGAGGTGCAGAAGCCCGGCACCTTCACGGTGGATGGTGAGATGTCCATCGTCCAGGCAATCACGCTCGCGGGCGGCTTCACCAAGCTGGCGGCGAAGAACAACACGCTGGTGACGCGCGTGGTGGACGGACAGGAGCGCAAGATTCGCGTGCCCGTCGAGGACATCGGCGTGGGGCGGGAGAAGAACTTCATGCTCCAGCCCGGCGACATCGTCTTCGTTCCGGAGAGCTTCTTCTAGGCGGCCCCCCATCGCGGGCCTGTGCGGACTCGCCTCGGCGTTCCCACGGACCTGCGCAGGTCGCTTCGCACCCGTCTCGTCGCGGTGTGCTCGCACGGTGCAGACTGCGGGTGCATGCGCCACCTGGTGCTCATCGGCTCCGAGTCGTTTCCCTTCGTGCGCGACGTGCTGCGCGCACAGGCCTCACGCGCGGACGTGCGCGTCGTCGAAGTCGCTCTCGAGGAATGGGGCGGAGCCGTCACTCCGTGGCTGGAGGTGGTGGGCGGGCGCTTCCGAGCGGGGCTCGTCGGGCCGTGGGGTGAGCTGGAGTTGGGGCCCGAGGATGTCCTCTGGTGTCTGTCGGAGGGCGCGCTTCCTCCAGCGGAGAGCGACTATCTGCGCTCCGAGCACGAGGCCCTGCGCGAAGGCTTTCACACGTGCTGTCCCGCGCGCGTCATCAACCGACGCGGCCTGCTCTCGCCGCTGTGGACGACGGCGATGTGGCGGGTGCTCGCGCAGAAGCTGCCGATGCCCGAGGCCACGAGTGTCCTCTCTCCACCCCACTTCCACCTGGGCACACCGCCCGAGGATGGACAGCGGTGGACGCGCTGGCCCGAGGAAGTGGGGACGCGGCAGGGAGAAGTGTGGTGGACGGTGCCCGAGCCCGGTCCGCTGAGACAGGCCCTGGTGATGGGCTCGCACGTCACGCTCTGGCCACTGGAGTTCGAGGAGTCACCGCCCACGCTCCCTCCCGCGCTCGAAGCGGACCTCACACGTCTGGCGACGGACTGCGGCGCCGAGGTGCTCGAGGTCCTCCTGGTGACGTCGGGCACGCAGGATGCTCCACGTTGGACAGCCCTCCAACTGGGCACGTCGCCCGAGAGCCTGGAGCGACTGCTGGCGCAGGAGGACGCGGTGGCCCTGGCGCAGGTGGAGCGCTTCCTCACCGAGCGACTCACGAGCACGGAGGTCGCGCGATGATTCTCGTCATGGGGCCCGTGGATGAGCTGCTCACGGCGTTCTTCTTGAAGCACCTCACCGACACCGGCCGCGAGTACCTCTTCGTGGACGAGCGCCACCTGGGCGTCGACGTGCGCATCGAGTTGGAGCTGCCGCAAGGACCTCCGGGCCTGGGCCGGCTGCGCGGCGCGGTGTGCTTCCCCACGTGGCGTGTCGGGCTGGAGCGCATCTCCGGCATCTACTCGCGGCTGGGGACGGGCAACCTCGAGCAGGCCCCCACGCCGCAGGTCCGCGCCGAGCAGGCCCACGCCGCGGCGCTCCTGGACCTGTTCCCCGGGCCCGTGGCCAACCGCGCCACCGCGATGCTCTCCAATGGCAGCAAGCCGTGTCAGTACGCCGCCATCCTCGCCTCGGGTCTGCGCGTCCCGGACACCCTCGCCGGAGGCACCTGGGAGCGCTGGGAGCACTTCGCGCGAGGACTGGACGGAGACCCCGTCATCAAGTCCGTCAGCGATGAGCGCTCCCTGGTGAAGCAGGTGTCCTGGGAGGCCACGCGCGCCTCGGCCCGGCCCGGAAAGCCGCTGGCGCCGCACCAGTTTCAGCAGCGCATCCCCGGCAACAACGTCCGCGCCCACGTCATCGGCGCGCGCCACGTGCTGGCCTGCCGCGCGGTGACGCAGGCCCTGGACTACCGCCACCCCGACATGACGGGCCACGCGGTGAGCCTGGACGCGGTGGAGCTGCCCGAGCCCGTCACCCAGGCCTGCCGCAACCTCTCCCGCGCGCTCGGCCTGGACCTGGCCGGCATCGACCTCATCGAGCCTCCGGGTGGCTCCTCGCGGCCCGAGGACTGGGTCTGCCTGGAGGTGAATACCTGCCCGGGCTTCATGTGGTTCGAGCAGAACACCGGCCTGCCCATCTCCCGGCAACTTGCGGATTTCCTCTACGCCCCGTTAAACTTATGACGCTGTAATTTTCCTGGGTCATGGGAAACCCAGGAAGCAACGAGGGGGCATCACATGTCGAAGCAGTCGACCGAGGCGGGGCTGATTTCGTCGAGCGATCTACCGAAGCTGGCCGACGCGGGCCATGTCGCGGCGCCCACGGTGGGCCACAGCGCGGAGGAGCTGCGCCAGGCGGTGCAGGCATCGCTCGCGGAGCAGTGGTCGCTGATGGGCGTGGTGGATTCGGCGAAGAAGGCGTCGGATTTGGGCAAGAAGGCGGCGGACGCGCTCACCGACAAGGGCAAGGACATCGAGGACAAGGCCACGCAGGCGGAGAAGGCCGCCCGCGATGAGGCCCACCGCAAGATGAACAACGACAAGTCGAAGAAGCACGGCAAGGAAGTGGGGGCGCAGGGGGCCACCACGAACGCCTTCGCGCGGGCGCTGTCCGAGCTGCGCGGCTGAGCCTCAGGGGCGGGGCGTCCAGCCCAGCTCGTCGATGAAGTGCCTGGCCTCGGACAGCAGCTCCGGGGCCAGGGCGGGCGCGGAGGCGATGACGTCTCCGCGCATCACGCTGAAGGGAGCGCCCGTGACGTGGCGGATGACGCCTCCGGCCTCCTCCACCAGCAGAGAGCCCGCGGCGATGTCCCAGGGCTTGAGCCCGAACTCGAAGAATCCGTCGAAGCGGCCCGCGGCCACGTACGCCAGGTCCATCGCGGCGCTGCCCGTGCGGCGCATGCCCTGGGCGCGCAGCACGAAGCGGGTGAAGAGGCCCACGGGGCCCTCGGGGTTCTCGCGCACGTCGTAGGGGAAGCCCGTGCACAACAGCGCCCGGTCCAACCGGTCCACGGAGCTGGCGCGCAGGGGACGTCCGTTGAGCGTGGCGCCCTGCCCTCTCGCGGCGGAGAAGAGCTCGTCAAGCATCGGGGCGTACACGGCGCCGGCCACGACGCCGTCCTTCGACTCCACCGCGACGCTGGCGCAGAAGTGCGGTACGCCGTGGGCGTAATTGGTGGTGCCGTCGAGCGGGTCCACGAGCCACCGCAGGCCGTCCGAGCCCGCCGTGGCGCCGCTCTCCTCCGCGAGGATGGCGTGCGTGGGGTAGCGCAGGCGGATGAACGCAAGCAGCGCTTCCTCGGAAGCGCGGTCCGCGTCCGTCACCAGGTCGATGCCGCCCTTGAACTCGATGACGCGCTCGCGGGAGAAGCGGTCGGCGAGGATTCGGCCGGCCATGCGCGCTGCGATCTCCGCGATGCGGCGCAGCTCGGCGGGGCTCTCGTCAGACATGGGGATTCCTGAGGCTCACGGCGCGGGCTCTGCGAGCAGCGCCTCGAGCTCCGACTGGTACTTGGTGAGGAACTCCTCGTTGAAGCCCTCGTGGACGTGACGGACGACGCCGCGCCGGTCGATGAAGTACGTCGTGGGCATGCCGCGAACCTTGAGGGTGCGCTCGGCCACCTGGGCGTTCTCGTCGAGGAGGATGGGCAGACCCACCTTCACTTCCTTCAGGAACGCGGGGATGGCGCGCGAGTCCTCGTCGATGTTGAGCGCGTAGACCTTGAGGCCCTTGCTCGCGTACTCGCGCTGGAGGTTCTCGTAGAAGGGCAGCGCGTCCTTGCAGGGCTCGCACCACGTGGCCCACACGTCGAGCAGCACCACGCTGCCCTTGTCGCTGGCCAGGTCATACGGCTCGCCGCCCGGGTAGCGCTTCACCTTGAAGACGAGCGGCGCGTCGCCGTCCTCCGCGCCCTTCGCGTCGACGCCCGAGGGCGCCGGCTGCGTGAGGGGCGGCATCGACGGAGCACGGGCACAGCCGGCGAGCGACAGGGCACCGAGGACCATGGGCAGGCACAGGCGCATGTCAGGTCCCCTCCCCGAAGCGGACCTTCAACGTCGCGAGCAGCTTCTCGATGAAGCCGCCGAAGGCGCCGTTGCTCATGACCAGGAGGATGTCCCCGGGCTGTGACTCGCGGGCGACCAGGTCGACCATGGCCTGCACATCGGTGGAGCCCTCGGCGGCGAGTCCCTGCGCCTGGAGGTCGGCGACGAGCTTGCGCACGTCGAGTTCCTCGCCCACGGGCACCTTGTCGTGGCGCTCGGGCACCTTGAGGCTGGCGCGGGCCGCGCCGGTGAAGGCGTGGGCGTAGTCCTCCTGGTGGATGTTGCGGCGGCTGGTGTTGGAGCGGGGCTCGAAGATGGCCCACAGCCGGCGCGTGGGGTAGCGGTGGTGGATGGCGGCGATGGTCTCTCGCACGGCCGTCGGGTGGTGCGCGAAGTCGTCCACCACCAGGACTCCACCGGGCTCGCCGCGAGGCTCCTGTCGACGCTTCACGCCGCGGAACGTGGCCAGGCCGCTGGCGATTTCGTCGAAGGACAGCCCCAGCCCGCGCGCGGCGGCGATGACGCTGAGCGCGTTCTCCACGTTGTGCAGTCCGCCCATGGGCAGCGTCACGGTGCCGAGCACGGTGCCGCGCTCGACGACGTCGAAGCGCGCACCTTCGGGGCCGAAGGTGACGCCCTTGGGGACGTAGTCCGCGTCCGCGCCCTCCTTGGCGATGTACGTGACGACGCGGCCCTTGCAGCCCTCGCGCGAGAGCTTCACGGCGTTGGGGTACGCGGCACAGACGACGAGCTGTCCGTCCTCGGGGATGAGGCGCACGAACTTCTCGAACGTGGCCTCGTAGTGGGGCAAGTCCCTGAAGATGTCCGCGTGGTCGAACTCCACGCTGGTGAGGATGGCGGTGCGTGGGCGGTAGTGGAGGAACTTGGAGCCCTTGTCCCAGTAGGCGGTGTCGTACTCGTCGCCCTCGACGACGAAGTGCGCGCCCTTGCCCACCCGGTAGTTGCCCGCGTAGTTCTGGGTGACGCCGCCGACGAGGAAGGACGGATCCTTCCCCGCCTCGACGAGCACGTGGGCCATGAGGGACGACGTCGTGGTCTTGCCGTGGGTGCCGGCGACGACGATGGAGTGCGAGCGCTCGAGGAAGAGCGAGCCCAGGGCGGCGGGGAAGCTCATCTGCTTGAGGCCGCGCTCGCGCACGGCGGTGGCCTCGGGATTCACGCGGCGGATGACGTTGCCGATGATGACGAGGTCGGGGTTCGCCGTGTCCAGGTTCTCGGGACGGTAGGGCGAAGCGGCGGGGATGCCCCACGCCTTGAGCATGTCGCTCATGGGTGGGTAGACATTCTCGTCGCTGCCGGTGACTTCGTAGCCGGCGGCCTTGAGCATGCCGGCGAAGGAGCCCATGCCGGTGCCCGCCACGCCCACCAGGTGGACGCGGCGCACACTGCCGGGTTCGAGGGTGTCGAGGACGTTACCGTTGTCGTCAGCCATGCGTTCCCTGCGAGATGGCGGTGAGGCCGAGCGCCTCCACGACGAAGTCATGGAAGACGGGTCGGAAGTCGCGGATGCGCAGCTCCTGGCGGCCATTCGCCACGCGGTTGGTGACCAGCGCCACCACCAGCGAGCGGCGCAGGTCCACCCAGAGGCTCGTTCCAGTGAAGCCCAGGTGGCCGATGGCCCCCGGAGGTGAGTCGCCCACGAAGCGGCCCGCGCTGGAGCCCACTTGTGACGGCGAGTCGAAGCCCATCGAGCGCGTGCTGCCCGCCACCAGCGGGTCCGTGGCGAGCACGCGGTGCCACAGGGGCCCGGGAGCAATCACGGGGCTCGTCCCCGCGCAGCCCTCGAGCACCGCCTGGCCGAAGCGCGCCACGTCCACCGCGGTGCCGAACAGGCCCGCGTGTCCGGCGACGCCGTCCATCACCCAGGCGTTGTCATCGTCCACTTCCCCCAGGCGCGTGGGCGCGGAGGGCACGTCCTTCCACAGCGTCTCCTGTCCGGGCGCGGGCTCGCGGGGACGCGTGGCACCCGTGGGGGCTGGGGTGGAGTCCGCGGGGAAGTCGGTGAGGCGGTGGAAGCGGGCGGAGAGGCCGAGGGGCTCGGCGACGTGGCGGGAGAAGAGCGTGTCGAGCGGGGCGTTGGCCGCGCGCGCGAGGATTTCGCCGAGGAGGATGAAGCCCACGTCGCTGTAGGCCGTGCGCGTGCGAGGCGGCGCGGCGAGCGGCGTGGCGGCGGCGGCCTGGAGGACCTCGTCACGGACCTGGGCGCGCGTGGCCGAGGGGCAGGCGGCGTCGAGCAGCTCGGGGTGCTGGGTGAGGGCCTGGGCGAAGAACGGGACGAAGGGGGGCAGACCGGAGCGGTGGTAGAGCAGGTCCGCGACGGTGGCGCCCGCGTCGCCCACGGGGGAGCCGGGGAAGAAGCGGGACACGAGGGTGTCGGGGCCCACCTTGCCTTCGGTCCACAGGCGCAGGAACAGGGCGGTGGTGCTGACGACCTTGGTGAGCGAGGCGAGGTCGAAGCGGGTGTCGCCCGAGGCCTTGCCGGCGACGCCGCCGAAGACCTGGACGCCGCGGTGGAGGACGACGGCCTGGGCGGCGGGGAAGACGCCGATGCCCACGGCCTCGTCGAGCAGGGTCTGGAGGACGGCGACGGGGTGTTGTTCGGGAGGGGCGCTCATGGGCGCACGGCTCCTTCGAGGAAGGTGAGGCGCGCGGAGTCCGCGTCCAGGCGGACCTGGGTGCCGAGGGCCACGGGGTAGTTGAGGGTGCCGTGGCCGATGGGGAAGCCCGCGGCGCAGGGCAGGCCCGATTCCTGGGCGAGTCCCCGGAGGACGTCGGCGCTGGAGTACTCCGCGTTGCGCTCCTCGCAGGAGGTGAAGTCCCCGAGGACGATGCCGCGCACGCGGGAGAAGACGCCGGCGAGACGGAGCTGGGTCCACATGCGGTCGAGGCGGTAGGGGCGCTCAGTGACGTCCTCGAGGAGGAGCACGGCGCCATCGAGGGGCGGCAGGTACGGGGTGCCCAGGAGACAGGCGAGGACGGAGAGGTTGCCGCCGACGAGGTGCCCCTCGGCGGTGCCGGGGACGTAGGTGGCCGAGCCCGAGAGAGGTGGCGGGGGCTCGGGGGATTCGAGGAGGCGGAAGAAGTACTCGCGGACCTCGGGGGGCTGCTTGCCGAGCTGGGTGAGGACGGGCCCGTGGATGGAGACGCGGCCGAGGGCCTGGAGGGCGCCGTGGACGGACGTCATGTCCGAGAAGCCGGTGAAGAGGCTGGGGGCGGCGTCGGCGAGGGGCAGGTGCGGCAGGAGGCGGGCGCTGCCGTAACCGCCGCGGGCGCAGAAGGTGGCGCGGGCGGAGGGGTCCGTCAGGGCGTGGCCGAGCTCCTGGGCGCGGCGGGCGTCGTCACCGGCGAGGTAGCGGTGGACGGAGGAGATGTCGGGGCGGAGCGAGGGGGTGTAGCGCTCGGCGATGAGGGCGAGGCCGGCCTCGAACAGTGGGCGGTCGAAGGGGCCTGCGGGGGCGACGACGTGGACGGTGTCGCGGGGGCGGAGCGGGAGGGGCTTGAGCCAACGCACGGGCGCTTCATACCACCCGGGACGTGGGGGGCCTCTGGATTCGAGTCGGGGTGTCCGTCGGAGCACGGCTCCCCGGTCGCTCGAGGTCCCCTCCTCCGACACGGCAACCGCCCGGCGCCAGGACCCAAGCCCCTGGCTCGACGCGGGAAAGAAAAAAGGGCCCTATCGAAATCGATAGGACCCTTCGTTCAGCTCCCTGACGTGGACTCGAACCACGGACCTAGTGATTAACAGTCACCCGCTCTACCGGCTGAGCTATCAGGGAATATGTCCTCGCCGTGGTAACCGCGCCGCAGCGATGACGCGCTTTCTAGAGAACGGAGCCGCCCCTGTCAACAGTCCCGTTTGATCCGCTCTCCCGGCTCCAGGCCCAACCCTGGTCCGCGCTGGCGGGGCTTGCCCCGATTTCCACGGAGGCCCTCTCCCTCGTGCTCGCTGGCTCCCCAGCCGAGCGCGTCGTGGACCGCACACTCCGTGCCCACCGCACCCTCTCCAGCCCCCAGCGCCAGGCGCTCAAGGAGGTCATCTACAACGTCGCCCTCTGGCGCCGCCGCCTCGACTTCCTCCTGGGCCACCCCGACGCGACCCCGTCGCACCTGCTCTTCGCGTTCCTCCAGGGCCTCGCCCGGCTCCCAGCGTCCGAGGCAGCCGCCCTTGCTGGAATCGAGCCCGACCCGGTTCCGTCGCTGAACCCGGCCCAGCCCCCTTCGCTCGCCCTCCGTCACTCCCTTCCGGATTGGCTCGCTGACCACTTCGAGCGGGAACTGGGCCCGGAGGCCGAGGACTTCTGCGCCCACCTCAACGTCCCAGGCCCCATCACCCTGCGTGTGAATCCGCTCCGCGACTCCCGGGAAGAGCTGGCCATCCGCTTGCGCGCCGAGGGCCTTCTCACCCGGCCTGGTGCCTGGAGCCCGCTTGCCCTCCATGTCGACGGGCCCCGTCCCAACCTCTATGCGCTGCCTTCCCTCCGAGAGGGCCGATTCGAGGTCCAGGACGAGGGCAGCCAGCTCCTGGGGCTCCTCCTGGGTGCCCGCCCCGGAGAGACGGTCCTCGACCTATGCGCGGGGGCTGGAGGCAAGACGCTCCTGCTCGGTGCACAGATGCGCGACTCCGGTCGGCTCCTCGCCCATGACCGGGACCCCGAGCGGCTGGACCGGCTCCTCCAGCGTGTCTCCCGCGCGGGGCTGACGCGCGTCCAGGTCCTCAGAGCGCCCCCCTCCCCGGGCCTCGACGCCGACCGCGTCCTGGTGGACGCCCCTTGCTCCGAGCTCGGACCTCTTCGCCGCGGGCCAGATCAACGCTTCCGCGCCGCCCGCGGAGTTCTCACTCGATTCCCACAGCTCCAGCTCGAGTTGCTCCACCAAGCGGCGGCGCTGCTCCGCCCGGGAGGCCAGCTGGTCTATGCCACCTGCACCGTCAATCGTGCCGAGAACCAGGATGTCGTTACTGCCTTCCTGACCTCGCGCCCTGATTTCCGCCTCCTGCGCCCTGGCGCGGACTGGCTTCCCGACGAGTGCATTCGGGAGGACTTCCTCATCGTCACGCCCCACCTGCACGGCACTGACGCATTCTTCGCGGCGGTCTTGCAGCGCTCGACTGGGAAGTAGACACAACCTATCGACGACACACGCATGGAGACAGCCCCGGCTGAGCAAACTCAAAGCAACAGGCACCGCTCCACGTGGCGATGCAGTGCCACGACCAAGCCCCCAAAGGCGCAACCCACACTGCAACCGCATGCGCAAGCCAAAGGAAAGACAGACAGGCCCCATTTGACTTGTGGCGAACACTCCCTATCCACGGTCACCAGAAAGTCCAAAAACGGAGTCACACGGCATGAGCTGGATGCCCATGGTGTGCATCCGTCGAGATGATGCGGATCCACGAATCTCCCGGGCTCAGCCGAATCAAAACACACATCCACACTCTGGATTTCTGCCCTCGTCCATAGTTTGACTGGGGCGCACGCACACTCGACCAATCTCAAGGGCATGCGCGGCTACCGAGCACTCTCAATCCAGGGCTACTCGCCAACAGAAACATTACGTTGCCGAGCATGATGGCAACCCTCCCCGGTGTCCCAGAGTTTGAAGGTGAAGAAGCTGCGCAACTCGCCACCGCTCCCTGCCCTCTAGCTGCCACACAACCTCATCTTGGCCCACGTCGTCGGATAGCAGCGTTTTTGACTCCAGCACCTCGCCGGCGCTGGTCGTCGCCCTCGCTTACAGTACTCGCCAACCCTCGCACACCGACAAGGGTCGTGACGTCTTTGAATTCGAAATCATTTGTATTTCGCCAGACATACTGTGCATAACGCTTCTCATACATCTCACGCGAAAGCACATGAAGATCATCGGTGTGTTTCAACTTCTCGGAAGCCCCGCCAACGTCCAGTCCTGTGATGACGCCCACCCCTCCCAGTTCGGTGAGAATGTAGCGATTGTGATCCTTGTCACCTCCAGCAGCCGACCAGTAGCGAACAACTTTGACCCTGGTTCCAGACGGAAGAACCGAATCCAACGACTGGTGCAACGCTTGGCCATCAACTTCTCTACCCGTTAGGACTTCGATGCGCCCCGGCTTCTCGGCATCAGCGCGCTGGGCCACCACAGCGGAGACGATGCGCTCTAGTGTGGCGGTGAACCAGTCGCCCGCGCCGCTGCGCCGAGGCTCGAAATGTGGGTCCACCAGGACGAACTCCTTCGCCGCGCGAAGCAGCGGACCAAGCATATTCACGAGTGCGTCCGGATCTCGCGAAACAACCCGCGACATGCTCGCCTTCCACGGCGGAAGATCGTCCCAGATTACGTCCTCCGTGCATGCAGCGCCACCCGCCTCGACACAAATAATCGGCTGAAGTGATCGGCGGGCATGCTCGGCGAGCGCACTGGAGGGCCATTTCAACGGATCAACGTTTATGGGGGTGCGAAGGCTGGTCAACCGAGATAGATGTTCAACAAGAGTCGTGAGTCGCAGCTGATCGTTTTGAGAAAGGCTATCAAGGTCCTTTAGCGCAGCCCGACGCCATTCCACAGCAGAGGGTAATGCCGCAAGCACTCGCGGCGTCCCCAAACCCACGGTCTGTACAAAAAACGCGAGCGCCTGGCGACTAGTCCACCGCCTCAGAAGCTCCGGCTCAACCGCGAACTCGTGGATCACAGCAACTCCCGGACACGCTCGGCGAAGAAGCCGCGCGGCCACGGACCACCAAACTCACCGTCTTCGCGAATGGGTATTTCAATCACTCGCGAACCCCGTTCTCCGGGCTCTACGTACAATATCGCAACATCACTTGGCCGAAGTGCTCTGCCCGAGGTGACATGTTTCCCCTCTCGGATACGCCGCAACACGCGAAGCACCAAGTGCTCGCTGTGCGTTTCAAGCACGAACGTATTGCCACGTTCCAGAGCTCCCTCGATGAAAGCATCGGCAAGCTCCGATTGGAGGGCTGGGTGCACGTGCAATTCCGGCTGCTCTATAGCGACCAGTGCGTCACGAGATCCGAATGCAGAAACCAGGACTGGCAAGACTTGACTAATGCCAATGCCGACATCGCGATGGCCGACCAGCGTCTGCGAGTTGCGATCGAAGAGGCCCAGCGACGGCAACCCGCCACCTGCATTCGACCTTAATCCTTCAACGAAAGTGTTCACCAGCTTCGTCAGTTCCTGCTCGGTGTAGTCCGGGTCCTGAGCCTTCGTCGCGAATGCGTTCAGCTCCTCCTCAGTCGGATTTGAATCCTCGACATTCCAGTTCGTCAGCAGGTGTTTAAGGGGAAGATTTATGCGTTCTGCGGGTACAAGATGTTGCACGACGAGTTCGTAGTGCGTGCGCAGTGCCCCATCCTCGCGGAGCCAGCGGTTGACACGCGTGCGCACGCCTTCATCTGTGGCCAGAACGCGCCAAGCATAGGCCCCTCCGGCCACGTCCGTCTCCTCGATGACATTTCCGAGTAGACGAGGCGGATAGGTTCGAAGTGGTCCAAGATACTGCGTTTGGGACAACGCATCACGGACACTCTCGCCCAGCAGCGAGAAAAACGTTCCGAGCGCTTGGCAAAGCAATTTCGACTCATCAGTGAACTTCGCTGGGATGAGCTTCACTGAACCCTTTTCGCTGGTGCTTCTCTTCCCACGGACGGGCAGCCCGATGCTGACCGACGTCGGCACAAGCTCGTCACCGTGAATCCGGATAAGCGGTTCCAAGTACTCCAAGACATCAGAAATCCGCTTGACTCTGGACTCAAGGTGAGCCGCAAGACTTGGCCATACATCATCACCCGACAGGTCGAAGAGACGGAAATCGCCGCGTTCCCGTCGAGCGATGCGAAGCGCCACCTTCCCATCCACCGAAACGCGGATTCCGGCAACGCCACAATAAGGCGTATCCATTCGGGCCGAATCCGACGGCAACTCCCGTTGGTTAGCAAACATGGCACCAACCACAAACTCCACAGCAATTGGCGTCCGGACATTCACTCCCAGATGCGCAGCGAGGGGCGGGCTTGCGTCGAACGTGATTTCAATCTGAACCCTTCCCATCGCCTCCCGGCGATAAACAAACTGAGGGTAGCCTCCGAGGTCAATCACTTGCCCTCCGAGCTTTGTGTGATTTACGTCGTACCGCCCAGTGGCAGCTGCCTCATGCAGGTACGCCAGTGCGTGGATGATGCTCGACTTCCCGGCGCTATTTGGGCCAAACACCAACGTAAGCGGCCGAAATGGTACGCTCTGCGCGTCACGAAAGGCTTTGAACCCACCAACAGAAATCCCTCTAAGCATCGGACGAAAAGCCTCCCGCCTTAAACAGCACTTCCCACTCTGCGGTGGACATCTCGCTCACAAGCGTCGAGAGCCTCGCGACACTCGCTTGCAGCTCGCTTAGCCTCGATATCTTTTCAATCACCTGATGATGATCTGCGGGAATGGGCACCACGGAGAACAGCACCTCATCACTAGTGACACGCTTCAATGTCAGTCCATGCGCGGCGCGTTCCATTTCACGACGAAATGGCTCAGACCGCAACACTGCTGCAATGTATCGAGCTGAAACACTCACGCCAGGAAGCAACTGAAAGACGATGAAATCGGACGACGCAACTCCGTGCGAGTCCGCGACGAGCACCTTGCCGAGTCCGGGATTCAGCCGGAGAAACAGAATATCGCCAGCAGCGAACGGGATGGTGCTGGAGCGGTCTGCGGCCTCTGCGGCGCTGCGGCGGCGTCGAAGGCTGCCCGTGAAGGGCTCAATGTCCGCTGGCGTAACGAACAGACCGGCGGGGTCGTCTTCCCTGGCCGCAGCGCCACGCGACCGTTTTAACAACGTGTGGAGCGGCGTTAGTCGGACTTCCTTGTACACCGGTGGTCCGAGTTCCATCATCAACTTGTCTGTGCATTCGAGCGCAGCCGCAGCGTCAGTCTGCATCTGGGGCCAGGGACGGAGCTGCACCTCTCGCTTCGGTGCATAATGCTCAGGCTCAAGGACGTACGCATCGCGGCCAAGAAGTTCCAACTCAACTGTGAAACTCTCGTCCGAAATGTATCCTTCGCCTTCTGCTTCCTTCCAGCGCGAAATCGCCGCGTCAATCTCAGTAGAACCCGGAGAACTGCGACTCGAGGTTCTCCATTGGTGGAACCAGATGTTTCCAAATGGAGGGGCTGCTCGGCCGTGGAAAATAAGAACCGCCGGCTTCACCGCTGGTCCGCCAAGAAATCCGGGCGAGAGACCAATGACTCGCCGAAGCCCATATTCGCGGACGAGGCGTTCCCGAACGATTCTCATCCCCATGTTGAGCGAAAACAGGAAGCCGTACGGAACCACGACAGCAGCGACGCCATTGTTAGAAAGGGCTTCAGCCGCGAGGATTGAAAACACGACTTCTGCGCTATTCGATGGGAAGCGGACCGTCTCATCTGGCGCGCCGAACGCGAGACCGTTGACCGTGCTGCTGAACGGCACATCGGCCAAAACGACGTCAAATTTCTGATCGGCGATCCAGTCCTGAAAACTAATGTCGCCGACATCCCCCACTCGCAACTCCGCATTTGGCGCGCCGAGCAGCGCGAGCCTGAGTCGGGCGAACGTCACTGCGGATTCGGACACATCGATGCCGTGGACCTCTAGTGAGCCCGGAGCGAACCCGTCCGCAGAAGCGGCCACAAGCGCGTCGCCAAGCAGTGCACCAGTGCCACAGCCGAGGTCCAGAACGCGATTCCCTGATGTGGGCTTTACAAATGCTGAGATGATTTGTCTCAATGGTGCGGAGGTCTCAACGATGGGCGACCAACCCACGTACTCAGACGAGACCAGTCCCTCCATCACCGACTGGCGCTCCGCGAGCGACAACTTGGTGAGCAGCACATGGGCGAGCCGCCCCCGCGCGCGGCCGATGGCCGCGACGTCACGAGGCGTCGCAAACCTCTGAGCGAAGAATGCGCGGACGGTCCGCCCTTCGGCATAGCTCGCGAGGTAAGGGACGATGCGTTCAAGGAACGTCGAACCGAACTGGTCATCCGACATCGCGCGCAAGGCGTCCCACCGATACCTTGGAGGGAGGGCTGCCGCTGGAGTCACGCGTTCTGCATCTGACGAATCGTTGTCGTCGCTAAGCCACTTGAAGAACAGGAGCGCGCCCACATGCATCTGCGCAACGGCGTGGCTCTCTCCTGAAGTGAGGAATTCATTCATGAGGCCGCGGACGAGGTTCACTTGGAATGCGGCTTGCTTCCGCTTCGCCTTCTTCGTCATGCAGCCACCGCCGTTGAATTCACCCGTTCAATGACAGAGATGAGTTCCGAGACTTGCGCCTCACTAAACAGCGTCTGCGGCCCCTCTGGCGCAAGCTCGCTGAACGGCGACTCATAGAGGAGCGATGGATTAACCGAGCCGGAGTACGTCAGGTGTTCAATGACGAGTTCAATGAATTCATGCTGGCGCGCCGTGAAGGCGCTGCCCGAGATGAACTTGCTGAACGCCTCGCGGACGGCCACGGAATCAAGGCCCACCAGGGAACGGATGAAAAGTCCTAAGCCCTTGCCAGCCGCGCGCTGCAAATCTTCCGCCCGCGCGACACCGTTCTCGACCAGCATCTTCTCGAGTTCCTGTAGGTCCGTCGGCGACAGCGGCACCGCACGCTTGAGCTTCTGCACCGAGACATGGTCCTGCCGTACAGTGAGAAAGGCGCGCGCCTTGCGCCGTACCTGCTCCAGGTCCGTCGAAGGAAGGCTCCCGCCGACCTGCATCTCCTCCTCGCCTCCAACCTCCGTCTCGAAGTTAGTAATGAGAATGGTGCGCTTACTCTTCTCGATGAAGCGAACCAGAAGCCGGATCTTCTGTCGCACCTGCTCCAGCATCGGCACTGTCACATCCCGCCACCACTCGTCTCCAGCCACATCCTGAATAAGCGACATCTCAGACGCCACCATCGGGATGGCGGAGAGTTCCGTCAGCGCCTGCGCCACCTCTTGCACTTTGAGCTTCAGCGACTTGAACCGCGGCTCGGCCCGGAGAACCGAGAGCTGGAGGTTGAGGAGCAGCACATCGAAGCGCCGCGTCTCCTCGGGTTCAGACTCAGTGGCGGATGGCAAGCCCGCCACCTCCTTGCACACTTCCGAGAGCTTTTCATCCGGCAGGGCCGCCCATGCATTGCTGTCCTTGTACTGCTCCACGAGCTTTCGTTTAGGGCGGACGATAAAGTTCTCCACGTTCATCGCTTCCACCTCCCGCCGAAGCAGCTCCGCCGCCTCGTCACGAATGGCACGAAGCGCCTCGCGCTGCTCAGGCTTGAGCGAGCTCGGGACGTCGTCCAGCGCGCGTACCAGCCGCGCGCGGGTGACGAAAACGCGCCTCTTTACGCTGTCGCCGAGCGAGCCCTCGTCAGTCGGCGGATTCTCGCGGAAGAACTCGAGGTTTCCGCACCAGTCGAACAGGTAGAAGAACGCCTTGTCCTGGCCGGGGCCGAAGAGGTCCTTGCAAAGCCGCGTGCCCCGCCCGAGCATCTGCCAGAACTTCGTCTTCGAGCGCACCATCTTGAAGAAGACAAGATTCACGACTTCCGGCACGTCGATGCCGGTGTCCAGCATGTCCACCGAGATAGCGATGCGAAGCTCTGAGTCCTGCTTGCTGAATTCGTCGATGAGGGTGTCCACGTAGTCCACGCCGTGGGTGATGACGCGCGCGCACTTCCCTTTCAGCTCGGGGTAGTTCGCGTTGAAGCGCTCCTCGATGAAGCGGGCGTGCTGCCGATTCTTCGCAAAAATGATGGTCTTCCCGAGCACATCCCCGCCCGACACCTTCAAGCCCTTCGACATGAGGTGCTCAAGCACCTTGTCCACGGTGTCGATGTTGAAGAGCCAGCTGTTAAGCGCTTCCTTGTCGACGAAGGCGGGCGGCCCGCCCTCATCCCACTCAAGCGCATCCCATTTCTCCTGCTCCTCCTCCGAAAGCTCATCGTAGGTGATGCCGTGCTGGAGGAACTTCTCCCGAATGGCGATGCCCCTCATGGGGACGAGGTAGCCGTCCTTCACTGCCTGGTCGAGGTCATACGCGTCTGTGGGGACACCCTTCTCAAGGTCGAAAAGGTCGTAGGTATTCCGGTCGATTTCCGCCTTCGGCGTGGCGGTGAGTCCGATGAGCAGCGCATCGAAGTACTCAAAGATGGCTCGGTACTTCTGGAACACTGACCGGTGCGCCTCGTCGATGACGACGAGGTCGAAGTACCCGACACCGAAACGACGCGTTCCGCCCGCCCGCTCTTCGATGAGCCCCATCATTGTAGGGTATGTGGAGACATAGACGCGGCCGCTCCCCTCGGGGTTGGTGAGCAGATTCACCGGAGGTGAGTCGGGCAGGTGCTTCGTAAACTCCCTCGCCGCCTGCTTCACCAGGGCTTTTCTGTCCGCGAGGAACAGCACGCGCTTGGCCCAGTTGCAGCGCATGAGGAGCTCGGTGAGCGCGATAACGGTGCGCGTCTTCCCCGAGCCGGTGGCCATGACGAGTAGCGCCTTTCGCGACTTCGCCTCGAAGTCCTCCGCGACTTTGCGGATGGCGCGGTCCTGGTAGTAGCGCTCAACGATGGCTGTCTTCACCGGCGCGTGGCGGAGTTCCTTCCGCACGGTTCGGCGCTGGATGAGGAGCTCCAACTCATCCTTCCTGTAGAAGCCCTGTACCGACCGTTGGGGGTCGTAGGTGTCATTCCAAAGGAAGTGCTCGTAGCCGTTCGAGCAGAAGATGACCGGACGCTGGCTGAACTGCTTCTCGAGGCAGTCCGCGTAAAGCGTCGCCTGCTGCTGACCCGCGAGGGCATCTTTCGTGGTTCGCTTTGCTTCCACCAGCGCGAGCGGCTTTCCGTCATCGCCCCACAGCACATAGTCGACGAGCCCCTCGCCCGAGGCGTTCGGCATTCCATTCACCGGGAACTCGATGTCCTTGCCCGTCACGCGGGCCGTCCACCCCGCCTCAGAGAGAAGAAAGTCGATGAGGGCCGAGCGTGTCTCCGCCTCGCCATAGTCATGCGTGTCCGGCTTCTTCTGATTAACCGCCTTCGCCCACGCAACTTCCTCGCGCAGTTGGACCAACTCCGCATCAAGCTCGGATTTGCTGAGAAGGAGCTCCGTCAGCTTCTCATCCTTCTCCCGGAGCTTCGCCTCGAACGCCAGAAGCTCCGCGGCGGTCTGCCGGTGCGCCTCGTTCTCCTTCGGCAGCTTCGACTCGTCGAGGACGAGGCTCGGGTGCGGCCGGTCGCCTTGCGCGTATGTGCGCACCACCCAGTAGGCGAGGTGAAAGAGCTCACGGACCGCGCGGATGCTGTCGTATAGCGACACCGGCCGCGTGCTATGCACGGCGTTGTTGCCTAATGAGACAACGAGTTTCGCCTTGGCGAAGAGCGTATCTCCCAGCGTACTGCGGAACTTGGGCGTGTGAAGCAGCGATGAGAGCTGATTGCTGTACGGCATCCCGAAGCTAGAGTCGTGCTTATAGAGCCACTGGACGAGGAGTTCCAGGGAACGCCGTGCGTAAAAGCAGGCCGTTCGCGGGTCCGGATGCGCAAACTCCTCTGCCTTTCTAGCCGCTTCGAACGGCAGCGGCCACTCCGCTTTCAGGAATTGGAACTGGCTCATGTGCGGTGTGTCCTCGGATAGAAGAGGAAAATGGTACTCAAAGCCCGCAGTGGAAGGCGCGGTGCTGTAGCGACGCAAAGAGTTCGTCGAGTTTCTTGAGGTGTGACTGATATTGGGCCTTCATCTTGTCAATAACTTCCATGCAGGCGGCGAACTCGCGCTGGAGTTCCAACGGGGGAACGACTACATGAAAGCGCTCAACAGTAGGAAAGTAGATTGTCCGGTGCGTTGACCCCGCACTTATCGCACGGAGAGGCTCCCTGGAGGCGATGAAGCACGCCATCAGGTATCGCGGAGTCAACTCAGGCCCGCACACCCAGTTCACGAAGTCTTGCGACGTCGCCATCGACATCCCCATCACCGTCACGAATCCCACCGAAGCGGTACGCGAGAAACAGACGGTTCCTTCTGGCAAGACCACCGACGAGGAATTGTCGATTCCATCTTGGGTGACACTCTCACCTGTCGCCTTGATCACCGTACCGTCTGCGCGCCGGATGTCTGTGAGGCTGAGCCAAGGAATACCTCCGCCCCAGTACTCGGGCTTGCGCCGGCTCGGTGTGTGCCCTGTAGCTAGCCGAGCAACAGCACTCAACTTGGCCCTTCGCCATCCTTGCGGAAGCGGTTCTTGCGCAGAGTCCGTGGTCACAGCCGGACGCTGGAGGTACTGACCGAACATGTGGTGAAATATCGAATGGCTCAGCTCACCAAGCCCCGTGAGTGTATCTCGGCGCTTACTACGTAACGCATCGGCGCGGTCGAGGATGTCGGCGATGCGGCGCTGCTCACCAATCAGTGGCAACCTTACGCCCAATGAAAG
This sequence comes from Myxococcus guangdongensis, assembly GCF_024198255.1. Lineage (NCBI taxonomy): Bacteria > Pseudomonadati > Myxococcota > Myxococcia > Myxococcales > Myxococcaceae > Myxococcus > Myxococcus guangdongensis. The sequence goes on from NZ_JAJVKW010000023.1 coordinate 136,141, forward strand.
GAATACTTGATCTGGCAAGGTGCGGCGACGAGCAGTCGTGCCCTGCAACTTCGCCTTGTAATAGGCGAGCGCCACTGGTGAGCGCAGGAAGCGCTCAAGATAACGCTCGTCGACCGTCTCACGACGGCATACATCCCACACGTCGTATGCAGGACTGACGATTGCTTCAGCGTGCAACTTCTGAAACGCAAGCACCCCTTCGTCGATCGGAAAGCCGACGACAAGTTGATCCCCGCGCACCACTTTGTACTGCGCTGTGTTCGCACTCGCGACACGTTTCTTGAACTTCAGATCTTGATTGACCAACCCGTGGTGCATGGTCATCGACAAAATGGGAAGCTGACGCTCACCTGCGCGCACAACAGGTGCCGGAACCAATACGTCTCGCAAAGGAACGACTGGGACGTTCATTTGACCTCCGTCAGAAGAGACGCGAGATCGTTCTGGATGGATTCCTCGTCGGCAACGAGTTCTTTCAGAATCTCCCTCGGAGGACGGAGACACTTCTCTTGCGCGACGGTTTCTCGGTACGCGTTTAGGTTGAGCGCGTAGTCTTTCGCGACAATGTCCGCCATCGCGACCGTGAAGCTCTGCGCAGAGTGCGGATTCTTCCGCTCGGCCTTCGTCCGCTGTGCCCAACGCTGAAGCACATCCGGCAGGTTGTTCTTCGCGTGCTCCTCCTCCGAGAGCTTCGCCTTCGGCTTCTGTCCCAGTTTCTCATCGGGGAGCAGCGGCTGCCGTTTGTCATCGAGGCTCCAGCCGTCCGCCTCTAGGTCGTAGAACCAGACGTGGTCGGTTCCGCCCGAGTTCGTCTTCGTGAAAATGATGATCGCCGTCGAAACGCCCGCATACGGCTTGAACACGCCCGAGGGCAGCGAGATGACTGCATCCAGCTTTTGCTCCTCGACGAGCATCTTTCGGATCTGCTGGTGAGCCTTTGACGACCCGAACAGCACTCCCTCTGGCACAATGACCGCCGCGCGTCCACCGGACTTCAGCATCTTGAGGACGAGCGCAAGAAAGAGGAGCTCCGTCTTCCGGGTCTTCACCACCTGCTGGAGGTCCTTAGCCACTCCTTCAGCGTCTAGGCTTCCCGCGAACGGTGGATTCGCCAGCACCAGAGTGTAGCGCTCCACCGCGTCCGCGTGGTCCTGCGACAAGGAGTCTCGGTAGTGGACGTCCGGGTTCTCGATACCGTGAAGCATCATGTTCATGCTGCCGATGCGCAGCATGGTTGGGTCAAAGTCGAACCCATGGAACATGTTCTCGTGGAAGTGCTTCTTGAGCGACGAGTCCTTGAAGAGCGCGGGGTGCGTCTTCTTGAGGTACTCCGCCGCGCCCACGAGAAAGCCGCAGGTGCCGCACGCAGGGTCAACGATTATGTCCTTCGGCGTGGGAGCGACGAGGTCCACCATCAGCCGGATGATGTGCCTGGGCGTCCGGAACTGCCCGTTCTGCCCTGCCGCGGCGAGCTTCCCGAGCATGTACTCATAGAGGTCCCCCTTAGTGTCTTTGTCATCGAGCGGCAGCTCGCTGACCATGTCCACCACCTTGGCAAAGAGCGCGGGAGTGGGGAATTGAAACCGCGCGTCCTTCATGTACTCCGCGTACGTGGACGCCTCGCCCCCTAGCGTCTGGAGCCACGGGAACACCTGCGTAGAGACGAGCTTGAACATTGACGAGGGGTCGAGGTTCTTGAACTTCGACCAGCGGTACTGCTCGTACGGCGTGCCGCTCTTGTCTTTCCCCTTCGGGAAGATGCGACGCTCCATCTCCTTCTTGAGCGTCGCTGCCTTCGCCTCCTCGCGCGTGTGCTCGGTGTCGAGCCGCTTCATGAAGAAGAGGTAGGTGAGCTGCTCCACCACCGTCATCGGATTGGAGATGCCTCCCGCGTAGATGACGTCCCAGATGGCATTGATGCGGTTACGAAGTTCTCCGGTCAGCATGAGCTTGCGATTCCTGTAGAGGCACTGAGGCCCCTAAAAAGCCGGGCGTAGCATACGCGATGCGTTCCAGTGCGAAATGGCGGCCTTCGCCCGAGTCTCCGGGAGCCCGCATCCGTCCTCCCGCTCGATAGCAGCTCCCGTGCCGACCATGAACGGCCCCATGGCGCGCAGCGGAGCGTCGTAGCCCGCGCTCTAGCCCGAGAGTAATCGCTCTTACCAGAGCGTGACCCATGTTACGCTCCGGTGGATGCGGAACATCCTCCTAGCGTGGATTGGGAAGGACGACCATGAAGCAGCTCGCGACGCTCCCGGCAAGGTGAGCCGGCTCGCCGCCGCAGTGAGCTCAAGGTCCATCACCTTTGACGAGGTCGTCATCGTGAACGACCTGAAGAAGAAGGACGCCGAGGAATGGCTCGCGACCACGCTGAAGCCGAGGGCCCGCGCCGAGCTGCGCCTCTGCCACCATCAGCTCAAATCCCCGGTCGACTACGAGAGCATCTACCGGGGCGCCCTCGCCGCCATCCGCGAGACGCTGGAGCGCCATGGCCCGCACACCCGCCTACACTTCCTCCTGAACAGTGGCACAGAAGCTATGGGCGCGGTGTGGCTCCTCGTCGGAAAGAGCCGCTACCCGGCGACGCTCGTCGCTGTCGCAAAGGAGTCGCAGCAGCTCGTCGAAGTGCCGGTGCCCTTCAATCTGGCCGCCGAGTTCCTCCCCGAGGTGCTACGCGCCGACGCCCCCTCTCTTGAGCAAGTACTCGGGGACAGGGCGCCTCCCTCCTCCGCGTTCAAGGATATCCGCGGCACGTCGGCAGCAATTCGCGCCGCGCTCGATCAAGCGCGGCTGTACGCCGCAGGGCCCCCATACCCCGTGCTAATTGAGGGTGAAACTGGAACGGGCAAGGAGATGTTCGCCTCCGCCATCCACGCCGGAAGCCCGAGGCGGACTGGCCCGTACCTCCCTCTCAACTGCGGCGCGCTGGCGAAAGAGCTCATCGAGTCCGAGCTTTTCGGCCACGAAAAGGGCGCCTTCACCGGCGCCCAGGAGAAGAAGCCCGGCGCCTTTCGCACCGCGAACGGCGGCACCCTCTTCTTGGACGAAGTGGGAGAGCTGCCCCTCGAAGCCCAGGTGAAGCTCCTCCGCGTGCTCGAGGTCGGAAAGGTCCGCTCGGTTGGCGGTACCAAAGAGGAGACCATCGACGTGCGCATCATCGCGGCGACCCATAGGAATCTGCTCGACCAGGTCGCCTGCGGTCAGTTCCGGGAGGATCTCTACTACCGGCTTGCCGTCGGGACGCTTTTCCTTCCGCCGCTCCGCGAGCGCACAGGGGACATAGGCGAACTCATCGACGTCCTCATGCGCAGAACAAACGAGGACCTCCAGAAAGTGGGGCTTCCCTCGAAGGAACTCTCCACCGGCGCAAGACCCCTCCTCCTCGGACACTCCTGGCCGGGCAACGTCCGCGAACTGCTCAACACGTTGAAGCGCTGCGCGATGCTAACGCCCGGCCCGCTCATCGATGAGGTAGTGGCCGGCGCCGCCATCCGCCCCGGCGCAAAGAAGAACCGTCTCGCCCTCGACCCCGACGGTCCCCTCCCCGAGGGCTTTGAGCTCCCCATGCTGCTCGCCTCAGTAGAGGCGGCCTATATCCAGAAGGCGCTTGAGCAGTGCGGCAAGAACAAGTCCCGCGCCGCCGCACTCCTGGGCCTGAACAGCCGCCAGACGATGGACAACCGCCTCGAGGCCGCAGAGCGGCTGCTGAAGCACCACGCTCGCGTAACCCCGTAACGCAGCCTCTCGCGCCCCAATGGGCGTCGACGGCTCCGTAGATAATGTTACCTCGCGGTAACTGCGCATACGCGATGGCCTGTGCCCTGCCCTCAGGCTTCCGCACCTTCCCTCCCGTCCCAACCCGTTGCGTGGCGTCGCGGGCGTTGGCACGCCGGCTGCTTTGGCGGCCTTTCGCCATGAACGACCGCCCGAAGACAGCTGCCAACCTCGCCCTGATTGAGCAGGAGCGTGTGGAGGAGCCCTAGCTCATGAATGCCCTGCGCCTGGGCTCGGGTGTCTTCGCCACCGGCCCTGCCGAGGACTCCGCAACCGAGTCTCGCCTCCGCAAGCCCGCACTCGTGCTCAGTGCACAGGTGACAAAGAAGCTCGACGAAAGGGCTGCGTAGACCGCCCCCGCACTGCCGATCGACTCGGCGCCCCATTTCCTATCGGCACCGTCCTCAACTGACGACGCCATCAAGGAGCGGACGCCCCCCTCTCAGAAGCCCCGCTGCACAGACCCGCAGCGCTGTAGCCCTCCGAAGTTCGAAGCCCCTCACGCTAATAGGAACCTCCATGGACCTCGCCACCTCTGCCGTTACTTCTTCAGACGACACCTCCACTGACTTCGGTCCCGCCACTTTCGCTCATCCACCTGCCGACGCGCCGTCACCGGCTAGCCGACGCGCGAAGAACGAGCACCGTCCGGCAGCCATCGAGCTGCGGCTGAATGTGGTCGATGTCGATGTCCTCGCCGAGCTGTACAGGCTCAAGGCACCAGAGGATCGGACCGCGTACGCGCTGAATGCGATCCGCATCGGAGTGCTGGCCCTGCGGAGCGCCGCGGGTCAGCTGGATGCCGCGGCGATGAAGGAGGCGGGAGCGAAGCTGCTCTCGGACGTGAAGGAGCTCCTCACCGCGCGCGGGCAGGAGCTCACCGGCGCGCTGGCACAGTCACTCTCAAGCTATCTGGACCCGAAGACAGGCGCGTTGCAGGAGCGGTTCCAGGGCATTCTGCGCAAGGATGGCGAGTTGGACCGCCTCCTCCAAGCGCACGTGGGTGGCGAAGACTCGGTGCTGGCAAAGAGTCTGGCGCGTCACCTTGGGGAAGGGAGCCCCATCTTCAAGCTACTCTCACCGACAGATGCTACTGGGCTGAAGGCGCAGGTGGAGAGGACGCTGGAAGGTGCGCTCGCGGCGCAGCGGACCGAAATCTTGAAGCAGTTCTCCCTCGATGCGAAGGACTCTGCGCTCTCGCGGCTCGTAAATGAGCTGAAAGCGCGTCAGGCGGAACTCACGAGCGAACTTAAAGGCCAGGTGGGCGAAGTCGTGAGGGAGTTCAGCCTCGACAACGAGGACGGTGCGCTCACCCGGCTCGTGGCCCAGGTAGACCGGGCGCAGAAGCGCATCGCGGACGAATTTACCACCGAGAATGAACAGTCGGCGCTCTCGAAGATGTCGAAGCTGCTCGCGCAGGCAAATGACCACATCGAGAAGAACCTGACCCTGGACGATGAAGAAAGCGCCCTCTTCCGAATGAAGCGCGAGCTCATGGGCTCCCTCTCGGAGATGCAAAAGCGCAACACCGACTTCCAGCAAGCGGTGCTGCTCGCGGTGGAGAGCCTCCAGAAGAAGAGGCAGCACGATGCGAAGACGCCTGAGCACGGGAAGACGTTCGAGGCCGCGCTTGGCGAGTACCTCGCCAAAGAGGCCGGAAGTGCCGGAGATGTGCTGGAAGCAACCGGAGCCACCCCTGGGACGATCAAGCACAAGAAGGCGGGCGACTTTGTCCTTACACTGAGCGAGGAGTCGCAGGCACCCGGCGCTCGTATCGTGTTCGAGGCGAAGGACAAGGCAGGTGTGACGATGAAAGCGGCCCTACAAGAGCTCGAAGAGGCACTGACGAATCGAGAGGCGCAGATCGGAGTCTTCGTCTACGGCAAGGCCGTTGCCCCCGACGGTGTGCCCACATTCAGCCGCTACGGCAGCCGCATCCTGGTGGTGTGGGACGCAGAGGACACCTCCACCGATGTCTTCTTGAAGGCGGCCATCTCCACTTGCCGCGCGCTCGCGGTGGCCGAGACAAAGGAGAAGGCGGAGCTGTCGGACGCAGTCGACGTCATTCAGAAAGCCACGCGCGCGGTCGAAAAGCAGGCCGAGAACTTGGAACAACTCAAGACGTGGGCCGAAACCTCGCGCTCGAGCGCCGAGAAGATCATCGACCGCGTCGAGAAGATGCGGACCGACTTCACGAGGCAGGTGGAAGCCCTCGACGAGGCTGTCGCGGCATTGAAGAGCTCACAGGGGTGAACGGTGCTACTACGGCGCACCATCCCGCTGGGCGTCTTCGCCGACTCCTCAGGGGCGGGCATGCGCAAGGCTCTGGCGCCCATCACAACACCCGGTGGACCCTGTCGGCGCCACCCCAGCTATGCGGCTTCGACCTGTTGCCGCTCCGGGACCCTCACCCTATGGGTCCATGAGTTCCTCCAGCCCAGGCATCAAACAACTTCCCTGACACAGGCGTACGTCACGAGCCTGTCACAGCCACGCTCACGAGGCTTGCCTGGAGGCCCACCCCTCGGGGTGCAGACCGACCTCCGGCCCTTGTATCGCGCGCAGAAATCCTTGGGCTTCTCGTTCTCCAAGAACTCCGCGTGACCGCATGGACAGGACTGCCACCTTCTTTCGATGACACCCGACGATCCCAACCATTTCACGGCAAATTTCCCGTGCCATGACAGTCGATTGCGCTTCGCACATCAGGGTCCTTCACATGGCCGATTCCCGGACCTCCAGTCCGGTGCGTCGACACCCCGACTGAAACACCATGACTCCATTCCGAAGTCTGTGGCTCGCGGCCGCCCTGCTGATGGCCGCCTGCGAAACGACTGAGCTCGCGCAGCCCGACGACGTACAGGATGTGACGACGGCCCAGGGCCTCTCCACGCTCTCCGTGCGAGGAACCACCAGCGCGAGCGCCCTGGCCGCCACCACCCTCTCCATCCCCACCCCCGTCGGTACGGCCGCCGGAGATGTGCTGGTGGTGCAGCTGAGCAATCGCGAGGCCGTCACCGCCCTCGCCACCCCACCCGCTGGCTGGACGCTGCTGCGCTCCGAGCAGAGCGCCTCGGCCATTCGGTCCTGGCTCTTCCTCCGCGTGGCCAGCGCGGCCGAGCCGAGCAGTCACACCTTCACCCTCGACCTCGCCAGCTCCATGGCGGCCACCCTGGTCGCGGTGTCGGGCGCGGATCCGCTCCAGCCGATCGACGTGCACGTGGGCCAGAAGAATGGCAACAGCGCGAGCCTCGCGCTGCCCGCCGCCACCACGTCGTCCGCGAACGGCCTCGCAGTGTGGTTCTCGGCCCAGGTCTGGGGAGGCACCGCGTGCCCCGCGGTCCACACCCCTCCGGCGGGCTTCACCGAACAGCTCGACACCTGCCTCGTCTCGTCGTCGCGCGGCATGCTGCACAGCGCCGCCACCTCGCAGCTCGGGGCCGCGGGTGCCCAGCCCGCCTTCACCGGCAGCTCCACGCTCCCCAACACCAACATCACGCACGCGGTGGTGCTGCGTCCCCTCCAGCCGCCGGCCACCCAGGAGATCACCCTCGTCGGCACCACGCACGCGAGCGGCAAGACGGTCACCAGCCTGACCCTCTCGACCCCCACGGGCGTCGCCGCCGGTCACGTGCTCCTGGCGCACCTCGCGAACCGGAACCAGATCGGCGCCGAGCTGACCCCGCCCGCGGGTTGGACGCTGGTGCGCACCGACATGAGTAGCTGGAGCATCCGCGGCTGGGTCTTCGTCCGCGTCGCCACCGCCAGCGAGCCCGCCAGCCACACGTTCCAGAGCTCCCTCGCGAGCTACCTCGTCGGCAACCTCGTGGCGTATGCCGGCGTCAACCCGACCAACCCCATCGACACGCACGCCGGCAAGAGCAACAGCGGCTCGACGGCCTTCACGACGCCGCAGCTGAGCACCTCGAGCGCGGGCGGGGCCGCCGTCTGGTTCGGCGCGCAGGCGTGGACCGGCGCCGCGTGTCCGACCTCGGCGATCGAGCCCCCCGTGGGCTTCGCCGAGACCTACGACACCTGCCTGGTGTCCTCGTCCCAGGGCCTCGTCTTCAACGCCGCCTTCATGCCCCTCGCCGGTGCCGGCCTCCAGAGACCGTTCAACGGGAGCTCGACGTTCGCCGAGACCAACGTCGCGCAGGTCGTCGCCCTTCGCCGCGCCGAGGTCGCACCGCCCTCGGGGGTCGCGTTGCGTGGGAGCTCGCGCCACAGCGGCCTGTCGCTCGCTTCGCTGTCGATCCCCAAGCCGACGGGGACCGCGGCCAACGACGCGCTCATCGCGCGGGTGAGTGTGCGCAACAACATCTCCGCGACCGTCACGCCGCCCGCCGGCTGGACGTTCCTGCGCTCGGAGCAGAGCGCCTTTGCCATCCGCACCTGGATCTTCTACCGCGTCGCGGGCGCCTCCGAGCCCGCGAGCTACACGTTCGGACTGGACGCGACCACCCACATGGCGGGGAGCGTGGAGGCCTTCAGCGGCGTCGATCCGGTCCAGCCCATCGACGTGCACGCGGGCCAGAAGAACGGCGACTCCGCGTCGTTCACCGTGCCCGACGTGGTGACCGGCAGCGCGGGTGGGCTCGCCGTCTGGTACGGCTCACAGGTCTGGCCGGACGCCACCTGCCCTGCCACCGGCATCGAGCCGCCGCTCGGCTTCACCGAGGCCTTCGACGCGTGCCTGGGTCACGCCAACGGACTGCTCTTCAATGCGGCCTACCGGTCGCTCACCGCGCCGGGTCTCCAGACGGGCCTCTCCGGCAGCTCCGCGTTCGTGCAGACCAACACCGCGCACGTCGTCGTCCTGCGCGCCGCCAACGCCCCCTCCTGCGTGGTCGGCGACACGTACGCGACCACCTTCACGCTCCAGGGCACCGTGACCGCGCCGCAAATCGTGGAGCCCTCGGGCCTGGCCGCGAGCCGCGTGGTCGGCAACGCGCTCTACGTGCACAACGAGGACACCACCGCCATCGTCGCGATCAACACCCTCAACGCGAGCACCCTCGGAACGTTCAACGTGACCAACGTGACGCCGGCCGACTGGGAGGACCTCGCGACCGGGCCCTGCCCGAGCGGCTCGTGCATCTTCATCGGTGACATCGGGAAGTGGAGCGCCAACTTCCCTCCGGGTGGCAGCCCCACGTCGTTCACCATCTACCGCGTGCCCGAGCCGGATCTCGCCAACGGCCAGACCTCGGGGGGGCTCGTCGCCGAGGCCTTCCCATTCGTCTATCCGGACGGCTCGAAGGACGCGGAGTCGCTGATGGTGCACCCCACCACCGGGGACATCTACGTCGTCACCAAGGACGGGGCCTCGGGGAAGAGCGGCGTGTACAAGTTCCCCCGGCCGCTGACGCCGGGTGTGCAGGCCACGCTGATCCACGTCCACACCATCCAGCTGCCGCTGAACGGAGACGCCAACTTCTCGGCCGCGACCGCGGCGGCGATCCACCCCTGCGCGGATCGCTTCCTCCTTCGCACCTACCGCACTGTCTACGAGTTCCGTGCGACACCGGGACTTGGCTTCGAGTCCGCCGTCTTCGCGACGCCCGTCGCGCTGACCGACACCGCCGAGGGCCAGGGTGAGGCGCTCGAGTACGAGGCCAACGGCGCGAGCTACTTCACGATGAGCGAGAGCCCCTCGCCCTTCAGGCTCAAGCGCGTGCCCCTGCGGTAGGGCCGCGTCGACACGCCGAGGAGCAAGGCCGGTCGTGGGGCACGCCCCCATGGCCGGCCTCGCTGTTCCGAGCTGGGAGTTCGCGCTCGGTGCCGCCGTTCACACGGCGTCTCACCTGAAGCCCAGGCACACTCGCGGACCGGAGCATGAGCGGTGAGCGGTGAGCGTCAAGGTAGCGGGGCCGAGACGGACCGGGCCTGCTGGCGTCCAGTTGCGCGTGACGCGGCTCCATCGCTCGGGGTGACGGGCTCGGCGTCGAGCAAGGAGCGCAGCTTCGCGACCGAAGTGCCTGTCGTCGGGCGTGACGAAGCGGATGGCGGAGTGTCGGTGCTCGGTGTTGTACCCGTCCACGAAGCACTGCACGTCATACCCGGCATCCTCTGCGCGCCAGCCTCGACTCCGAGTCAGGCGTGGACACATGCGCGGCGTTGCTTCTCTTCTCGCCGTGGAAACCGACGGTGGGGTTGCCCTTGTCGTCTGGAGGCTCCTGATTCACCAGGTCAGGAGCCCCTGCTCCGGTGCGGGAGGTCGTCCCCGCACCGGAGTCTTCCAGCAGCGTGCTAGCTCACGGGCACCGTCCCGCCGTCGATGACGTACTCCGCCCCGGTGATCGCGCTCGCCCGGTCCGAGACGAGAAACCCGATCAGCTCGGCGACCTCGGCCGGACGCGCGGGGCGCCCGAGAGGGATTCCGCCGAGCGAGCGCATCACGAGCTCCTTCGCGCCCGCCTCGTCGGTGCCGTTCTTCGCCGCGATCTCGCTCATGAATCCGACGGAGGCCTCGGTCTCGACCCAGCCCGGTGACACGCGATTCACGCGCACGCCCTGCGGCGCGACCTCCTTCGAGAGCGCCTTGCTGTAGTTCGAGAGCGCGGCCTTGGCCGAGGCATACGCGGTCGTCGCTTCATGAAGCGGCATCTGCCGCTGGATCGACGTCACGTGCACGACCGCGCCGGTCCGGCGCTCGCGCATTCCGGGGACCAGTGCCCGGTCCAGACGCACCGCCGCCATCAGGTTCAGGTCGATCGTCTTCTGCCACGCGTCGTCGTCGAGGACGGAGAAGCCGCCCGCCGGGGCCGACGTTCCACCCACGACGTGGACCAGGATGTCCACTGCTCCGGCGGCCTTCACGACGCGCTCGCAGCCCTCGGCCGTGGCGACATCGGCGGCGATGAAGCCCTCGCCCGTCCCCTCCCGCGCGGTCGTCAGCACCGTCGCGCCGGCCTCGCGCAGCCATGCGACCACCGCCTTGCCGATGCCCTTCGTTCCGCCCGTCACGAGCGCGCGCTTCCCCTCTAGCTCTCTCATCACGTCATCTCCTTCCACAGGGTTGAAATGGGCATCACGGCTCACGCGCCGATGCTCAAAGCCGAGATCCGCTCGCCCTTCATCCGGAACTCGAAGGTGAGCGTGATGGGACTGCCGGGAAACTGGCCCGTCACTCTCGCGCGAACCGCGCAGGCATCGCCCTTCGCGTTCACCTCGAGCGGCAGCGCGACGGCCTGGTACTTCACCTGAGATTCACGCCACCATTCATCGATGGCCGCATGCCCGACATGCCGATGTCCCTCATCCTCGACAACGGCATCGGGCTCGAAGGCGTGGAGCGGCGTGGCACTGCCCGCGTCGAAATAGGCTCGAATGCATGGGTGCATTGTCATGACCCAAGAAGTAAGCCCGCGTGATTGACCGCTCAATAGGGACAAAGCAGGATGCGCCATCCCGAACTACAGGACTATCGATGTATCAACCCGGACTGAATGATCTCGATGCCGTCCTCGCCGTCGCTCGCAGGAGCTCGTTTCGCGGCGCGGCCCTCGATCTCGAGATGTCGACGACGGCGATGAGCAGCGCGATCGCGAAGCTCGAAGCACATCTTGGAGTCCGCCTCTTCAACCGCACGACGCGCAGCGTCTCGCTGACCGACGCCGGCAGAGCGTTCGTCGAGCAGGTGGCTCCGGGACTCGCGGACATCCGCGGCGCCATGGACGCGGCTCGCTCCCAGCAGGCAAAGCCGTCCGGCATGCTGCGCATCAACACATTCGCGACTGCGGCGCGCGAGATCCTCGCGCCCTTGGTGCTGGAGTACCTCCGCCGCCATCCGGACGTGCATGTCGACGTCGTGACCGAAGGCCGGCTGGTCGACGTCGTCGCCGAGGGGTTCGACTTCGGCGTGCGGATGGCGAACCTCGTGCCCACCGACATGATTGCCATTCCGCTGGGGGAGCCCCAACGCCACGCCATCGTCGCTTCGCCGGCGTACCTGAAGAAGCACGGTCGGCCACGCGTCCCGTCGGACCTCTTCCGTCATCGGTGTATCCGGGTGCGCTTGCCGAACGGCAGCCTCTTCCGGTGGGAGCTCCGCAAGCGGGGGCAGACGGCCCTGATCGACGTGACGGGGCCCATCACGCTGGACGAGGCCAGCCTCTCGCGGACCGCCGTCCTGGAGGGCATCGGACTCGGCTTCTTCATGGAGCCGGACGTGCGAGGCGACATCGAAGCGGGACGCCTCGTTCGCGTGCTCGAGGACTGGACGCCGGAGCTCGCTCGGCTCTGCCTCTACTACCCTGGCCGGCGCAACTCCTCGGCCGCGCACACGGCGTTCGTCGCACTGGCCCGCGAAGTCGCGGCAGCTCGCAAATGAGGCTCGCCGCATGAAAAATCGTGACGCCAGTCTCACGACTGGCACGACTTCCCGAACAAGTGCCAGAATCGCGCCTGGCAACCCACCAACACTGAGAGCCCAATGAGTTCCACCAGCCAAGAGATGTATCGACAGGAAGGACTGCGCAACACCGCGACGACGATTGCCATTGAGCTGGAGGCACTGGAGCGATGTGAGAACTGCGACGAAGTGAGAGACAATCACTCAGGAATGAAGGACATGGTGCGCGACGAGGCACTCAAGCGTTTCCGCGCCAAGAATCCCAGAATGGACGACTTCCGCGACGAACAAGAAGTTGAAGACGCCGTCAAGGGCGCATTCAAAAACGTGCGAGAGGAGTGTGGTTGCGCCAATCAGGGGGATGACTAACGCCTCGCCTCAGTGGTGACCCAAAACCGGCCGATGCAGGTCCCCTGAAAAGCAGCCCGAGGGAGGCCGGAGACCGCCGCATCCGGTGGCCCCTTCAGTCGCGCGGCTTCAGGATGTCATCCAGGAGCGCCGGTGTTCCCTCCACCCGCCGGGATGGCGACGTGGAATGCCGCGACCTGAACGGCATCACGAGTCCACGCGAGGCCCCTCTTCCCGGCCTGGAACCTCAGCCCGGCCAGGACGTCCAACCCGGCAAGCTCGACCTCGCGCTCGCCTGGAGCGCTGGCTCGCGGGGATGCAGTGAACGCATCGCGGAGCTGCCGCTCGTCTGAATTGGTCAGCCGGGCTGGGAACGCCAGGGCAGCCTCGGCGGCCAGCCGCTGCCGCTCATCGCCTTCGAGGCGCCGTGCGTGTTCCGCGAGGCCTGCACCGCCGCGCTCGACCGGAAGGGCATCGCCTGGCGAATCGCCTTCGCGAGCGCGAGCCTCGCGGGCCTGTGGGCGGCGGCCGAGGCGGGGCTGGGGTGACGCTACGAACAGCCTTCGGCCTGCCCAGGACGCTGACAGTGCTGGAGCCCGGCGCGTCAGGCCTGCCGGCGCGCGGAAGCACTCCGGTCTTCCTGCTCAGAGCCGAGCGGGAGCCGAGCGAGACCGTGGCCCAACTGGCCAGCATCCTGCGCGAAGCGCTCATCCAGGCGCTGGCCGCGACTCGCGCGCGACTCGGCGTCTGAAACAGCGCGGACCGGATGATTCCTGACACTCCCTTGTCACGCCTGGAGGGTAGGTACTCCCCATCGCACCGCAGCCTGTAAGAACACCCAGGCTGCCCATGCTGATGGACAACACCCTTCTCGCAATCCGGGAGCTCCCATGGCTACCACGAAACCCGCCGGCGCCACCCTGCCCGGCATCACCCACCACCAGGTCGACGTCAATGGAACCCAGTTGCACTACGTGTCGGCCGGCGCCACCGGCTCCCCTATCCTCCTCGTCCATGGCTTTCCCGAGTCCTGGTGGGCGTTCCACAAGCTGATTCCGCTGCTCGCCACGACACATCGGGTGTTCGCCGTTGACCTCCGCGGAATGGGCGACTCCAGCAACGCGGAGGGCGACTACGACAGCAAGACCTCGGCCGAGGACCTCCACGCCCTCATCAACCATCTGGCCGTAGGGCCCGTGCACCTCACCGGGCAGGACTTCGCCGGCGCAACGGTCTTCCGCCTGGCGACCACCCACCCCAAAGACGTTCTCAGTTTCACTGCCATCGAGATGGGGCTCCCCGGCTTCGGCCTCGAGATGCTGGCAGACATCACCCACGGAGGCAGTTGGCACATCGGTGTTCTCGCCTCTCCTGGCATCACCGAGATGCTTCTGACGGGTCGGGAGCGCGCATTCATCAGCCAGTTCGCCTTCCCATCCATGACTGTAGTACCGGGCTCCATTACCGACACAGACATCGATGAATTCGTGCGCACGTACTCGCGCCCCAATGGCTTCCGCGGCGCTATCGGCCTCTATCAGTCCATCCTCGCCGAAGGCGCGGAAATCAAAGCCCTCGCGAACACCGCACGCCTGACTGTCCCAGTTCTCGCCGTCGGTGCGGGGGGCGGCCAGTTCACGTACAACACCATGTCGCAGGCAGCTGCCAGCGCCGTCGAATCCGTCATCCTCGAGGGAGTCGGCCACTACGCCGCCCTCGAAGCCCCCGACCGACTCGCCGTCGCAGTCCTCGATTTCGTCAAAAGAGTCGACGCCGACTGACTCGATGGTGGGCGTGACGAGGGAGGAGCCCTAAACCAACGATCGTCATCGGCGATCCCTTTACGGACCCGATGGGAGTAGCGGGACCAATCTACGGAAGGAGTCCTCTCGGTGGATGTCGAGCGTTCGCACTTCCGAGAGAACCTCCTCCATGAA